>JAJXZI010000294.1 GCA_021780115.1 bacterium | reverse complement strand
CCGCCGATGGCGGTGGTGTAGGTGCCGGTGGTGGTGCCGCCCGCCGCGAGGGCGACCTCGAAGAAATCGTCGAAACCATTGCCGTTGGCGTCGGCGTACGGCGGCAGGTTGACGTAGATCGTCCCGTAAATGGAAACACCGCTGGAGAGTCCCAGGGCAAAGCCGCTGCCGTACGTGTCCCCGTTGTACGGCGCCAGTTCGCCGTTGGGCGGGCCGGCGACGGTGCTCAAATCGAGCGTGTCCCCAAACGAGTCCGCCCCCTGCTGGAAGCGCAGCGACAAACACCACACCCGCGCCTGCGCCGTTTGCGCGCCGGGCGCCGCAAGGGGAAGAATTCCCCAGACCGCCGCAACGAGAACCGTCCACCGTTTCATCGGATCGTTCCTTTCATGTCCGCGGGAGAATCGCTTTCTCACGCTGGGTCAAAAGGTAGCCGGCCTGGCCCCGCCCGCCAAACGCGGAGCACGCTCCCGCCCCGGCCGGCGGGTCTCATCCGATCTTCCGGTTGGCCGTTGCGCGAACACCTGCTATCAGTGGCGCATGGCCGCCACCCATCGGATTTCGCGCCCGCCCGCCGCCGTCCTGCGGCGGGCTTACGACTTGATGCACCAGCGGTTCGGGCACCAGGGCTGGTGGCCGGGCGAGACGCCGTTCGAGGTCTGCGTCGGGGCGATCCTGACGCAGAACACCAACTGGAGCAACGTCGAGCGCGCCATCGCCCACCTCCGGGCCGCGGACGCGCTGGATCCCCAAAAACTCTTCTCGCTCCCGGAAAGGCGGCTGGCTGAGTTGATCCGGCCCGCCGGCTATTTCAATGTGAAAGCCCGGCGCCTGCGCTCTTTTCTGCGCGTGCTGGTCGAGCAATGCGACGGCGACCTGGCCCGACTCTTTGCCGGAGAGACGGCCGCGGCGCGGGCGCGGTTGCTGGCCACCCACGGCATCGGACCCGAGACCGCGGACAGCATGTTGCTTTACGCGGGCGGGCATCGAAGCTTCGTCATCGACGCCTATACCCAGCGGATTTTCCACCGCCACGGCTGGTGCGGTGCCGAAAGCAGAAGGCCGAAGGCGGAAGGCCGGGGGAGCCCCGGCGCGTGCGAGGCCACCTACGATGAGTTACAGACGATTTGCCAAACGGCGCTCGACCACAAGCCGCCCGCGCAACGGCTCGACTACTGGCAGGACTACCACGCGCAACTGGTGATGGTGGGCAAGCACTTCTGCCGGACCCGCCGGGCGCTTTGCGATCAGTGTCCGCTGGGGCCGCTGCTGCCGCCGGCCGGCCCGAATGTCGCGCGGGGACCGGACTGAACGCTGGGCAGAGGCGCTCGAAGTGCAGGGCGCGGCCGTCGTCCATCCGCCGCTCCGGTGGCCGACATCCGGCGTCGGCGGAAACGGCGCTTGTTTTCCGGCGCGCGGGTCGCTTATTTTCCAGCGGCCTGTGGCCGAATGAAGAAGACCCTCGTCATCGTCCCGACCTACAACGAGCGCGAGAATTTGCTCCCGTTGGCCGAACGCCTCCTCCGGCTCCGGGCCCCGGTGGAGTTGTTGGTGGTCGATGACAATTCCCCGGATGGCACCGGCCGGCTCGCCGACGACCTGGCCGCCAAGCACCCGACCCTCCACGTTGTGCATCGCCCTCAGAAGAACGGCCTGGGGCGCGCTTACATCGCCGGTTTCCAATGGGCGTTGGCGCGGGATTACGAGTGCGTCTTCGAGATGGATGCGGACTTCTCGCACGATCCGGAAGACATCCCGCGCCTGCTGGCGGCGGCGGCGGACGCGGATTGCGTGCTCGGCTCGCGCTACATCGGCGGCATTCGCATCGTCAACTGGCCGCTCAACCGGCTGATGCTGAGCAAGGGCGCGGCGGTGTATGTGCGCGTCGTCACCGGCATGCCGTTCACGGACCCGACCGGCGGGTTCAAGTGCTTTCGCCGCCACGCCCTGCAGTCCGTGAACCTCGAGGCCGTCCAGTCCAACGGCTACAGCTTCCAGATCGAGATGACGCACCGGCTCTGGCGGCAAGGGCTGAAAATCGTGGAGGTGCCGATCATCTTTACCGAGCGCCGCGAGGGCCGCTCGAAAATGTCCGGTCACATCATCCGCGAAGCCTTCTTGATGGTCTGGAAGCTCTGGATCCAAAACGGCTGCCGCCGCCGGCCGCGGGCGCCGGGGAAACGCTGAGCGAAGTCGCGCCGCGAGCCGTCGGTTGCGCGCGGAGCGCCGATTCCCGTTTGCACTTCACGCGGAACCCTTCCATCTTCCCGGCATCCCACAGTGGAAGCCATGACGCACGACGACCAGCCACCCGGCCCGCAGCGGCGGGTGTTCTTGCAGCAACTCTGCGCCACCGCCGCCGGCGCGGTGCTCGGGACGGTGCCCTTTGGCGCCGGACTCACCGTGTTCTTTGACCCGCTGCGGCGCCCGGCGGCGGCGGGCCGGGCTGTGCGCGTGGCCAGCCTGGACGCGCTGCCCGCCGACGGCGTCCCGCGGAGATTCCCGGTGGTCGAGGCGCGCGTTGACGCGTGGAACCGAATCCCGGCCGTCCCCGTGGGCGCCGTGTATCTGCGCCGGCGGGCTGGCAACCAGGTCGAAGCCCTGAGCGCCATCTGCCCGCACGCCGGCTGCATGGTGAACTTCGTTCCCGCCCTCGGCCGCTTCCAGTGCCCATGCCACAACAGCGTCTTCACGACCGAGGGCCGCATCGCCGATCCCGCCAGTCCGGCGCCGCGCGGCCTGGATGCGTTGGAAGTCTCCCTCCGCGCCGATAACGAGATCTACGTGAACTACCAGCGGTTCGCGGCCGGCGTCGCCGAAAAAATCCCGCTGGCATGAGCGCCGTCCTCGACTGGCTGGACCAGCGCACCGGGTTGCGGCAGATCACCCGCGCCGCGCTGTTCGAGAACATCCCCGGCGGGGCGCGCTGGCGTTACGTGTGGGGCAGCACCGTCGTGTTCGCGCTTGGCGTGCAGTTTCTGACCGGCGTTTTTCTGTGGATGGGCTACAGCCCCAGCGCGCAGACCGCATGGGAAAGCGTGTTCTACCTCCAGGAGCAGACGACCGGCGGCTGGTTGCTGCGCGGCCTGCACCATTACACCGCGCAGGTGCTGCCGGTCTTGCTGGTCCTGCATCTCCTGCAGGTCGTGGTCGATGGCGCCTACAAGGCGCCGCGCGAAGTGAATTTCTGGTTCGGCGTGGTCCTCGCCCACTTGGTGCTCGCGCTCAGCCTGACGGGCTATCTCCTGCCGTGGGACCAGACCGGCTTCTGGGCCACCCGCGTCTCCACAAACATCACCGGCGTGGTACCGGTGCTTGGACCGGCGATCCAGAAACTCCTGGTCGGCGGCCCGGACTACGGGCACTTGACGCTGACCCGGTTCTTTGCGCTGCACGCCGGCGTGCTGCCGGCCACGCTCGTCGTCCTCACCGTCGGGCACATTTACCTCTTTCGGCGGCACGGCATCACGGCCAAGGAACCCCGGCGACGCCCGGACGCGGCCTTCTGGCCGGACCAGGTGCTCCGGGACGCCGTCGCGTGTCTCGCGGTGCTGGGCGCCGTGCTGTTCCTGATCGTGCGCCACCGGCTCTTCTCCGGCCACGGGCCGCTGGGCGCGGAACTCGGCGCGCCCGCCAACCCGGCCGAGCCGTTCGACGCGGCCCGGCCCGAGTGGTATTTCCTGTTCCTCTTTCAGTTCCTCAAACTGTTCCCCAGTGGCGGGGAAATCTGGGGCGCGGTGATCATTCCGGGGTTGGTCATCGGCGTCGTGTTTCTCATGCCGCTGCTCGGGCGCTGGCGGCTGGGCCACCGGTTCAACGTCGCGCTGGCCGGCGCGCTGGTCGCCGCCGCCGCCCTGCTCACGTATCTGGCGTGGGACGGGGACCGGCGCAATCCGGACTACCAACGCGCCGTCGCCGCCGCCGAGCGCGACGCGGCGCGCGTCAAAACACTCGCCCTTTCGCCGGCCCGGATTCCCGTTGGCGGCGCGTTGGAACTGCTTCGCTCCGACCCGCTCACCCAAGGCCCGAAGCTCTTCGCCGACCAATGCGCCGCCTGTCACCGCTACGCCGGCACGGACGGCCTGGGCCGCCGGCCCGCCCCCGCCCAAGCCGCTTCCGATCTGCAAGGTTTCGGCTCGCGCGAGTGGCTGGCGTTGCTCCTGGCGCCCCAGGGCGTCGCCAGCACGAACCGTTTCGGCGCCACCAAACTCCGCGGCGGCAAGATGGTGAAGTTCGTGACGGAAAAGGTCGCCCACTACTCGCCGGAGAGAATGGCCGCGCTGCGGAAGGTCATTGCCGCGGTTTCCGCCGAGGCGCAGCTCAAGTCGCAAGCGACGGCCGACCGCCGCGACGCGGCGCTCATCGAGGAGGGCCGCCGGCTCCTGCGCGATGAAACCGGCTGCACCGATTGCCACCAGTTTCGTCAGAAGGACGAAGACGCCACCGCGCCCGACCTCACCGGTTACGGTTCGCGGGAGTGGCTGATCCGGTTCATCTCCGATCCGGCCGCTCCGGAATTCTACGGCGAACGCAACGACCGCATGCCATCGTTCGGCCGGCAGCAGATCCTCACCGAGCAGCAGATCGGCCTGATCGCCGACTGGCTGCGCGGCGACTGGTACGAACCGGCTCCATGAAATCCGGAAAACGAATTCCACCCGGCGAACCACCGGACCGTGACAGACCGGTCCCGCCCCGACCGGCGCGGGCAATCGCCGGCCCGCGTGGACAACGATCCACTTCGTGATGCGCATCATCGGTGGCAGATCGGGCGGGCGGATTCTGAAGGCGCCCAAGGGACTGGCCGTGCGGCCCACGCCGGACTTGGTCAAGCAAGCTGTTTTCAACAGCCTCGGGGCGCGGGTCGGCGGCGCGCGGGTGCTGGAACTGTTCGCCGGCACCGGCGCCCTGAGCCTCGAATGCCTCAGCCGCGGCGCGGCGGCGGCGGTCGGCGTGGAGAAGTCACCGCGGCACGCGGAGTTCATCCGCCGCAACGCCCGGACGGCGGGCGTTCCGGCCGAGGCGCTGGAAATCCGCACACAGGACGTCTTCGCCGCGATCCCGCAACTCACGGCGGCGGGCCGGCAGTTTGACTTGATCTTCGCGGACCCGCCGTACGGCGAGAAGAACGTCGGGCACCGCTCCACCTCGCTCGCGCAGCAATTGCTCGACGACCTCACCCTGCCCCGCTTGCTCGCCCCAGGTGGACGCTTTGTGCTCGGCCACGCCCACCGCGACACGCTCGACCTGGCCGGCGGCTGGCGCGAGGTGAAGGTGCTGCGGCACGGCGACAGCCAGATGCGGTTTCTGGAAGTCGCGCCGTGAGAGTCGCCCCCGTTCTGGACCGATGAGCCAAACGCCTCTTCTGCTCCGCGGTGAAGCCGGCGGGGTCCGTATCCACCGGAATGAAGCGGGCGTCGCGCACATCACGGCGGCGGCTCTCGACGACGCGCACTTTGGACTGGGCTTTTGTCACGCCCGGGATCGCGGACTCCAGATGCTGCTCACCCGCGTTCTCGGCCGGGGCGAGGCCTGCGAGCAGTTGCAAGACACTGCCGACCTGCTGGCGCTGGACCGTTTTTTCCGCCGCTGGAATTTCGGCCGCGACGCGGCGGCCGAGGAAGCCGCGTTTTCCCCCCGCGCCCGGAGCGCCGTCGAGGCGTACTGCCGCGGCGTGAACCACTACTTCCAGCGGGCGGCGCTGCCGTGGGAACTCCGGCTGTTGAGATGCGCCTTCGAGCGGTGGACGCCGGCGGACGTGCTGTTGACCGGCAAGCTGACCGGGTTCGTCGGGCTGGTCCAATCACAGGCCGAGATGGAGCGCTTCCTCGTCGAATGCGTCCAGAATGGGGTCGCCCGCGAAAAGCTGGAGGAGCTTTTCCCCGGCCAACTCGGCGGCTTGGACGAGGACTTGATCCGGCAGGTGCGCGTGGCCGAGCGCCTGGTGCCCGAATCGCTGAGGTGGGCGTCGGTCTTGCCCCGGCTCACGGCCTCGAACAATTGGGCCATCGCCGGCGCGCGGACCGCCTCGGGCCGCGCGCTCCTGGCCAGCGATCCGCATCTCGAAGTCAACCGCTTGCCGCCCATCTGGTACGAGGCCGTCCTCCGCTGGGGCGCTGGGAAGCCGACCCGGTACGCAATGGGCGCCACGCTGCCGGGCGTGCCGGGCGTGCTCCTGGGCCGCACACCCGACCTGGCGTGGGGCGTGACCTACGCCGGCGGAGACTGCATCGATTCCTGGATTGAGGATTGTCGCGACGGGAAGTACCGCCGGGGCGAGGCGTGGGTGGACTTCCAAACACGCAGGGAAACCGTCCGCCGCTGGACGCACCCGCCGGAGGAACTGTATTTCTTCGAGAACCACCATGGCGTGCTCGAGGGCGATCCGTTCCTCCCCGGCCTTTACCTGGCCACCCGCTGGTCCGGCGCGGAGCAGACGAGCGCCGCCGCGCTCGACGCGGCCTGCGGGATCCTCACGGCTCGGGGCGTGGACGAAGGCCGTCAGGTCCTGGCGCGACTGGCCAACGGCACCTGGAACTGGGTCCTGGCGGACGCCGCGGGGAACATCGGCTTCCAAATGTCCGGACGGATTCCGCGCCGGCGGCCGGGCGTCTCCGGTCTGGTGCCGCTGCCCGGTTGGGACGCGGCGAATGACTGGCAGGGGTTCGAGGATCCCGAAGCCTTGCCGCGCACCCTCAACCCGCCAGAGGGTTTCTTCGCCACCGCGAACCAGGACCTCAACTCCCTGGGCCGGGTGCGTCCGATCAACGTACCGATGGCGTCCTACCGCGCGGACCGGATCAACGCCCTGCTGGCGCGGACAGACAAGGCCACGGTGGAGACGATGAAGCCGCTTCAACTCGACCTTTACTCTCCCCAAGCCGAACGGTTCATGACGGTCCTGCGGCCACTGCTCGGCGAATTCACCGCCGCCCACGGCGAATCCGTCCGGCTTCTTGCCGAGTGGGACCTCACCTACCGGAGCGAGTCCAAGGCGGCCTTCCTCTTTGAGCGATTCTACCGCGCCTTGATCGAAGAAGTCTTCGGCGATTCCCAGGCCGGAATGGGGCGGCCGGTGATCGCGCGGCTGCTCGACGACACGCATCTTTTTCTCGCCTATTTCGGCACGTTCGACCGCGTGCTGCTGGCCGGGCAGTCGGCGTGGTTTGGCGCGCGATCCCGCGCGGAGATTTACCGCGCGGCGCTGGCCCGCTCGCTCGCCGCACCGGCCGAACCCTACGGCTGGCAACGCCGCATCCGGATGAAACATCTGCTTCTGGGAGGGAAACTGCCGTTGTTCCTGGGCTTCGACCACCTGGTGGAGT
The DNA here is from genome assembly GCA_021780115.1 of bacterium. Taxonomy (GTDB): domain Bacteria; phylum Verrucomicrobiota; class Verrucomicrobiia; order Limisphaerales; family JAJXZI01; genus JAJXZI01. The sequence continues at coordinate 10,570 of JAJXZI010000294.1, read as the reverse complement.
TGCCCGGCGGACGGGCCACCGTGTGCCAGGGCCAGATCCACCGCGGCGCCAGACGCGAAACCTCCTTCGCGCCGTCCTTCCGCCTGATCACCGACTTGGCGCATCATGCCCTCCACACCAGCCTGCCCGGTGGTGCCAGCGACCGGCGCTTCTCCCGCTGGTACCTCCACGGCTTGGCGGATTGGCTTGCCGGGCGCTACAAGACCCTGGCGGGCTTCGACGAGACGTAAGCGAACCGGCCGAGGGCCGCCGTCGCCGACTCGACGAGCCATCGGCGCCACCCCGTTGGGGATCACCGGAAGGTAACAGAGGAACGAAGCGTTCGACGGACCGCGCGGGGGTTGCTGTGTGTCCGCAGCGTCCCGTTCGGAGGAGGCCCGACTGCGGATGCCCCATGGCCGCCCCGGTTGATTTTGGGGACTGGCAAGCGCGGCGAGTTGCTGTAGTTTCCGGCTCGTGACCGGTCGAGCCTGGCCGGAGCCGCCTTTATGAAAGTCAAGATACCGGACGAACTGAAAGCCGATATGCCGCAGACACCATGGGGCAAAATCCTCAGCGCCACGCCGGTGATCATGGCCGTGGTCGCCACGCTGCTGGCGGGATTGGCGTCGAGCGAGATGACCCGCGCCCAGTACGATCGCTCGCTGGCGGCCCAGGAACAGTCCAAGGCGGGCGACCAGTGGAGTTTCTTTCAGGCCAAACGGCTGCGCGGCGCCTTCCAGCACAACACGCTCGACCTGCTGGAAAGCATCGCCGAGGTGCATCCCCTCGAGGCGGAGGCGCTCCGGCAGGCTGCCGCCCAACTGCCGGCCGGGGCGGCTTCGTTGAAAGCCGGACTGTCCGCCCTGCTGGACTCGGCGGCCGGCCAGAAAACTCTGGCCGCGCTGCAGGAGGCGCAGTTGCCATCGGTCGGCGCCGGAGCCGCGCCGGAGCCGCGGCTCAAGGCGGCGCTGGACGCCCTGGAAAGCTCGCGGCCGGAGTCGCAGATCGCGCCCCTCGTTGCCCAAGTGAGCGACCGGACCATCGAGGAAGCACTGCGCACCGCCAAAGACCGCGCCCAGGCCTTTGACGAGGCCGTGCAGCCGGTCAGCCAGATGATCGACCTCCTCGGAAAACTGTTCGCGCAACGGGCGGCGTCCAGCGGTTTTGCCTCGGGGACGGGACCGTCCCTCGGCCGCGACTTCACCGCGGCCCGCCTGCGTTTCACGGCGCTGCGCTACGAGGCCGAAGCCCGGCTCAACCAAGCCATCGCCAACTTTTACGAATTGCAGGTGCGCCGGGGCAACCTCTCGGCGGAGCGCCACCACGCCCGCAGCCAGCGCTTTTTTTACGGCATGCTCGCCGCGCAGATGGCGGTAATCGTCTCCACCCTCGCCATCGCCACGCGGCGGCGCAACCTGCTTTGGTCGCTCGCGGCGGCGGCCGGCGTGGCCGCGATCGCGTTCGCCATTTACGTGTATTTGTACGTGTAGCGGCGCCGGCGGAGGACGCACCGGAGCGAAAGCGCGTCCCGCCCGCGGCTCAGTGCCACTCCAGTTCGTCTTTGCCGGGCAGCTTCGGGAATTTCTGGTGCGGTTCGGTTTGATACCAGAATGCGACTGAGGCGATGTCGTCTTGCAGCGGCAGGTAGCGTCCGCCGGACTGCCAGCCGAGCGCCTGGATGGTGACCTTCAGTTCCTTTTCAAACCGAATCGGGTCGGGAATGTGCCAGCGATACAGGCTGAACCGCTGGACCGCATCGTAGAGACCGTCGGGGCGGATGACTTGCGGCACGCCGGTGTACGGCGTGCAGAATTCCGTGTAGTAGTTCTTGCCGTCGGGACCGGTGTGCTCGAAGTCGTAGGAGCCGCAGAAGTAATCCTCGGTGCCCGTGCCGCAGATGGTCGGCCACTCCTGGTCGCCGTCGAGGTAGAACTTGATCTCGCCTTCCCCCCACCAACCGGTGTTGTGGACGCCCCAGGCGAGGTAGGTGCCCACGTATTGGCCGGTCCCCCGGACACCGTCGAGGATGGTGTAGAGGCCCTTGGTCTTGAGTGGGTTCTCCCGGCGGAACTGGGCGTGGAAATACGCCGCGTCGTCCGGCACCGCGGTCAGGGTGTAATTGATCTGGTAGTACAGCACCATGTCCCGGTCGTCGAGATTCTCCATCGTGATCCGGCACTTCTTGCGGAACGGCATCTGCCAATAGGAATTGAATGCGCAGCGCGGATTGACGCAAATCGGCATCGAGTTGATCAGCGCGCAGCGGTCCCACTTGCCCCAGCCGCTGGCAAAAAAGTCCGCCACCGGCACCTCGACCGAGGGCTCGGTTTCGTCGTCCCAGTAAAACCGTAGGATCGACCAGCGCCAATTGCCGGTCGGGGTCATCCAGATTTGCTGAAGGCAACCCGGGCCTTCGATCTCGGCCAGGGTGAAGGTGCTCTTGGCTTTGATCGCGACGGAGGGAGAGACTTTCCAGCCCTGGCCCAGCTCGCGCGAGGCGCCTCGGCCCGTGCCTTCAGTGGCCATGCCGGCCTTGCCCTTCGCGCCGGTGAAATTCTCGGGGCTGATCGAGCGCGTTTGGGCCGTGGAGGTGCGGTACAGATTGCCGAGGTTCAAACCCAGCCCGTCAAACGAGCCGTCGGCGGCACGGGTCGTTCCCGCCAAGCACCCCAGGGACAGCACGATGAGGAGAGAGCGAAGTATTCGTTTCATGTTTCTGTTTCCGGTCGGTTGAATGTTTGCAGCCTGGTGCGACTGAGTTCCGCCTTCCCCCCGGGGAGGGCGATCCAAGCTGCACTGCGGGGCAATTTGCCGGAACGTCCGCCCGGGGGCCAGCTTTTCCCGCCGCGGGCGAAAATCCGCCTTGCGCGCCTGGGGTATTTGCATGAGCCTGTGGCGCCACTACCTCAAAGTGTGGAGGTGGCCGTGAATCGATTCAGTCGATTCGTCCAACTATGGCGATTATACAACGGAATCAAGCTCACTGGCTTAAAGGCCCCGCTGTCACCCGGCAGGATCTTCGGGCAACGGCCCGCGGCCCCTACCGGCTGGTGCTCCTGGGGGCGCCCGGCGTCGGCAAGGGAACCCAGGCCGAGTTGATGAACGAACGGCTCGGTGTCTGCCACCTCTCCACCGGCGACGTCTTCCGCGCGGCCAAGGACCTCTCTGCCGCCGAACTGACCCCAGCGTTGCAAGAGGCGCTCGACTACATGCGCCGGGGCGAACTGGTGCCCGACAGCACCGTCCTGGCCCTGGTGCGCGAGCGCATGCGCTGCCTGCGCTGCCCCGGCGGCTTCCTGCTCGACGGCTTTCCGCGCACGGTGCCCCAGGCCGAGGCGCTGACTGAATTGCTCCGTTCGGAGCGCCTCCAGCTTGACGCGGTGTTGGATTACGAAATGCCGATCGAGCAGATCGTCGCCCGACTGAGCGGGCGGCGCACCTGTCCGAATTGCCGGGCCGTGTTTCACGTGACCACCCGGCCGCCCAAGGTCGCCGAGGTTTGCGACAATTGCGGCAGCCCACTGGCCATCCGGGAGGACGACCGGCCCGCCTCCATCCGGGTGCGCATGGCGGCCTACGAGAAGAGCACCGCGCCGCTCAGTGAGTATTACCGGAAGCTGGGCCTGCTCGTGCAGGTCTCGGCCGAGGGTGCGCCGGAAGAGATTTACCAGCGTACGGTCCAGGCACTGGAGGAGCGGCCCTGACGGGCGCTGGCGCCGTCGGGGTTGGGACGGACAGCGAACATTGCCAGCGCGCAGCCCCGAGCTTCCCCAGTGCGCGTGGCGAACAGCGAGGCAAACGCGCCGTGGGGACGCCGGCGCGCCGGTGTAACGGGGGCGGGAGGTCGCACCATTCCCAGAATTCCGCTTGCGCACGCACCGCGGCGGAAGAATGTTAATGGGCGCTTGAAGTAAACTTGATTGCCAGATACGTATCCGAACCGGTCTATGAAAATCCACCGCCGCGAATTCCTCAAGGGCTCCGCCTTGGGCGTGGGCGGGCTGCTCGTCGGAGCCGGCCTCGCCCCCGCCGTGGAGCGCCAACCGGCGTTCTTTGACCCGTACGAGACGGTCCCGCTGGGCCGGACCAAGCTCGCGGTCTCGCGCTTCTGCCTCGGCACCGGCATGCGGGGCGGAAACCGCGAATCGAACCAGACGCGCCTGGGCAAGGAGAAGTTTGAGGCGCTGCTACACGGGGCTTACGATCGCGGTGTTCGGATGTTCGACTTGGCGGACCTCTACGGCACGCATCCTTACCTGATCCCGGCGCTCCAGGGCATCCCGCGCGACCGCTTTCAGATCGTCTCCAAAATCTGGTTCCGCCCCGGCGGCATCCCGGAAAAGGAGCGCCCCGACGCGGACGTGGTGATCGCCCGATTCCTGAAGGAACTCAACACCGACTACATCGACTTGGTGTTGCTTCACTGCGTGGTGTCGCCGAAGTGGCCCGAGGAACTGCGTCGGCAGATGGACCTCATGGCCAAACTCAAGGACCGGGGCGTCATCCGTGCTCATGGCGTCTCCTGCCACTCGCTGGAGGCGCTGGAAGCCGCCGTGACTGAGCCGTGGGTGGACTCGGTCCACACCCGCATCAACCCCTACGGTATGAGCATGGACGGCCCGGCGGACAAGGTGGCCCCGGTGTTGCAGCGGTTGCACGCGGCCGGCAAAGGCGTGGTCGGCATGAAAATCGTCGGTGAAGGCCGGTTGCGCGATCAGCCCGAGAAGCGCACGGAGTCGGTGCGCTACGTCCTGGGTCTGGGTTGTGTCGATGTGCTGAACGTCGGCTGCGAATCCACCGCGGAGATTGACGACCTCGCCGACCGCGTCAAGAACGTGCCGCGCCGGGTTTGAGCGCCGGGATTGCTCTCGGTTCCGGGGGAGAGGCGGATTTGCCATTGGCTCGCCAAGCTTCATCGCGCGGATGGACCTTCGGAACGGCGGCCCGCCTGTTGACCGGCCACTGTTTTCGATTATCCTGCGCGCCGTGAGCAACACTCACCCCGATTCACAGGAGAAACGATCATGCGAACACTGCTTCCACTGGCCGGAGTTGTTTTGAGTTTCATGCTCGCAGACCCAGCGCGCGGCGCGGCGGGCGGCGTCACCGCTCCGGGCGCGAAGCTGGAGAAGCTGACCGCGGAACTCAAATTCGGCGAAGGTCCCACCTGCGACGCCGCGGGCAACGTCTTCTTCACCGATCAGCCGAACGACCGGATCCTGGAGTGGAGCATCGACGGCCGGCTTACCACGTTTCTCCAGCCGTGCGGACGGGCCAATGGGATGTACTTCGACGCCCGGGGCAACCTGATCGCCTGCGCCGACGAAACCAACGCGCTGTGGTCCATCGCGCCGGACCGCGCCGTGACGGTGTTGGTGAAGGACTACCAGGGCAAGCTTCTCAACGGACCGAATGACGTGTGGGTGCGGCCCGACGGCGGCCTGTACATCACCGACCCCTACTACCGGCGCGACTATTGGAAGCGCGGCCCGAAGGAGCAGGGCGAGCACGTCTATTACCTGTCGCCGGATCGCGCCAAACTCCTGCGGGTGACCGAGGATCTCAAGCAGCCCAACGGGATCACCGGGACGCCGAACGGCCAAACGCTCTTCGTGGCCGACATCGGCGCAGGCCGGACCTATTCCTACGTCATCCAACGCGACGGCACTTTGACGGACAAGAAATTGTTCTGCGCGATGGGATCAGACGGCATGACGCTCGACGCGGAGGGAAACGTCTATCTGACGGGGCACGGCGTGACGGTGTTCGACAAGACCGGCCAGCAGATTGAGCATATTGACGTGCCGGAGCGCTGGTCAGCCAACGTCTGCATCGGCGGCAAGGACCGGCGGACGTTGTTCATCACCGCCAGCCAGTGCCTTTACTCGATCCGGCTGCGCGTCAAGGCCGCCAACCCTTCCAAATAGTCGCGGCGCAGCCCCGGGGCCAACTTCCTCGCTCAGCCGACCAGGCCCGGTCAGCGCAGCAGTTTGCGGGCGCGTGGAGCGGGACGCGGCGACGCCGGCTGGACCTTGCGGCCCGTGGTGGTGCGTTTGCCGAGGGAGGCGCCGCAGCGGGCGCAGACGAATTCGTGCAGTTCGCCGTCCAGCAACACCAGCAGCAACCGCTCGCGCACCGGCTGCGAGCGCTGGCACTTGGGACAGTAAAGTTCGCTGGCGGTGAAATCCCCGAATTGCTGGCTCATGACGGGGGGCAGCGGGCCTACGCGGCGTCCTTGTGCTTCAACACGATTTCCTGGATTTCCACGAAGGGCACCTGGTGCTCTTCGGTGACCGCGCCGCGGCGCACCTGCAAGTGCAGGTCGTTGGCCGCGATGCGGCTGATCCGCTCGGCGGAGAACTGGCCCCGCGCCGTCTTGAACACCAGGAGCATGTCTTTGTCCACTTCGCGCCGCACGACGCCGAAGAAGTTCGCGAACTTGGTCTCGAAAAACCGGCGATTGAACGTGAACTGGCCGCGCGTGAACGTCTGCGTCGCCGGGAACTCCGGTTTCTGCTCCGTCCGCGCCGCCAAACCGAGACCGCCGGCGGAGGGTTCGGCCTCGGCGGTGGCGGCCGTGGCCGCCTGCAGCGCTGCCGCCTGTTCGGCGGCTTGTTCGGCGGCGTGCAACTCGGCCTCCTCCTGTTCGCGTGTCTTCAGCCGCGTGGGCAAACACAAGAAAAGCACCGGCCCAAGGATCGGCGCCACCGCCGCCAGGCCGCATACCAGCGGCCAGGACTGGGCGCGCACCAGGGCGATCTCGTACGCCGCGTAGAGGTTGGCCAGATAAAGCAGGACCAGGATGAACTGTCCGGGGCCGGACGAGGCAAAGCCGACCAGGAACGATCCGCCGGCGGGCCGCTCCAGGCGCGCCACCGGCTTGACGGTGAACTCCTTCTCCCGCGTCCGCTCCACGGGCACCACGTCGATCCACGGCTCCGCGAACGCCGCGGCCCGCTTGTCCTTGGCCATGATCCGTTTGAGGTCATCCTGCGAAAACCGGGACCACGGGATGCGGTTGGCGGATTTGCCGCTGGGCAGGGAAACCTCGGCGTAGGAATCATCCGGCAGGCGAATCATGGCGCCTTTCTCGTCCGGGGAAACCAGTTCGCCGCTGATCTGCTTACCGTCGGTCAGGGTGAAATTGTCCGCCCGGACCAAACCGGCCAGCAGCACGGCAAGACCGCATCCGATCCGCAAAACCCAAAAGCGATAGCAGCGATGCATGACAGTGCCTTGCTTACCAGACGGCCGGGGACAAAGAAAGGAAAATTCGCCGTGCCGGGAACCGAAACGGGGCCGTCTTTCAACAGCGCGTTGAGGCCGGCGCAGCAGCAGGTGTCGGGGATGCCGTGGCCGAGGAGGTATTGCACGAAGTCGAGTTCGTGCGAGAGCAGGTCGCCGGCTTGACCAGTGCCAGAAGCGCCGCTCGTCCCACGGCCGCTTTGGCGCCGGGCCGAGCCACCGGTCCCAGTCCACGTCTTTGACCACCTGCGCCGGATCGGGACGGTCCCACTGGCTGTAGCAGCCGTACCAGCGCCACGTCGGATGCGCCGGGTCACTGCTCATCAACCGGCCGGTGCGGATCAGCGTGACCGGCCCCAGCGGCTCGCTCGGCAAAAGTCCTTCGCCTGCCAGGCGCAGGTCGAGGCCCGCGCCTGGTGGCCGAGTTGGAAGACAAACTGGCTCCGCTGGATCGCATCGCGCATCCGCTTCGCCTCCTCGACGGTGCGGGTGAAGCCCTTCTCGTAGTAAATGTCTTTGCCCGCCTTCACGGCGTCCAGCACGATCGGGCAATGCCCGTGGTCTGGCGTGGCAATGACCACCGCATCGACGCGCGGGTCGGCGAGCACGGAGGGCGCGAGAGCGGCAACACTGGTCGCGGTGGCCGTGGTCTTGAGAAAATCGCGACGGGTGAGGTTTGCGGAAGTCTTCATGCCGTCATCCATGCGGATTTGCGCCCCGCGGGCCAGTCATTTGTGGAGGGGAAGGAGTGCCGAGGTCCGAGCGCCGCGGCGGTTGACCGCGGGAACGGGCCGCTGGTTTGGATCCGGCGCTCCGGCGCAAACCCGGCGGGCCAGGCTGCGGATTGGGGCCGCGAATTTGCGCTTGCTGACCCGCGCGAACGGGTGTTTGCTTGCCTCGAAATCAGTTCGTCCGCTTCCCGCACGGAAAGGAAACAACTTATGAAAACGCGCATGAACCGCCGCGGCTTCGTGAAGACTTCCATTTGGGCGACCGCCGCCGTTCCCCTCGCCGCGAGCGCCCAGACGCCCGGCGCCCCCGCCTCGCCCCCACTGTCCGGCGTCCCGCTACCGCCGCCGAAGGAAACGCTCCCGCTGGGCCAGATCGGCAACGCCGTCTTCAGCCGCCTGATGCTCGGCGGCAATCTCATCGGCGGCTACGCCCACTCGCGCGACCTCACCTACGTCGCGGAGTTGATGAAGCGCTACAACACCGACGCCAAAATCCTCGAAACCCTCGAGATGGCCGAGACCCACGGGATCAACGTCATCAACAGTTGGGTCAAGGACGGTATCGCCCCGTTGCAGACGCACTGGAAACGCGGCGGCAAGATGAAGTGGATCGCCCAGGCGCGGGTCAACGCCGACGGCAGCCTCGACCAGTTTCGGCAGGCGGCCGACTTGGGCGCGGTGGCGGTCCACATCACCGGCGACGGCGCCGACGCGCTGGTGAAGCAGGGCGACCTGGGCACGTTGGCGAAGATTCTCGACTTGGTCCGCGGGAAGAAGTGCCAGGCCGGCATCGGCGCGCACGGCCTGGGCACGATTGTTGCCAGCGAAAAGGCGAAGCTCAATCCCGACTTCTACGTGAAGACCTACCACTCGCACGATTACTTCACGGCGGCCAGGCCGGACGAGACGGACGACCTGGGCCGCTACGATAATTCCTGGTGCAAGGACCCGGAGGAGGTCGCCGAGGTGATGTTCAACGTCCGCCAGCCGTGGATCGCCTTCAAGGTGCTGGCGGCCGGCGCCATCCCGCCCCGCCGCGGCTTCCAGTTCGCCTTCGAGGGCGGCGCGGATTTTATCCTCGTCGGCATGTTTGATTGGCAGATCGCCGAGGACGTGAGCATCGTCAAGGAAGTGCTCGGCGACGTGAAGCGCCATCGCCCCTGGCGCAGTACGATCCCGCAAACCGCCCCCGCGCCGAGCAACGTCCGCCTCGAACAGGGTTAAGCGCGGCCCAATGCGGTGTGACTGACAACGTCGAGCGCGCCCGATGCCGCCCGAAACCTGCCCGAACTGCGGCGCCGACGTGCCGCCCCACGCGACCACCTGCCCGGAATGCGGCGCGGACGAACAGACCGGCTGGTCGGAGCAGGCCCGCGTCGACCACCTCGGCCTGCCCGACGAGGAATTCGACTACCAGGACTTTGTCGGGCGCGAGTTGGAGCCCGGCAAGCACAAGCCTTACGGCGTGAAATGGCTGTGGTGGGCGGTCGCGCTCCTGCTGGTGGTCGTGTTGCTGGCGTGGTGGCTGCGTTAGCGCGGCGGCCGCTCACGCTGAACCGACGCCGCTCCACGCGCGGGACGACAAAGTGGGGCGCATCCTGACAATGCCCCCGATTGCGAATCTGCCGGAGCGCGGCTATGTGCGGAGCACCGGCCGCAGCACGTTGAAAACGAGCGGGGCGCTGGCAAATTCACATCGTCCAGCCTGGCGCAGCCGCTGCGGCTGGTCTGCGACACAGCCGCGCTCCGGGGGCAACGTCAAGATGCGCCCGGTAATCGGAGACTGGGAAATTTACAGTTTCCAATGGGCCTTTGACCAGGCTGACTCTGGCCATGGACACTGATCTGAAAGACCACGTCATTCTCATCACCGGGGCGTCGGGCGGCATCGGCGCGGCGACGGCGCGGGCGTTGGCCGCCGAAGGCGCGAAGCTGGTCTTGCACTGTCGTCAGAACCACGCCGCCGCCGAAAAGCTGCGGATCGAACTGGCCGTGGAATCCCTGGTTGTCCGCGCGGACTTGCGGAGCGAGCCGGAAGTGCGGGCGCTCTTCGCCCAGGCGCGGCAGCACTTTGGCCGCATCGACACGTTGGTGGCCAACGCCGGCGTCTGGCCGCCGGAACCGGTGCCGCTCTGCGACCTGACGCTGGCGCGCTGGCGGGAGACGCTCGATACCGACCTGACTTCCGTCTTCCTCTGCTGCCGCGAGTTCCTCCAACTTGTGCGCCAGCAGCGGCGCGGCAACCTCGTGCTCATCGGCTCGACCGCCGGCGTCTTCGGCGAAGCCGGCCACGCCGATTACGCCGCCGCCAAAGCGGCGCTCGCCTACGGCCTGACCCGCACCCTGAAGAACGAAATCAGCCGCTTGGCGCCGCATACCGCCGACTATTGCGGCGGGCGCGTCAACTGTGTTTGCCCGGGCTGGGTCACGACGCGGATGTCGGCGGGCGCGCTCGACGTGGACGAGAAAATCAAGCGCGCCGTCGCCACCATGGCGCTGCCGCAACTGGCCCGCGCGGAGGACATCGCCCACGCCATCGTCTTCCTCGCCTCCGACCAACTGGCGCGCCATCTCACCGGCCAGACGCTGGTCATCGCCGGGGGCATGGAAGG
>JAJXZI010000317.1 GCA_021780115.1 bacterium | reverse complement strand
CTCCAACTCGGCTTTGAGCGCCGGTTGAACCGTTAGTTTAAGATGCGCACGGGCCATGCCAGAATGATCTCATACCCCATTCGTAAAACAAGACATTGTGATGATTATAACGCAGAATTGGTATCAGCCGCGCTCAGGCCGCGCGGGAGGAAGGTCGGCCACCCGCGCGTGGGCCACAGCCCTTGCGCTCCTCCGTCACTGCGGGGCGCTTAATCCGGGGCTCGCCAGCGTGCGCCCCGTCCTGCCCTCGCAGCGTGGCTGGCTGGCCGCTCCTTCGCTCCGTCGTCAGCACCGCTCGCTCCTCGCTAACCCCAGTTCGTCAGCCGGCGGTGAAGCGGCCCCGCCGGGGGAGCGAGCGGACCTCGCCGAACGGTTGATCCCCGGCGGAGAGTCCGCCCCGCGCCTCGGGGAGGGCGGGGACAAGTTGGCGTTGCCGGCGGGGAAGGTCGGGGTCCGGTCGCACCCACCCTTCCGGCCCCTTCACGTCGCCGCGCGTTCCCGGGTTCCGGCCAAAATCCCCATGAATCCAAGTTTTGAAGGCGCCTCTTCCGGAGGGAATGATTACGCTGGCGGTGTCGGGGTTGGCGTCGGCTTCTTGTTCCGTTGCGGAGCGCGTTCAACGTGGCTGGCGCTTTGCCACGCGCGCAGTTTCTCCGGCTGGCGCGTGCACTTGTTAAATATGATGGCGTCCAGTCCGCCGATCACGTCGTTGATCTCGCCCAGCAATTCGTCAATGAGTTTGGTGTTGCCCACGCCGTCCTGGACCTCGCTTTGATTGAGCTTGTTCGCGTCGGCAATCGCAGTGCGGTCGGCACGCAGGCTGGCGACAAAATCGGCGGGCAGTTCGTAGGCGACGAACTGGGCGCGCAACGCGGCCTTCGCGGTCGGAACGGCGGCGGAATCGGCGGGCTGGTCTTCGAGCCGCGGGAGCGCGCCCCGCGACCGGCAAAAGGCTCGTCGGGGTTCCCCGATTCGGCCAGACTGCCGGCATGAAAACCGGCGAAATCCGCGGCTGGCATTACGCCACGCGCGAACCGATGCGCCTGTGCTGGCGCGACGGCCGGATCACCTCGCTGGCGCCCGCGCCCGCGCCGCCCGCGCCGGGTCTGTGGCTCGCGCCGGCCCTCGTGGACCTGCAGGTCAACGGTTACGCCGGCGTGGATTTCCAGCAGGACGGTCTCGGCCCGGCCGACCTTCTGGCCGCCGTTCGTGGCCTGCGCGCGGCGGGCTGCACGCGATTTCTCCTGACGCTGATCACCGACGAATGGCCGCGGCTGACGGCCCGATTGCGGCATTTGCGGGCGGCGCGCTCGCGCTCTCTCGAACTCCAGTCGGCCATCGCCGGCTGGCACATCGAGGGACCTTTCCTCTCCGCCGAGCCGGGCTTCCACGGCGCGCACGATCCCTCACTGATGCTTGATCCGAGGCCGCGGCACCTCCGCGAACTGCGCGCGATCACCGCCGGCGATCCGCTGCTGGTGACGCTCGCCCCGGAGCGGCGCGGCGCGCTGGAGGCGATCCGGCTCGCCGCCTCGCTCGGCATGAAAGTCAGCCTGGGCCACACCAACGCCAGCGCCGAACGGCTGCGCGCGGCCAGCGCGGCGGGCGCGACCGGTTTCACCCATCTCGGCAACGCCTGCCCGCGCGAACTGGACCGTCACGACAACATCCTCTGGCGGGTGCTGGACGCGCCGGGCCGGTTGACGACCAGCCTCATTCCCGACCGGATTCACGTTTCGCCGCCGCTGTTCCGCTTGGTCCACCGGGCGCAACCGGAAGGCGCGGTGTATTACACCACCGATGCGATGGCGGCGGCGGGCGCGCCGCCCGGGCGGTACCCGCTGGGCCGGTTGGAACTCGAAGTGGGGGCCGACCAAATCGTCCGCGTGCCCGGCCAAACGCACTTCGCCGGCTCGGCGCTGCGCCCCAGCGATGGCGTGTTCCGCGCGGCGGAGATGTTGCGCTGCGACTGGCAGGACGCTTGGCGGCGCTTCTCAGAAACGCCCGCCCGATTCATGGGATGGGAGTCCGGCCTGGCACCGGGCCGGCCGGCCCATTTCTGCGCGCTGCGTCTGACGGAGGCGGGGCGGTTGGCGGAGTTGAGCGTGGTGGGCGGCGTCAGTTGCGGCCGCGTTCCGCGTCGTGGTCTGCCCGCCGAATTTGAGTTTCCCAACTCTGGCCTTTGTCCCTAGTTTGGCAGGCAGTGCATCCGATCGCCTTTAATCTGGGTTCGCTTTCCATCCACTGGTACGGCGTGATGGTGGCGCTCGGGTTCGTCCTGGGCCTGTGGCTCGCCGGACGGCGCGGCCTGCGCGAAGGCGTACCGCCCGAGCGCGTCACCGACCTGGGGACGTGGCTGATCGTCGGCACCCTCGTCGGCGCGCGGACGCTCTACGTCGTCAGCTATTGGCGCGAGGAGTTCGCGGACCAGCCGCTCTGGGAAATCTTCGCCATCCAGCATGGCGGGCTGGTGTTTTACGGCGGGTTCATCGGGGCGACGCTTGCCGGCCTGCTGTTCGTGCGGCTCAAAAAACTGGCGTTCTGGCAACTGGCGGACGTGCTGGCGCCGAGCATCGCCCTCGGCTCGGCCCTCGGCCGCATCGGCTGCCTGCTCAACGGGTGCTGCTACGGGCGCGCCTGCCACCTGCCCTGGGCAATCCGCTTTCCGCCCGATCACGTCACGCAGGGGCAACCGGTGCATCCGACGGAAATCTACGATTCTCTCTGGGGCTTCGGCCTCTACCTGGCTCTGGCCTGGCTTTACCGCCGGAAAAAATTCGATGGCCAGGTGTTCGTGGCCTTCATGGCGGGCTACGCCACGCTGCGGTCGGTCACGGAGGCTTTCCGGGGCGACTACGATCCAGCCCACCGGCTCGGCGTCTTCACGCCCGGGCAATTGGTCAGCCTTGGCGTTTTCGCGGTCGCGCTGTTCCTGTTCTGGTGGCTGCCGCGGCGCGGCCCTGCCGCGCGTCGGGAGCGCGGCGAGAACCGGGAGTGAGCAAACCGATGGCCCCCGCTGGCGACCGTCCCGTTTCCCTCCGCCCTCCTCCCTCCGCGCCGGTCTTGTTGGCCGGGCCGACGGCCGTGGGCAAATCCGAAGTCGCCCTCCGCCTGGCCGAGCGCCTCGGCGGCGAGATCGTCAGCGTCGATTCCATGCAGGTCTATCGCGGCCTCGACCTGGGCACGGCCAAATCCTCGCCCGCCGACCGCGCCCGCGTCCCGCATCACCTCATCGACGTGGTGGAACTGACGGCGTCGTTCGACGCAGCGCAATTCGTGCGGCACGCCCGCCCAGCGGTCGCCGACATCCAGGCGCGCGGTCGCCGGCCGATTCTGTGCGGCGGCACGGGGCTCTATTTCAAGGCGTTCCGGGAAGGTCTGGGCGAAGCGCCCGCCGCCGATCCGGCGTTGCGGGTGGAATTGGAGGCGACTCCGGTGGAAGTGCTGCTCCGCGAATTGGCGGCGCGCGACCCGGCAACCTTCGCGAAAATCGACCGCCGGAACCCGCGCCGCGTCATCCGCGCCGTGGAAGTGATCCGTCTGACCGGCCGGCCGTTTTCCCAGCAGCGCGCGGACTGGAGTGGCGGCGAGTCCAACGCCGAATCGCGGAGCGCCGACAACTTTGGCCTTTGGCCTTTGGCCTTTGGCCTGAGCCGCGCGCCCGCCGATCTCCGCGCCCGGATCGACGCTCGGGTGGAGCGGATGTTCCAGCGCGGCCTCGTCCAGGAAACCCAGCGGTTGTTGGAGCGCGGGCTGGCGGCGAATCCGACGGCGCGGCAAGCCCTCGGTTACCGGCAGGTGGTGGAGCACCTGCGCGGCGAGCGGTCGCTCGCGGAGACGATCGCGCTGGTCAAGGTCCGCACGCGCCAGTTTGCCAAACGGCAGATGACGTGGTTCCGACGGCAAATGCCGTTGACGTGGCTCGAACTGGAGCCGGACGATGCCCCCGCGGCCGTCGCGGAAACACTCTTCAACCGCGTGCAAGCGGCGGCCGGATCGTCGCCGCCGATCTGATCGGGATCACGCCGGGGCGCGGTCGCCCGTTTTCATCGGGCTGTGGTCGCCCGCCGGCGGAAGCGCGCGGGTTGCCACGACCAGGAATTCGCTGCAGATCAGGTGGCGGTCCAGATGCGCGTCGAGCCTCGGCAGCGTCCACGGCAGCAGGTAGTGGATGGGCAGTTTGGCCAGCAGCCGAAGCGCCCGCGAAAGCAGTCGCTGGGGCTGGGGGAGCCGGCGTTCCCAGGCGGACCAACTCTGGTAAAAGACCTGCATCACCACGACGCCGGAGCGTCCCGGGCCGCCGACCGGCGTGACGGAATCGATGGTGAAGCCCTGCCGTGGCAGCCAGTGGCGGTACCAGTAATGCGTGAGGCCGCTGTAGAAATGGTACGGCTCCATGTGGACAGCCGAGATCATGGGCACGGTGAGCAGCAACCGGCCGCCCGGTTTGAGCAGCCGGCTGAATTCCGCCAGCACCGCCATCGGATCGGGGACATGCTCGAAGACCTCCGTGCAGAGAACGGCGTCCAGTGCGGCGTCCGGCAGGGGGATGCGCGTGATGTCGCAGACGTAATCAATCGGCTGCAGGTATTTCACCAGCGGACCTTGGTACTGGCAGAAGTCCTGGGTTTCGTAACGGCAGTGGGCGAAGAAGGGCCGGTACTTGCTGGCGCCCGCGCCGGCGTCCAAGACCCGGCTGCCCGGGGCGAGCTGCGCCGCCGCCGCCTTCACCCACTGGTCGCGGGCAAACGCCTCCGGGTTCCAGAACCGTTCCTTCGTTGTTTCGACGGGCTTGTCCACAAGAGTGACGGGGGAGGCGATCAGGCGCCGGAAAGGCGGAGACGCGCGAAACCGTAGCGCACGAATTGCAGCCAGCCCAGCCCCAAAGTGCGCGCTCCGTAGCGCGGCCAGAACCAATAATTGAACGCCACGCCGGCCAGCAGCGGTCCCAGCGCCAGCACCCCCGGCACGGCGCCGGGCCGACTCACGAAGAGCAGGTTCAGCCCCAGGGCCGCGGCGTTCGTGGCCAGCGAAGGCCAGAGCATGGGCAGGCGGTTGCCCATCGCGATGAGCGTGTTCCAGACCGAGAGGTGTTGTTCGAGCAGGCCGTTGAGGGCGAGCAGCGCCATCCACAGCAGCGGCAGCATCTGTTTGTCCTTGCCGGCGGCGTGAATCAACCACGGACCGAACGTGATCGCGCCCGTCACCAGCACCGCGAAGGTGCCCAAGTGGAGCCACAGGCGCGGCCAGAACACGCGCCGCAGCGGCTCGCGTTCCTGCCGGGCGATGTGCTGGCCGATGACCGGCCACTTCACCGACGTCCAGACGGCGGCCATGCCGCCGACGATGGTGATGATCTGGAGGGCGAGGCCGTATTCCTGGTTCGCGCCGAGGCCGAAGACCATCGAGCAAATCTGCACGTTGATATTCATGTTCAGGTAGGCGCCCGCCAGGTATAGGCCCAGCCGCCAACTGTTTGGCCAGAGCGTGCGAAAGTGCGCCCGCCAGTCCACGCGGGCGGGCGCCGGACAGCCCGCCAGCGCCGCCAGACAGTAGTGGCGGGAGGCGTTGCGGATGATCAGGCTCGTCACCAGGCTGGCCAGGGGCAGACTGAGCAAGCCGGCGCCCGCCAGCAGCAGCGCACAGGCCAGCAGCAGCCGCAAGCCATAGGCCAGCGCCTCGATCCGCACGGCGAGCAGCAGGCGGTTCATGTTTCGCAGAAACACGTTCCAGAAGTTGAAATAGCACTCGGCGCAGACGGCCAGCACGCTGACGCTCCAAGCCAGCCAGGTGAACCCGGGGGACGACGTCTTGGCGACCACCTGCCAGACCATGTAACTGCCCACCGTGCCCAGCAACACGAAGGTCGCCAGCGTCAGGAACCGGTAGAAAACGCGCGCGGTCACGAGCAGTTCCCGCAGCAGCGGCAGATTGGCGGCCGGCAGGCATTCCCCCTCCGCCACGCCGTGTGCGCTGAGCCGGGTGGCGCCGCCGGTCGCGTAGTTGACAAACCGTCCGATGGTCGGCGAGAAGCCGATGTCCAGCACCGCGACGATGCCGCTGAGGCTGAGAAAACTGTAGTACATCCCCAAGTCGGCCTTGGTCAACTTGTGCAACAGCAGCGGCAACAGGAGCAGGCCCGACGCCAGCCGCAGGAAATTGAAGCCCCACGACCACGCGACCGCCGAGTTCGACAACCGGCGTCCCCAGTCCGCCAACCCGGGCGGCCGTCCTGCGTCTTCCAGCGATAGGCTCAAGGGTGGTGATGCAAACGGACGCCCGGACGAAAGGAAAGGCGAAAATGCCGGCGGAGCGCCGATCGCCGGTGCCGCCGCGCTTGCGCCGCGGTGAGGACGCCCCTTATACTGCGCGCCGCTCTTGAAAAACCTATGACTCCATCTCCAATTCGCATTGCGGTCACCGGCGCCGCGGGCCAGATCGGCTATTCGCTCCTGCCGCGCATCGCTTCCGGTCAGATGTTCGGCCCGAACCAGCCGGTCATCCTCCACCTCATCGAGATTCCCGACGAGAAGGCGCTCAAGGCGCTCCACGGCGTCGTGATGGAACTCGAAGACTGCGCCTTCCCGCTGCTCAAAGGCGTGGTGGCCACCGCCGACCTCGCCGAGGGTTTCCGCGGGGTGAACTGGGCCTTGCTCGTGGGGGCGGTGCCGCGCAAGGCCGGCATGGAGCGCAAGGACCTGCTCGGCATCAACGGTAAGATCTTCACCGGCCAGGGCCAGGCGATCCAGAAACACGCCGCCAGCGACGCCCGCGTCCTGGTCGTGGGCAATCCCTGCAATACCAACTGTCTCATTGCCATGAACAATGCGCCTGGCCTGCCGCGCGACCGCTGGTTCGCCATGACCATGCTGGACCAGAACCGCGCCAAGACCCAGCTTGCCCAAAAGGCCGGCGCGGACGTCACCGCCGTCAGCAACCTGTGCGTCTGGGGCAATCACAGCACCACCATGTTCCCCGATTTCTTCAACGCGTGCGTCCACGGCCGGCCCGTGCCGGAGGTGATCGGCCATCACGAGTGGCTGGAGAAGGACTTCCTGGCTATCGTGCAGAAGCGCGGCGCGGCGATCATCGAGGCGCGCGGCCTGAGCAGCGCCGCCAGCGCCGCCAACGCCGTGACCGATACCGTCCGCTGCCTGACGACGCCGACCCCCGCGGGTGATTGGTTCAGCGTGGCGGTCTGTTCCGACGGCAGCTACGGCATCGAGGCGGGCCTGATCTTCTCCTATCCGATCCGCACGGACGGCAAGAAGTGGGAGATCGTCCCCGGCGTTCCGCTGAATGACTTCAGCCGCGTGAAACTCGCCGCGACGGAAAAGGAATTGAAGGAAGAACGGGCGCTCGTGAGCGAGTTGCTGCCGAAATAGGCCGGTTCGAAGCTCGGTTCCGCACGGCGGATCCGCCGCTATCGGCGGGGCGCCGCCGCCGGCCTTTGACAAACTGGACGGCGGGCGCATTCTTTGGGCCGAGATCCCACGCGGACAGACGGCGCGGACCTATGGCTGTTCAATTCAAAGACTATTACGAGAGTCTCGGCGTAGCCCGGGGGGCGAGCGACACCGAGATCAAGAAGGCCTTTCGCAAGCTGGCCCGCCAGTACCATCCCGACGTCGCCAAAAACAAGAAAGAGGCCGAGGAGAAATTCAAGGAGATCAACGAAGCCTACGAAGTCCTGAGCGATCCGGCCAAGCGGAAGAAATACGACGAGCTGGGCCCGGACTGGAAGGCGGGCACCGACTTCCGACCGCCGCCCGGTTGGAGCCCGTTCGGGGGCGGTGACTTTCGCACGGCAGGCCGCAGCGGCAATTTCGAGTTCCATTTCGGCGGCACCGGTTTCAGCGATTTCTTCGAGCAACTCTTCGGTTCCACGGGGCGCGGCCGGCCTGGCGCGGGGTTCGGGCGCCCGCCCGCCGACGAGGAGGAATTCGCCGAACGCGGACGTGACGTCGAGGGCGACCTGCTGGTCACGCTGGAGGAGGCGATGCGCGGCTCGGTGCGCGCCGTCTCGGTGCGGCATTCCGGGGCGTGTTCAAGTTGCGGCGGCAGCGGCGTCCGGGCGGGGCGCCCGTGCCGCGCCTGCGACGGGCACGGGACGATCACGAAGACCGACCATCATCAGGTGAAAATTCCCGCGGGTGTGGTCGAGGGGCAGCGGCTCCGCGTGGCGGGGCGCGGCGAGGCCGGCGTGGGCGGCGGCCAAGCGGGCGATCTCTACCTGCGGGTGCGCCTGGCCAAACACCCGGACTTCGAAGTGGCGGGCCACGATTTGATCTCCGACATCGAGGTCGCGCCGTGGGAAGCGGTGCTCGGAACGACGGTTTCCGTCCCGACCCTCACCGGCCGGGTCAACATCAAGATTCCGGCCGGCACGCAGAATGGCCAGAAGTTCCGCGTTCGGGGGCGCGGGTTGCCCCAGCGGGACGGCGCGCCGGGCGACCTCATCGTCGTGACGCGCCTCCAGGTGCCGGAGCACGTGAGCGACCGCGAGCGCTCGCTCTGGGAACAACTGGCCCGCGAGTCGCGCTTCAATCCGCGCGATTAACCCGTCGCCGAAATCCGACGCCCGCATGGCGAAACCGGCAGGACATCCGCGTCGTGGAGGCGGACGGACGCCGCCACCCAGGTTGCGACACCAAGTCAGCCCGTCCGGCCGGGCACGGTTCGGAGTTCGGATTTCCGCATGATTCCCCTTCGCGACAGCAACCCGGCGCGCGGCATCCCGGTTGTGACCAAGGCGTTGATCTGCGTCAACTTGGTGGTTTTTCTGTGGGAACTGACGCTGGGTCGCCGGTTGCCGCTGGCTTTCGTGCAATACGCCATCATCCCGGCGCGCTACACGCATCCGGCGGCGATGGCCGAAATGATCGGTCCCTTCCCCAGCCTGGGCGCGGCGCTGCTGCCGTTCCTCAGTTCCATGTTTTTGCATGGCGGCTGGTTGCACCTGCTGGGCAACATGTGGACGCTGTGGATTTTCGGGGACAACGTCGAGGCGCGGCTCGGCCACTTCCGCTATCTGCTGTTCTATCTGGCCAGCGGTCTCGTCGCCGCGCTCCTGCACACGCTCACCCACTTCAACTCCGCGGCGCCGACGCTCGGCGCCAGCGGCGCCATCGCGGGCGTGATGGGCGCCTACTTCCGGTTCTTTCCGACGGCGCGCGTGGTGGCCATCATCCCGCCGTTCTTCTTTCTGCCGATAGTCGTGCCGGCAGTACTGTTTCTGGGGTGGTGGTTTCTGCTGCAATTCTTCAACGGCACTTTCGGTCTGGCCGTGAAAGGCCCGCAGTTCAGTGGCATCGCCTGGTGGGCGCACATCGGTGGGTTCCTCTTCGGCGTGGGCGCAAGTAATTGGCTCGGCCGGCGGAAGTGGGTCCCCGCTGGCGGGTGGTGAGCGCCGGCAGTCTCCCGGCCTTTCCGCTACCGCCCGCCGCCGCGCTTCAAGGGATCCCAATGCCGCGAATTGACGAGCGCCGTGACGCTCCCATCCGCCGGGTTGGCGGGGGGATTGATGTCCTGGCTCCTGGCGACTTCCGAGTGCCCATCGTTGAACGACACCACCGCCCGGCCGAGGTGACGCTTGGGTTCCACGCCTTCATAGGTCGGGAAGGAGCTGTGGGCCACGACGCTCGGGTCCATGCAGGCGGATTCCCACCAGAGGCTGCTGCTCCAGGCGGGAGGGTTTCCGTAGGGTTCCTTGTCGGCCACGACCAGATTATCAGAGGGGCTGACGATCCCGTTCCGCTTGAAGGAGTCGCCACCCGAAAACTGAATCCCGCCCACCGAGAGACTCCACGGACCGTACGGGTGGTGCCCGAGAAAAAAGCCGTTGTAGCCGTAACCGACCAGGTGGCAGTCGAAGTTCCATTGCCAACGGGTGCCGTCATCCAATCGTTTCCCATGGATGGCGGGATCGTGGAAGAGATTGCTCCGGCCCCCGCCGTAGGTCACGATGGTCGTGCCCCACCAGTTGTTCAGCGACACCGCCGGATCGGCGTTGTTCACGTTCTGATTCCGGTGAGCGGGGAACGTGTCGAGATTGTCCTCGGTGTACAACTGCATGAACAGGCTGATCTGCCGGAGATTATTGAGGCAGACCGTGCGTTGGCCCTTCGCCTTGGCATTGGCCAGGGCGGGCAACAACAATCCCGCCAGAATGGCGATAATGGCGATCACCACCAATAACTCAATCAAGGTAAAAGCTCGATCCGGGCGCGGAGGGACTTCCTGGCCCCGTGGAGCCGACGTCGGCCTCCGATTCGGCTGAAGTCTCGGCTGCATAATGCGATTGGTCTGGTTTCGGCCGGTTGCCCCGACTCTACACCGGCCGCCCCGTGCCGTCCATCGAAAGCCGGATGAGAACGCCGAGACTGGCCACGCGTTGCGCGTCCGGCGCTATCGCGCAAAAAAGTCCTGGATCACTGCTGCCACGCGCTGGATCTGCTCGTCGGTCAGTTCCGCGTAGATCGGCAGGCTGAGGCATTCCCGGGCGGCCTTCTCGGCCACGGGGAAATCGCCCACCTTGTAGCCGAGGCCGGCGTAGCATTTCTGCAAGTGGAGCGGAAGCGGATAGTGCAGCGCGCAGCCGATGCCGTTGGCTTCGAGATGCTTCTTCAGCTCGTCGCGGCGCGGATGGCGGACGACATAGAGATGCCAGACGCTTTCCGCCCAGCCGGCCTGGCGCGGGAGATGGAGCGGCGTGTCGGCGAGCAATTCGGTGTAGCGTCGCGCGACGCGTTGGCGACCGGCGGTCCACTCGGCCAGATGCTTGAGCTTGAGGCCCAGCACGGCGCCCTGGAGGCCTTCCATGCGGTAGTTGAAGCCGACTTCGTCGTGGTAGTAGCGGACGGTCGAGCCGTGCTCGCGGAGGGCGCGGGCCCGGGCGGCGAAGGCGGCGTTGTTGGTCACGAGCGCGCCGCCTTCGCCGCAGGCGCCGAGGTTCTTGCCGGGATAGAAGCTGAAGCAGGACATTGCGCCGAACGTACCGATGGTCTGGCCGCGGTACTTCGCGCCGTGGGCCTGCGCGGCGTCCTCGACCAGCGGGAGGTTGCGCCGTCGGCCGATGGCGAGGATCGGGTCCACGTCAAACGGGTGGCCGTAAAGATGCACCGGTAGGATCGCCTTGGTACGCGGCGTGAGGGCGCGCTCGATGAGCGCCGGGTCGAGGTTGAACGTCGCGTCCTCGATATCCACATAGACCGGTTTGGCGCCGACGTAGGAGATGGCCCAACTCGTCGCTACGAAGGTGTGGGGCGTGGTGATGACTTCATCGCCCCGGCCGACACCAAGGAGCAGCAGGGCGACGTGGAGCGCCGAGGTGCCGCTGTTGAAGCCGACGCAGTACTCCGCGCCGATGAACCGGGCGAAATCCTTCTCGAACTGCGCCACGTCGGGGCCGAGGCAGAACGAGCACTGGTCGAGCGTGCGGGCAAACGCGGCTTCGAGTTCGGCGCGGAGCGGCCGCAACTGGGCCGGCAGATCAAGGTAAGGCACGGATTGGTTCATGAGGGGATGGGCCGTGGTTTGAGTTCGGTCCGGGAGCCGCATTCGTAAAGCTCCGGGTAAGTTGCCGCCGCGAAGACCGTCAGAATGCCCAAGACGAGACGGCTGCGGTACGGCTTGACGAACCGCAGCAGCTTCCACAGGCAGGCGAGCAACTTCACCCCGGCAAGGTGCAAACAACACGCGCCTCAGACCAGATATTTCTGAGCCGCGAAATCCCGATATTGCTTCGCAAATATCTTGACAGTGTGCGGTTTCGCATTTATTAACCCCCTTACTCGGAAGAAACAGGTGAAGACCTTGCTGTTGCGAGGGCGTGGAGGCCGCTCACGGGTGCGCCGAATGATGGTAGGCGTGACCGGGCGCAGTCCAGGAGAGAGCGGAGTGGGATCACCCGCCAAGGCGCAGGAGGCGCTTCACCCAAAACAGAACCAATTCATGAGAACTGAATCTTGTCGGTTTGGCCTCGGCGCGTTGCTCGTCGGCGTAGGTTTGGTTCCGGGAGTTGCCCCCGCTCAGGACTGGTGGTTCGCGGCCGGTCCAGTGTTTCGGGGAGGGATGAAAACGAGTGTGGACGCGCGCCCCTCCTACGCGCAAACGACGCCCGGGCTGTTGGGGACGCCGACGCTGGGAGGGATAGGCGATGCCAGTGCCTACGCGAACCGCACCTACGACAACGGCTACGTCAATATCGACTCCGGGACGCTGGGCACTCCCGCAGGCGCCCAGGGCGTCACGTGGAATTGGGGCTACAATAATGCGAGTCAATACCAACCAGCGGGCGGCGGCACGCTGAGTTTTTTCAAGCAGGGCGCGCCCGCCTCCAGCGGGAGTGACAACATATTGGGGACCGGCCTGCAATTGCTGGCCGGGATGCACCTCCGCCAATCCGACCAGTGGTCGGTGGATCTGACTTTCGGCTTCCAGGGCACCTGGGGTGCGGACGGCAATCTCAACCAAAGCATCGGGGGGATCGTGGATCGCTACAATGTCTCGGCCATCCCCCCGGCGAGCTTCCCCGCGCCGGGATTTCACGGCACCTATAATGGGCCTTTTGGGAACCCGCCGGTTTTGCCCAGTCCGCAGATTCCCAACCAGCCCATGAGCCGCTCGTCGGCCACAGTGGACACCATTGCCTACGGCGTGGACCAGAGCCTTTACGAACTCAGTTTGGGGCCGCAGTTCTCGTATTCGCCCAACAGTTGGCTGAAATTAAATCTGCGTCCCACGATGTCGGCCAACATCCTGGACGTGGATGTGCGGCGCACGGAGGTCTTCATGCTGCCTGCGGCGCTCGGCGGCGGGGGCCAGTCTTGGTCCAACCAGAGCGGCCGGCGAAACGTGTTTCTGGGTTTCGGCGTCACGGGCGGCGCGGACCTGGATTTGGGCAAGGGCTTTTTCGCCGGGGTTTTCGGCGGTTATGAGTGGGTCATGGAGCGGATGAATATTCCGGTCGGTCCCAACACCGTCTCCGTGGACGCGAGCGGATTCGTGGCCGGGGCGGTGTTCGGCAAGCGGTTTTGAAGCGGTCGGCATGACGGAGAATTGAAAGGCAGTCCACCACCAATTCGCTGTGACTGCCCCTGTCTGGAGAGGATTATGAAACGAACGGTTCTGGCCTTGGTTTTCTGCGGAGCGGCTTTCCTGGCCGTCCCGTCACGCGCGATCACCTTCGGTCCCTTCGGCCCGCACGGCGAGGGAGGCTCGAAGAACGGGCAGTCCTTCACCATCGGCCCCGGCGGCAGCGTCTATGAGTTGGACGCGTTCGTGAGCGTGGAGGGTTTCGACCTGAACGGCCCGGTTCAGCCCGGCACGAGCGCCCAACTCTCCCAGTACAGCCTGCCGGCGGGAATGGTTTACAGCTTCACGAACGCGCTCTCGGCGGACCAGACCGCCGTGGTCCTCACCTACGCCTTCTCCAACACAACAAGCACGGTGTTCACCAACGTGCGCTTCTTCGTACTGCTCGACGCCGAAATTGACCAGTCGATCAATACTTTCTTCAACGAATACGGCACGGTCAAGGGCGTCGCCGGCCACGGCGCCGTGGACGGTTCGCCGGACGAGTGGCAGATCGACGAGCCGGGGTTCACCACGGGCACGCTTTACCGCAATCTATTCCTGGGCGCGCTCGACAATTCCAATTCCATTCCTCAAAGCGCGCCCAACGACGTTGCCCTGGCCCTGGGCTTCACCATCGGTGACATCGCTCCCGGCGGGGCGCCGGCGTTGCAAGTGATGATTTCGGAGAACGGCAACTCACTGGGATCCCTGGCGCTGGTCCAGCACGACAGCGACCCCAACTCGAAGACCTTCATCACGCTCTCCGGCGGGATCGCGCCGGCTCTTTCGGGCGGAGTCTTCGTGGACGCGAACGCCAACGGAGTCATGGATGCGGGGGAGGGGTTGCCCAATGTAACGCTGCTCTTGTCAGGTAACGGGGGAGCCGTCGTCACCAACGCCGTCACCGACGCCAACGGCCGGTACGGCTTCAACGTGGCCCCCGGCACTTACAGCTTGGCGCTGAACACGACGGCCCTGCCGGCCGGCTTGGTGCTGGCGCCGGTCGTCAACGGGGCCACCAGCGATCCCATGCCCGTAACCTTGTTGGGGGGCGTGGCGCAGACCGTGAACTGGGGCTACGACTTGCGGTCGGCGGCGGCCATTCAGGGCCAGGTTTCGGTGGTGGGCACCAACGGCGCGTTTCAGGCGGCCCTGGCGAACTTGACGGTGATCTTGATGTCCACGAACGGCGCCTTCCTGGCCCAAATCACGACGGATACCAACGGCTTGTATAACTTCGGCAATGCCGTTACCCCCAATCCGGCGCCGGGCACTTACTGGGTGGAATTGCTCACGACGAACCTGCCGGCGGGGTTGACCCCGCAGGCGGTTCCCAACGGGCCGACGAACAATCCATCGGTGGTGGTCCTGCCACCGAGCCAGACAGCCACCAATAATTTCGCCTTCGTGCGACCGCTGTCTTCGGGGCGGGCGCAATTCTACTTTACCTCGTGGACGAACAACTGGGTGACGGGCAGCCTGCTGGGCACGCTCCGAATCGCCAATACCAACCTGGCGGGAACCGCGCCCGAACCCTTCCAGTTGGGGCTCCTGGTTTCCGCCAATTTCTACTGGGCCACCAACGAGTTGCGGGCCCGGGGCATCCCGTTTGCGGTTACCCCGGACCTTCCCAACATCGACCTGACGGCGCTGGTGCATGGGTTGAATGGCGGGTCGCTCAATCCGGGCGACAGCGTGGTGGTGACCAACATCCCCGTGTTCAGCCGCGCACGGGTCACTCCGGCCGACATCCATTCGAACACCAACTTTGTTTGGGTGCCGACGAACTCGCCCAGTGGCGCCCGCTGACCCACTTGGAGGACATTGACCATGAAACGAAATACGAAGTTCGGTGCCCTGCTCGGTGTGGCGGTCGTGGCCTTGGCCGCGTCGCTGTTCCGTCTCCAGGGCGACCCCGCCTCTCTCAAGCTGGCGCCGCCGCCCAACCCGAAGCTCAAGGGGGACCAGATCACCTTCAAACTCCAACTGGAGGGCGGTTCCAACGGCGTGATCTATCTCATCCAGTCCAGCACCAATCTCACCGACTGGGAGACGCTCCTGTCCGTCAAGTCGCAACCCGGCGGGGCCGTGCCGCTCGGGGACGTGACCGCGACGAACAAGACGCGGTTTTACCGCGTGCAGCCCAAAGGCCCCGGCACCGACACGAACGCGCCCAGTTGGACCAACGGCGTCAACGGCACCGTCACCATCACCCCGCCCGGCACGGTGGTGGCGTCGTGGGATCCGGCCATCGACGACGTGGGCGTGGCCGGTTACTGGCTTTACCTCAACGGCGTGCTGGCTACCAACGTGGTGGGAACCACCCTTTCCTACGAGTTCACCGTCAACCTGCACCAACCGGCGGACATCCGCATTCAGGCGCGCGACGCCTCCGGCAACGCCACCCCCGTCTTGGCGCTGGCTTATTTGCCCGGAGACCAACTCCTGGCGGTCAGCTCCGACAACGGCCAGGTCTTTGTTTCCTCTTACTTGCAGACCAACGTCTTCCAGACCAACGCCGGCTTCAGCGCGATGAAGCAGGTCACCCGCCTCAACGCCAACGACCGCGGGGTGGCCATCGGCGACTTTGACCGCGACGGCATCCTGGACATCATCGCCGGCGGCGCCTCGGGCGACACGCTCACGCCCTATTTCCTGCACGGCAACGGCGACGGCACGTTCGCGCCGCCGGTGCCGATGCCGGCGTCTCCGGGGGCCAACAGCTACATGATGGACTCCGCCGTGGGCGATTTTGACGGCGATGGCAACCTGGATTTCGTGGTGGGCGGCAACAACAACTCCGTCTTCTTTTATTGGGGCAACGGCGACGGCACCTTCACGCTCGAGGTCAAGAACTGGGGCGATTACGGCCGCGGCATGGTGGCCGGCGACTTCAACGAAGACGGCCGCGACGATCTGGTTCGCGGCCAATATTCCGGCCCCGGCCAGGTCCGGCTGTTCCTCTCCAACGGCGACCGGACGTTCACCGAGAGCACCAACCTCGTGGGCCAGTACGGTTCCGACCGTTACGGCGTGGCCGCCGGCGACTTCGACGAGGACGGCCATCTCGATGTCATCGCCAACAACAGTGGCAGCGGCGACATCGTGTTCTACAAAGGCCACGGCGACGGCACCTTCACCAGTCTGGGCACCAACGGTCCCTGGGCCGATTTGGACGTGAACACTTACGCCGGCATGGACGCCTGGGATTACAACGGCGACGGCCATCTGGACTTGGTCATGGCCACCGCAAACGGCCAGGTCTTCTACTGGCCCGGCAATGGCGACGGCACGTTCAGCACCAACCGCGTCACGGTCGCCACCGGCCTCCCCGGCTGGCTGGTCGGCATCTCGGCGCCGCCCCGGCCCGCCCGCGTCGATGTGGGCGTCTCCCCCCGGGATCCGGTTACCAACGTCAACGGCACGCTCACCTTCACCGCCGTTGGCGCCGGCGTGGCGGCGGGCGATGTCTTCCACTGGTCGTTCGGCGACCAAAGCACCAATCCCGTGGCGTGGACTTTCACCACCAATTCCCCGAACCTCGGCCGGACGGTGTCGCACACGTACACCAATGAAGGGCGTTTCCTGACGCGGCTCTGGCACACCGACGCCCGCGGCCTGCGCAGCGTGCGCGGCACCTGGGCGACCGTCAAGGGCGCCCCGCCGGTGGCCAATCCGGGCGGCCCTTACCTCTTCGGCAGCCAGGTGGCCACGCAGGGCGTCTGGTACGCCACCGTGGACGGCTCGGCTTCGAGCGACGACTTCGGGATCGTCAGCTACATCTGGAACTTCGGCGACGGGACGGGCGCGACCAACGCCGGCCCAAAGGCCTTCCACGGCTGGCCCAGCAATGGGGTGTGGACGGTATCGCTGACGGTCGTGGACGCGGCCCGGCAAACCGACACCAAGAGCACCACGGTGACTTTCACCAATGGCGCGCCGCCCGTGGCGGCCATCAGCGGCCCGCCTATCGTGGATGAGACGTACGCCCACAACGGCACTTGGACCGCCACCTTCTTCAGCACCAACTCCGTGGGCCCGGTCGGCATCTGGAAATACGCCTGGCGGAATTCCAACGGCCAGACGGGCACCAGCCCCAGTTTCCCAACGACGTGGGCCGCCGTCGGCACCAACGTGATTACCCTGATCGTCACCGGCAACGACAGTCAAACGGCCACCAACACCTTCACCGTGTGGGTGAAGGCCAACGCCCTGCCGGTGCCGGTCATCGCCGGCCCCCACCTGTTGAATTCGGGCGTGGCCACCAACGGCCAGTGGTACGGGGTCTGGACCGGGACGAACTCGACGGACGACACCGGCATTTACCAGTACCTCTGGAACTTTGGCGACGGCGCGACCAGTTCCGGCGGGACGGTTGCGCACAATTACGGGAGCGCGGGAGTCTTTCCGCTGGTGCTGACGGTGGTGGACAACGGCAATCAGGCGGTTGCCACCACTCAGGCGGTGATTGTGGTGGGCGGCAACCCGCCGGTGGCCCGCATCACCGCCAGCACGCTCGCCCCGGAAGGCGCGCAGCCGATCACCTTCAGCGACAGCGCCTCCACCGGCGATCACGGGCTTTACCTCTATACCTGGCTGTTTCCGCCGCGCCTGTTCACCTTTGACGGCCGGTCCATCGACGCCAACCAGTGGTTCGTGGTCAACGGGGTCCAGAACGACAAGATGATCATCACCGGCCAGAACAACTGGGGTGTCTCGTACTTTTTCTCGGTGGGCCTGTCCCTCCGGCGCGGTGGCGCCATTCAGGGCCAGGTGCATCCTCCCTCGTCCAACGTCACCGCCTACGCCGTGGTGGGACTGAAAAACCTGAACATTTCCTCCGGGCACGAAAGCCAGTTCCCGTACACCATCTACTTCAGCAACGGCGAGGTGCATGTCATGGAAT
>JAJXZI010000324.1 GCA_021780115.1 bacterium | reverse complement strand
TGCCCGCTGCCGCCGGCGCGGATCTTCACCCGCAACGCGTCGAACACCACGAGGGGATACAGGCTTCCCAAGGGCCGGTTCTGCCACAGGGTCACTTCCTCCAGCACGCCCTCGGTGGCCAGGCCGATGAAGTCCGGCGAGACTCCCCCCCGTATTGTTCCAGCAGGAAGCCCTGGATCTCCCGCACGGTCATCCCGCGCGCCTACAGCGCGATGATCCGCCGGTCCAATCCTTCAAAGCGACGCTGGCCCTTCTTGATGAGCTGCGGCTCGAACGTGCCCAACCGGTCCCGCGGAATGTCCAGCGCCACCGGCCCGTCCTCGCCCAACACCGTCTTGGCGCTGTAACCGTTGCGCTGATGGCCCGCCGTTCCGGCCGGCTTCTGGCCTTTGTCCCACCCCAGAGGGCCGCTCAGTTCGGTGCCCAGCACCCGCTCCATCAGCCGTTTGCGCAGCCGGTTAAACGCCCCGCCCGGAGCCAGCCAATCCGCCGGCCGCTCACAGCCTGCCAGCAGTTGATCCCACCCGGCGGACTCGCGTTGCGCCTCCGCACCCTCATTGTCGTTGCAGACATAACTCACTTTACCTTTCAGGTTATGCCTCACACACAAAATCCCAGACAGGTCCGGTGTCACTCGCTCAACCATCAATCATCATCTCTCAGACCTCCACCCGTAACGCAGCGTGCGACGGACTCGCAGCCCTCTACGACCTTCCTCACGCCGCCACCGCCACCCGCTTGCGCCACCACATTCGCCGGCTTCTGGCTGCCAGCCTCGGCCCGCTGCTTCCGAGCCGCCTCCACGGCCTCCGGCGTGATCCCAAACCACTTCTCCGCGTCCGCCGGTCGCACCAACTCCCGGTATTGCCGGAAGATCATCTGCGGGCTGTTGCCGGCCTCCAAGGCGACTTGCGCCGTGTTCTGAACGGCCGCGAGGCGATAGCTGATGAACGAATGCCGAAGAGCGTTGTGTTTCCAGGCAAACGCATCCCGGCCCTCAGCCTTTGCGGTTCCCGCTCCCGGAGGGACTTCGCCCTTCTGCTTCCCACGCGCCCGCGCTGGCCTGGCTTTCCTCGTCACGTTCTTTGCGGCTGCTTTCAATTCGGCGAGATCAAGCCCTTTGGACAGCGCCCATGCCGCCCGCCGCGCCTCGTTCACCTGCTTCGTGATCGCGTGCAATTCAAACGCCACGTTTTCATGCGACACCACCATCCCCGAGGTCTGGCGGAACTCCATCAGCCACTCCCGCAGATTCGGCACCATCGGCACCAGACGCCTGTTGGCCGTCTTCGCCTTCCGCGCCCCGACCTCGATGATGCCGTCATCGAACTGGATGTCTTTCCACTCCAACCGCTGAATCTCCGCGTGCCGGATGCCGGCAAATGCGCCGAGTGCCAGGAACGGAATCATGCGCTCGTTCGCGTTGCAGAGGATCTCAGTCAACTCCGCGGGCGTGAACACCTTGATCTCACCGTCACGATCATTGACGACCGCGACCGACTTCATCCCATCATGGTCCTTCGCCAGATACCGCTTCGCCTTGGCGAAAGCGAACAGCGTGTTGACCGAATTCCGAATGTTGTTCCGCGTGCGTGGCGAAAGCCCCGACTCCCGCAGCCAGGCGTCAATGTCCGTTCCGGCGACAGCGCTGATGTTTGTCTGGAAGCGCGTCTCGAATTACCGCAAGCACTCCAGATAATGCTCGCTGCAACCGTCAGCTTCCTTCGCCGCCAGCAACTCCGCCACAACCGTCTTGACCGGCTTGAGTTCGAGCTTCACCGGATGCCGCTTGATGTAGAACTCCGCCGCGTGGGACAGCGGGATGTCGCCGAGGATCGTTCGCGCGTCGGCGAATTGCGCCGCCGCCGCTTCGAGTGAAACGCCGAAGGGATCGATCAATTGCCGGGCGCGGAGATACGCGGCCCGGTTGGCGGTGGTGAGCGTGAGGATGTCCGCGTCGGTGCGAATCAGCCGATTGGCGACCGCCTCCGCTTCTGCCTTCGCCAAGTCGAAATCCGTGAACGCCGGTCGTTCCCTGACACCATCCTGGTAATACGACAATGTGAACGACTCGCACCCATGCGACGGTGTCCGGTAGATTTTGATGGTGACAGACCATCTCCTGACGACGTAAGGAAACGTCTTGTTTTTCATGCCTTCAATTCTGTCAGGAAGGCAACAACAAACTCCTAATCCCCTTGAATTATTTGGTGCCCGCGACAGGACTTGAACCTGTACGATGTTACTCACTAGAACCTGAATCTAGCGCGTCTGCCAATTCCGCCACGCGGGCATCGTTGATGACCGACCAGTTACATCGGGCGTGTCGCCCGGTTCCATCCTTGGGCTCCGTTATTTCGGCTGCCACTCCACACGGGACACTCGGACCCGGATGCCTGGAGAAAACAATTTCACTTGTCCGAAGACGACAAGTGGCCTCGTTTCTCACGGTGCCAAACTTGATCCATTACGTCAGCAACGGCGAATATTATGGCCGAATCAAAGACAACGGCAAGTCGATTCACGACCGGAACTCAGAATCTGATCCGTGAGACCCTGGGAGCCATCGGTCAGGCCCATCAGTCAGGGACGAGGCCACACCAGTCACCTGCCCACGTCGCGACGTGTTTGGCAAACGGCACGCGTTCTGCCACCGTTGGGCTGAACTATGCCTGAAGCCGCCAAATTGGTCCGCGTCCCCGCGCTCAAGACCGTCGCCGAGTTCCGTCAGCACGTCGCGTCGCTCGGCCTCGCACTGCCGTGCGAAGACGCCATCGTCATCGGCGCTGCGTCTCCGCTGACGGCGCCCGTGGCGGACGTGACGATCAACGGCAAAATCCTTGGCAACCGCTGGGCCGTCCAGCCGATGGAAGGCTGGGACGGCACAACCACGGGCGGCATTACCGACGATGTCCGCCGCCGCTGGCGGCGTTTCGGCGAGAGCGGCGCGAAACTTATTTACGGCGGCGAAGCGATGGCGGTGCGCCCGGACGGCCGCGCGAACCCGAATCAACTCATTATCTCCGCCGAGAACCAAAGCGGCCTGGCGGAGTTGGTCCAGACCTTGCAGCGGGCGCACCGGGAACGCTACGGCACAACGGACGATCTGGTGATCGGCTTCCAACTCACGCACTCCGGCCGGTTCTGCAAGCCCAGGGACAAACAGCGAATGGAGCCACGCGTCGCGTTCCGCCATCCGCTCCTCGACGGCAAGTTCGGCGTCACCAGCGACCGTCAGGTCGTCAGCGACGGCGAGATCGCAGGACTGATCGAAGACTACGTCCGCGCCGCGAAGATCGCCGGTGAGGCTGGCGCGGACTTCGTCGATATCAAGCACTGCCACGGCTACCTGCTGCACGAGTTTCTCGCCGCGCACACCCGGCCCGGCCAGTACGGCGGCAGCTTCGAGAACCGGACGCGGATTCTGCGCGAGATCATCGCCGGCATCCGGGCCAGCGGGAACCGGATCGAATTGGGCGTGCGGCTGAGCGCGTTCGATTCCGTGCCGTTCCGGCCCGATCCCGCCCGGTCCAGGCCGGGCCGCCCCGGGCCGGGTGTGCCCGAGGATTTTTCGCGATGCCTGCCGTACCATTACGGTTTCGGCGTCAGCGTGAACAATCCCGTTGAACCCGACCTGACCGAAACCTTCCGCTTCGCCGAGTTGTGTGCGCAACTGGGTGTGAAGATTCTGAACCTGACGGCCGGTTCGCCCTACTACAACCCGCACATCCAGCGGCCCGCGGCGTATCCGCCGAGCGACGGCTACCAACCGCCGGAAGACCCGTTGGCCGGCGTGGCGCGACAGATTCAAGCCGTGCGGCGGGTGAAGGAACACCTGGCTCAAGTCCGAAGCCCGAAGTCCGAAGTCCGAAGTGGATTCGCCTCGCCCATCGCCTCCGGACCCAGGACGCCCCTGCTGGTGGGCACGGGCTACAGCTACCTTCAAGAATACCTGCCGCATGTGGCCCAGGGTGTCATCCGCAACGGCTGGACCGACTTGATCGGCATCGGCCGCATGGTGTTGAGCTATCCGACGATCCTGGCCGACGCGGTGGAGCGCGGCGTCCTGGAGGCGAAGAAGCTTTGCCGGACGTTCAGCGATTGCACCACGGCCCCGCGGAACGGCTTGATCAGCGGCTGCTATCCGCTGGACCGCTATTACACGGCCAAACCGGCGGCGGACGTGTTGAAGCAGATCAAGAGGGCGGCCGGTGCTTGAACACAAGCTCGGCCGCAGGAGCAGGAGACAACCCTGCAGTCCACGCTGAGTTGACGGTGGAAATGACAATGTCCTTCACAGACCGCGGCGGCCGGTGGGTGCTGGCGCAGACCTTACTGATGAGCGCCGCTGTCGCACTGGGGCCGCTCTGTCCGGGCGCGTGGGCGGGGCCGGTTGCGGGCTGCGCCGGATGGATTTTGGGCACCGTCGGCGCGATCTTCGGGATTGCCGGCGCGGTCACACTGGGTCGCGCCCGCACGATTTTTCCCCGGCCGCTGCCGCAGGCCGTGCTGGTTCGCCATGGCATTTACGGCCGCGTGCGCCACCCGCTTTACACGAGCGTCAGCTTGCTGGCGTTCGGCTGGGGGCTGGCGTGGGGGAGTTGGCCGGTGCTGTTGGTGGCGGCGCTGCTGGGGGCCTTCTTCGACGCGAAGACGCGCCGCGAGGAACGCTGGCTGCGGGAAAGATTCCCGGACTACGCCGACTACCAACGCCGGGTGCGCCGCTTCCTTCCCGGGATCTACTGAGCCGGCGAAGCTGCCGCGCGCGGCGTCGCAGCGTCAGCCGCGGGGGACGATGCCGGCCCGCCCTGGATCTGACGGCGGTAGCCGGTCGGCGTCTGGCCCACCACGGTTTTGAAGACGCGGTTGAAATGCGTGAGCGACTGGAACCCGACGGCGTAGGCGATTTCACTGACCTCGACGTCGGGATTGAGCAGGAGGTTCTTCGCTTTGTCCACCCGCACGCGGGAGACGTAGGCGGTGAAGTTGAGGCCGACCGCCTTTTTGAACCGCTTGCAGAAGTAAAAGGGGCTGGAATGGACGGCCTTGGCGACCAGGCCGAGCCGGAGGTTTTCGGAGTGCCGTTCATGAATGAACTCCCGGGCGCTGCGGATCAGCGGCGGCTCCGCATTTTCCTGCCGGATGGCGACTTGGCTTCCCAGCAGGGATAAATGCTCGGCGAAGATCGACAGCATCTCGACTAGGCCGGCGTAGTGGCGGGCCGGCACCACCGGACCCCGGAAATAGACCCGCTTCAGATCCGCGGGCGGAATCGGCACGCCCCAGGTGGAGGCCAGTTCCAGGCAGCCGCGGAACTGGCTCGTGGTGGGGGGCGTGCGAAAGACCTGGCCGGTTTTGAGAAAGCCCAGCACCTGACCGTCAACGCACACCGGCACGGCCGTCACCGCCAGACCATACCAGCAGGTGAGCGTCGCCGCGCGTTGCCGGGCCTTGAGACAAAGCTTTTGCTGCATCTGGAGGCACATCGCGCAGGCCCGGCTCGACTGCCCCAACACCGCGCAAAACGGATTCTCATTCAGCGCCCCGTGAAACGGGAGCCGCCAGGATTCCGCCGGGCACAACACGAGCGGGAGGCTCGTCATCTCCGCGAACGCGCTCTGGTACTCCAGGTAAACCCGGGAGTGGGCCAGCGTTTCCAGGAACTGGGTGTGGCGGTCATCCATGTTGTTTCACGCGCCGCGGCCACCTGATCCCGATCCGGCCCGACCCTTGCCAGGCCCGGCCGGAACCGGCCGCGGAGCCGCGCGGCTTGAGCATTCGCTCTGTTTCTGAGCGTGCGCTGGCAGTATTCATTTTGCTCCACCGGAATTGGCGGGCGCGCAACATTTATTGCCGCGGCTCGAGAAAAGCGCCCGCGTGAAACTGTTCTTTCGTTTGGGCGGGGCAAAGCTAGAGTGGACCGCGCGGGGCGGCGCAGCGCGCTTTCGCCTCTTCCCGCGCAATGGTTGCACGGGAAAGCCGGATGGACGCGCCGGCCCGGAACCAAGAAATCAAAACACGGTATGGGTTCAACGACAGCCAGGTCGGAACGACATCGCATCGGCATCATCGGCGGGACCGGTCTCTATGATCTGCCGGGATTTTCCGGACAGAGATGGATGAAGATCCACACGCCATTCGGGGCGCCGTCGGACGCGTTGCTCACCGGCCGGCTGACGGGGCGTGACGTGGTCTTCCTTCCGCGTCACGGACGCGGCCACCGCCTCCTGCCCAGCGAACTGAACCACCGCGCCAATATCTGGGCGATGAAGAAACTGGGCGTCGCCTGGGTCGTCAGCGTCAGCGCCGTCGGCTCGCTCCAGGCCCGTTACCGGCCGTGCGACATCGTGGTGATCGACCAGTTTGTGGACCGGACGAAGAAGGCGCTCGAACACACGTTCTTCGGGCGCGGCATCGTGGCGCACGTGGCCTTTGCGCACCCGATTTGCGAGGAGTTGCGGCAGCGGCTGCTGCAAAGCGCCCGCGCCTGCGGCGCCCGCGTCCACGACGGCGGCGCCTACGTGAACATGGAGGGGCCGGCCTTCAGCACCCGCGCCGAGTCGCTCACCAACCATCGCGCCGGCTACGATGTCATCGGCATGACCAACCTCGGCGAAGCCAAGTGCGCCCGCGAGGCGGAGATCGCCTACGCCACGCTCGCGATGGTGACGGACTACGATTGCTGGAAGGACGACGGCGCGCACGTCACCGTCGAGATGGTCATTGATTACCTCCACCGAAATGCCGAGATGGCCCGGCGCATCATTGCGGACGTCATCCCCCGAATCCCCGCCCCGCCGGCTTGGCCGAGCCACGAGGCGCTCAAGAACGCGATCCTGACGGACCGAAAGTTCTGGCCGGCGAAAACAATCAAGGAACTGCGACCGGTCCTGGCAAAGTACCTTGGACCGCCGCAGCGAATCAAGTGAATCAAACGCCCTACACGCCGTGACCAAAACCATTATCAAACCCGCCGGGTCCGCTCCCGCCATTGGCCCCTACAACCACGGCGTGCGCGCCGGCGACCTGTTGTTCAGCGCCGGGCAAATCCCGATTGATCCGGTCACCGGCAACCTGGTCGCCGGCGACATCCGGGCGCAAACCGAACGCGTGCTGCTCAACCTCAAGGCCCTCCTCGATGACCAGCACCTGACGTTCGCCCACGTCGTGAAAAGCACGGTGTACCTGACGAACCTGGCTGACTTCGCCGCGATGAACGAGGTGTACGCCCGTTACTTCACCCGCGATTTCCCGGCGCGCTCCACCGTGCAGGTCGCGGCGCTGCCGAAAGGAGCGCACGTCGAGATTGAGGTGGTCGCGCACTACTGAAATGATATCCAGAGGGCGCCCGACCGTCGCAAGCTCAAAACGCCCCTGGCCGCCGCTCGCGCGCCACGGATTTTGGGTTTCGGATTTGTTTCGGCCTTCGGGTTTCGGATTACAGAATTGAGCAGGCCGTTCATGCCTTTCAGCCTTCAACTGCTTCTGGCGCTGCTCATCGGCCTGGCCGTCGGAGCATTGATCGGCTGGCTGCTGGGCGCACGCCAACAGTCAGCGCAGCGCGAGCGCGAACTGGCGCAGGTGCGCAGCCAGCTTGCGGAGGCCAGCAACGCGCGGGCGGCAGCCGACGCCCGACGGGAAGCTGCTGAGAAACTGCTGGTCGAGCAGCGCCAGTTCCAGGAGCAGGGGTGGAAGGAGGCGAAAGCGGCCCAGGACCGAGCGTTGGCCGACGTGCGGGAAGCGTTCAAAGCGCTGAGCGCCGACGCGCTGAGGCAAACTCAACCGGAGTTCTTGCGCCTGGCCAACGAAACGCTAGCGAAATTCCAGGAGACGGCGAAAGGCGACCTGGCCCAGCGCCAGCAGGCGATTGCCACCCTGGTCGAGCCGCTGAAACAGCAACTGGACACCTACCAAAAGCGCCTGCAACAGGGTGAAACCGCGCAGTCCGCGGCGTTGGGCGAAGTGAAGAAACACTTGGAGTCGCTGGCGCAACAAAGCCAGTCGCTGGCCCACGAGACGCTGCAGTTCCGCCGCGTGCTCAGCGCCGGCCAGGCGCGGGGGCGCTGGGGCGAAGAGACGCTGCGCCGAGTGGTGGAGGCCGCTGGCATGAGCGCGCACTGCGACTTCACCGAGCAGCAACAGAGCGATGACCGGGACCGCGTCCCCGATCTCATCGTTCATCTGCCGGGCGACCGCGTGATCATCGTCGATGCCAAGGTGCCGGAGTTCGACTTTCTGAACGCGCTCGACACGGCGGACGAACCGAGCCGGGCGGACGCGCTGGCGGCCCACGCCGCGAAACTGAAGGCGACAATCAAGGCGCTGGCGGAGCGCGATTATCCGAGCCAGTTCCCCAACGCGCTGGACTACGTGGTGCTCTTCCTGCCGGCGGAATCGCTCTTCAGCGCCGCGCTCGAAGGCGACCGCGACCTGATCGTGTGGGCGGCCGGCCGGCGGATTCTGCTCACGACCCCGGCGTCGCTGATCGCGCTGCTGCGCTCCGTGAGCGTGAGCTGGCAGCAGCACGCGCAAACGGAAAACGCCCGGGCGATTGCCGCGGCGGCGCAGGAGCTGTACGCCCGCGTCGCCAAGTTTACCGAGCACTTCGAGCGCATCCGCGATGGTTTGACAAAAGCCGGCAACGCCTACAACGACGCGGTCGGCAGCTACGAGCGCAAGGTCCGGCCCAGTGGCGAGCGGCTCGCCCAACTCGGCGGTGGCGCCCCGGCGACGGCCCTGGCCGAGGTCGCGCCCCTTGACGCGACGCTGCGGCTGCCGCCGCCGTGATGGCGCCCTTCGGATTTTGCGGCCACGGCCGGCCCGCGGCTTGAGCAAAGGTCCCCGGCGACGAGTTCCGGCCCCGGTTTATCTTGCCAGACGGTTCGATTTGCCGCATGAATGTCTCAACGGTTGGGTGTCAACAAATCCAAGAGGCGATCATGAACGCGAACCTGGGCAACGCTTTGGGGGTGGGAGCCGCTTTGCCGCAAGTCATCACCGGCCAGACGCTCAAGCATTTCCGCGTCGAAGGACTGCTCGGCGAGGGCGGCATGGGACTGGTGTATCGCGGCTATGACACCCGGCTCCATCGGCCGGTGGCGGTGAAGCTGCTGTCGTCCGAGCTGACGTCCGACCCCGAACGGAAGCAGCGCCTCTTGCAGGAGGCACGGGCCGCCGCCCGGATCAGCCATCCGGCCATCGCCCAGATTTTCTATGCGGACGAGGACGGCGGGGTGACGTTCGTCGTCATGGAACTGGTCGAAGGCAAGACCGTTCGCGCGTTGATTCAGAACCGGGAGCTGGATTTGCTGGGCGCCCTCGACGTCGCGCTCCAGGTGGCCGAGGGCTTGGCCAAGGCGCACGAGCAGGGCATCGTCCACCGGGACATCAAGCCGGCCAACGTCATGCTCACGCCGGACAGCCACGTCAAGATTCTCGATTTTGGTCTGGCGAAACTGCTGGACGCCAGCGGGGCGCAAGGACCGGCCGGTACGGAACGTTTGGACCCCACGCGAATTGCCCAAACGCGCTCCAGCGTCGTGATGGGGACGCCGGCGTACATGAGTCCGGAGCAGGTCCGCGGCGTGCCAGTGGACGGCCGGGCGGACATCTTCTCGCTGGGCGTGCTGCTGTTTGAAATGGCGACCGGCCAGTCCCCCTTCCGGCGGGAGAACTTCATGGACTCGCTGCACGCGGTGGCCTTCGATGAGACGCCGCCCATGAACTCGCTCCGCGCCCACGTTCCGGAGGAGTTGCAGCGCATCGTCTCGCGTTGTCTGCGCAAGCGCCCGGAGGATCGTTATCCCAACGCGCGGCTCCTCGCCGCGGACTTGCGCCGGCTGCGGCGGGACACCGAAGCCGGAATGGTTCGCCAGACTTCGTGGCGGCAGCATTTGATGGACACGTGGGAGCAATTGCGTCACAGGCCGCCCTCGCGCTATGTGTGGTACGTCGCCGGCGCCGTCGTGGTGGGCGTGGGCCTCTATTTTTCGGTCGGCCGGAACGGGATCGCGGGCCTGCTGGTGGTGGCGACGTGGGCCTTTTTGCTTTATCGCCGCATCCGCAATCGGCCGCAACGGTTGCGCGAGCAATTTGTGCAGCGCGTCTCCAAGATCCCGGAGGTCCGGATGATCACGTTTCAGGGCCGCCAGGCCACGGTCATCGTGGACCGCCCGGTGCCCCAACTTTACGGCCGGATCAACGGCTACTTGAGCACCAGCAATCGGAAACTCTATTTCGGCGAGCCGATGACCGTCGCCATTTTGCACGAAGTCTCCGCCGAGCAAACGAACAAGTTGCTGTCGGGCCCCGGCGTGCATTTCGTGCGCGACGACGCGATCACGACGCGTGTGCCATGAAAATCCTTTTCCTCGGCGGGACCGGCAACATTTCGGCGGAATGCGCCGCGTGGCTCCACGGCCGCGGCCACGAAATCCTCGCCGTCAGCCGCGGTCGCGCTGCGGTCCCGCCCGCCTACCGCCCGCTGCGCGCCGACCGCAAAGACCCGGCCGCCCTGCGTGCCGCGTTGACGGGCGTGCGGCCCGATGTGGTGATCAACTTCCTCGGCTACGAACTGGCCGACGTGCAACTCGATTACGAGTTGTTCCGGGACTCCGTGCGGCAATACGTCTTCATCAGTTCGGCGACCGTTTATGCCAAGCCACCCCGCCGGTTGCCGATCACCGAGGACGCGCCGCTGGGCAACGCCTTCTGGGATTACGCCCAGAAAAAACTCCAGTGCGAGCAGTGGCTGCGGCAGCGCTGGCAGGAAGGCCGGTTTCCGGTGACCATCGTGCGTCCGTCGCATACCTATTCGCCACGCTGGATTCCGAACCCGGCGTCCAGTTCGAGCTACACCTTCGCCGCCCGGCTCGAGCGGGGCCAGCCAGTCTTCGTGCCCGATGATGGCGAGAACCCCTGGACGCTGACCGCCGCCAGCGACTTCGCCGCGGGCCTGGGCGGGTTGGTGGGCCAGGCCGACGCCGTAGGCGAGGCGTTTCACATCACCAGTGACGAGGTCCTCACCTGGAACCAGATCTACGCCGAGATCGCCGCCGCGCTGGGCGTGGAGTCACCCGAGATTTTGAAGGTGCCCACCGACTTCATCTGCCGGGTGGCCCCGCGGCTGACCGGCACGCTGCAAGGCGACAAGGCTCATCCGGGCGTGTTCGACAACGCGAAGATCAAGCGGTTCGTGCCCGAGTTCCGATGCCGCAAACCGTTCCGCGTCGGCATTCGCGAATCCGTGGCCTGGCTGCGGGCGCATCCGGACCAGCAGCACCTCGATCCGCAAGTGAACGCGGTGTTCGAAGACGTGGTCGCGGCCTGGCGGCGCGCGGGGGCATGACGGGAGCGGTCCCTGAGTCTCGTCGCCTCCGTCCTTCCTGCCGGGGCGAAGAATGGCAACGCCGTGGAAAGCGTCCTTCCCGGCCTGCCCACGCGGCGATTGCACGGACGCCGCGCTTCCGGCATCGTCGAGGCCCATGACGATGCGCACTCTGGCCGGCCTGCTGCTCGGCGCGGGTTTGGGTCTGGGCTTTGGCCCAGTTGCGGCGGAGCCACTCCAGCCGATCCCGCTGCCACCCCCGCAAACCACCGGCGGCCCGCCGCTCCGGCAGGCGCTGAAGGAGCGCCGGACCACGCGCGAGTTCCTGACCAACGCGTTGCCGGCGCAGGTGCTCGCCAACCTGCTCTGGGCCGGCTTCGGCATCAACCGCCCGGAAACCGACCATCGCACCGCGCCCTCCGCGATGAACTCCCAGGAGGTGGACCTGTACGTGGCGCTGCCGGCGGGACTCTTTCTCTACGAGGCCAAGCCGCACCGCCTGCGGCCGGTGTTGCCGGAGGACCTGCGCGCCAAGACCAGCGGCCAGCCGTTCGTCCAGGAGGCGCCGGTGGTGCTGATCTTCGTCGCCGACTTACCGCGTCTGGCCCGGGCGAAACCAGAAGACCGGCCTTTTTATGCCGGCATCGACACCGGCTGCGTGGTCCAGAATATTTATCTGTGCGCCGCCGCGGAAGGGTTGGGCGCCGTCGTGTATGATTTGAACCGCGCCCCGCTGGCCGCCGCGATGCGGCTGCGGCCGGAGCAGAGGATCATCCTGTGCCAGGCCGTGGGCTACCCGAAGAACTGAACGGCGCGGAGGACTCAGCGCCGATACGGCCGGGCGGGCGTGAGATACATCATCCATCGGCAGATACAGTCGGATGCGCCTCACGGTCTGCGCTGGGTAAAGGCCTTCCTCGCCCGCTTCGACGTGTCGCTGATCGGCTGGGTGCGGATTGACTTTGGCCGCGAATACAAGAACGCGCGGGGGCAGATCTACCACAAGTACCGCGGTCTTTACGGCCGGTGCTGGTACGCGACGCCCAGCAACCCGACGATCCGCATCAGTTGCCAGGTGCCCGGGCCGTTCCCGTGCGACATCCTCACGCGCAAACGTCCCGTGTACCGTAACGCGGATGGTTCCTGGCAGGCGGGCGTCCATCCGCGGCGCGGCCGGCACTTTTATGACGCCAAGACCGGCCGGCACTGGGTCCGGCAATACGGGCGGACGACCGCGAACGATCTCGACGAGGGCATCGTGTGGATCGTCGCCCACGAGGCGTTCCATTGGCTGCGGAAGACCCGCCAGATTCCCGGGCGCAACAACGAGATCGAAGCGGACGCTTTCGCCGATGCCCGGCTTGCGGAATTTCGGGCGTTGACGCGGACGCTCTTAATGGCCCCGGATCGGGATGCCCAGTTGACGCTCTGGGGCGAAGGTCGCTGAGCCGGAGTCCGTCGGCGCGCGACTCTCGGCTACGGTTTCTTCACACCCGAGCGCTGCTTCAACCACTCGTAGTCGGTGGTCGGATTGGGCACGAAACCGCCGCCCACCGCGCCCTGTCGGGCGGGGCGGTCCGTATCGGGCACCAGCCAGCGGTGGAGTTCGGTGTGGCCGTCGGCGAAATCGAGATTCGCCGCGCCAGTGTGGTAGGAGGCCGGCAGGTTGCCCCATTTGTAAGTGTCCCATTGGTTCACGAAGAAGCCGTCGTTGATCGTGTCCGGGTGCTCCTCCAGGAAGGTGTAAATCTGGGCCGGCTGCATGATGTCCGTCGTCTTGTAGAACTGGACGTAGGTGGGGTTGAACCGGCCGAGGGCCTCGGCGGGATCGCCGACGAGCGAATTGAGCGACACGCTGCGGATGCGCGGCCCGTTGGCGGCCAGGGACTGGTCGGCCGGGCACTTGTAGATCGCCGTGGCCAGGCCGACGTACGGCGCCAGCTTGCCGTTGGTGAGCAAGGCGAGGTTGGTGTTGTCGTCGGTGGCGCCCCAGTCCTCGATGTTGTTGACCCAGCTCTGGCGGCGGGCGCGGGTTTCCACCATCGCGTTGTTGTTCACCAGCCGGTCGGCGAAATCGTCCGCGTAAAGCTGTCCGGCCAGGGCGAACTGGCGGAGGTTGTTGGCGCAGCCGGCGGCCTGGGCGCGGACCTTGGCCTTCGCCAACGCCGGCAGCAACAAGCCCGCCAGGATCGCAATGATGGCGATGACGACGAGCAGTTCAATCAGGGTAAAGCCGCGGAACTTTCCGGTGGACGCATGCATCGCAGCGCATTCTGTCAAAGCACTAATCCAGGTTCAAGTCCGGCGTTTGCGCGGGGCGCGGGCGGGGGGCGGCTGGCGCGAGGAGAGGCCGAGGCGGCCAGGTTGGCGGACGCCGGCGGCGCTGGACCGGGAAACCGCGCGGCGTCCTACCGCAACACGCGGACGGACTCGACCCGGGTGATCCGCCAGTCCTCACTTTGCTTTCGGAGCCGGATCC
Source organism: bacterium (assembly GCA_021780115.1). GTDB lineage: Bacteria > Verrucomicrobiota > Verrucomicrobiia > Limisphaerales > JAJXZI01 > JAJXZI01. Next base: position 4,246 of record JAJXZI010000324.1, on the reverse strand, counting down.
GAAACTCCTGCACGAAGAAATCCCGGTCGCCCGGCTGAGTGGCACGGGCCGTCACATCGGCCGTGGCGCTCTCTTTGGCGGGGTCCAGTTTCACGTCGATGTCGAGGAACTCGACCTTGACGCTTCTTCGGTATGCCCACGCGGCCTTCACCGATTCCATCAACTCGGCCCGCCCGCGAAAGGTGCGTTGGCCCTCGACGGGGACCTCCAGCACCATCACCACATCCGGGCTGAAGCAGCCCTGCAAGCGGTCCAGGGAGAGGATCATCTGGGCGGGCGTGGGCCGGGCTGGAATCGAGGCGGCCGCGGCGACGTGATTTAACAGGCGGCGGATGCGGCGGTCTTCGTTGGGAAACAGTTGCCCGTACACCAGCAGCAGCAAGCCGGCGACCGCGAGCGCGAGCAGGAAGCGGCGCAGCAGCGTCACCACAGCACCTTTCCCACAATCCGGTCCGCGTCCACGATGCCGTGTTCATGCAGGTACTTGGGCATGCCGCGATTGTCGCCAATGACGAAGTACTCGCCCGTCTTCAAGGTGCGCGGCGACTCCTCCCAGACCTCCCGCGCCCGGACGTAAGGCTCTTCCAGCGGTTGGCCATTGATGAAGACCACCCCGCGCCGGATCGCCACCGTCTCCCCCGGCAGGCCAATGAGGCGTTTGAAATACATCACGTGCGGGCCGGACAATCCGTGCGGGTGCGAGAGGCGGACCCCGACTACGTCGCCGCGCTGCGGGGGGCGCCCGAGGTAGGCCAGGCGATTGATGAAGTTGATGGCGTGGTCGTGGTAGGCCGGCTCCATGCTGGTGCCGTCGATGCGCACGGGCAGCAGGATGAATTTGAACACGACGACGGCCGTCACGAACAGCGCCGCGGCCCGGAGGAGGGTGCGCTTCGGGTTGCGGCCGAACACTAGCCGCCGCCAGAGCGGCGCGGGGGCGGGCGGGGGCGGGCTGTCCGGTCCTGGTTGCACGGTGCGTTCGGTCATTGGACAACGGCTCGGCCCGCGCGTTAGTTCATTTTGCGCCGCCGGCCAGGACAGTCTGGAAATGGGGCGGCGCCTCTTCGCGCGCTACGACGCTGATCTCGACCTGCTTGAACCCGGCGCTTTCCAGCCAGCGGTGCAGATCGCTTTCCGCGAAACCCAGCCAGCGGTCGCCGTAAAGTTCGTGGGCCTGCTCAAAACCGTGTTTCAGCAGATCCAGAATCATGATCTGGCCGCCCGGCCGCAGGATGCGGTGGGCGCCGGCGACGGCCTTGCCTGGCTCTTCCGCGTGGTGCAGCGCCTGGCTGAGGATGACCAGGTCCACGCTGGTCGAATCGATCGGCGGCTCCTGCAGGTCCCCGCGGCGGAATTCGAGGTTCTTCAGTCCGTTCTTCTTCGCCTTGCGGGCGCCGAAGGCGACGATTTTCTCCGAGTTGTCCACCGCGATGACCCGCCGGCAGCGGCGGGCCAGCAGCTCGCTCAACAACCCTTCCCCGGAGCCGAGGTCCGCCACGTCGAGCGGCGGCAGGATGCGCAGCAGCAAATGGCCGAAGGCCTGCCACGACCGGCCCGGCCCGTACACCCGGTCAAACCGCCCCGCCACCTGGTTGAAGAAGACCCGTTCCTGCTCGTGCCGGCGGGCCAGGATGCGCTTGAGGTTGATCTGGTCGCTGCCGCCTTCCGGCAACTCGCGAGCGCCCCGCAGGGCCAGTTGGATGAACTCGCGCGCCGCCGACTCGGCCTGCGCGTCCAGCCGGTAAAAGGTCCGCTTGCCGTCGCGCCGGGACCGCACCAGCCGGGCATCCTGCAGCAGTCCCAGGTGGGTGGAGATGCGCGACTGGCCCATGCGGGTGACTTCCTGAAGCTCGTTGACCGAAAGCTCGTCGCGCTCCAGCAGCGCCACGATGCGCAGCCGCGTCGGATCCGACAGGGCCCGGAGCGATTTCAGCGTCGATGTCATGGCGTACGCCGCCGCACTTTTTCTAAAAAGCCAGTTGACGACGGGTCCAAAACACATATCATCCCATCCTGATACGTCAATATGACATTTTAACACCGAGCGCGACGCACCGTCTCCCATGAGCAAAAATTTCATTTTCTCCTCCGAATCCGTCGGCGAAGGCCACCCCGACAAGGTCTGCGACACCATTTCCGATTACGTGCTGGACGCCTGCCTGGCGCAGGACAAGCGCAGCCGCGTCGCCTGCGAAACCTACGCCAAGAGCAACCTCGTCGTGGTCGGCGGCGAGATCACGACCCAGGCGAAGCTGGATTTCAACGCCATCGCCCGCCAGGCCATCCGCGACATCGGCTACACGCACGAGGACGACGTGTTCCATGCCGACAAGGTGCTCATCATGAACGCCATCACGTCGCAGTCGCCCGACATCGCCCAGGGCGTCGATGCCCGCGCCGCCGAAGGCAAGGAGAAGGCCGAGCAGGGCGCCGGCGATCAGGGTTTGATGTTCGGCTACGCCTGCAACGAGACGCCGGAATTGATGCCGGCGCCGATCATGTACGCCCACCAACTCGGCTGGGCCCTTACCAAGATCCGCAAGACGGGCCAGGTCAAGTGGCTCCGCCCTGACGCCAAGAGCCAGGTGTCGGTCCGTTACGTCAACGACCAGCCCGTTGAAATCACCAACGTCGTCATCTCCACGCAGCACAGCCCCGAGGCGAAGCACAGGACGATCAAGGGATTCTGCATCGCGGAGGTCATCAAGCCGACGCTGCCGAAACACCTGCTCACCAAAAACACCAAGTTCCTCATCAATCCGACCGGCCGCTTCGTCGTCGGCGGGCCGCAGGGGGACACCGGTCTCACCGGCCGCAAGATCATCGTCGATAGTTACGGCGGCATGGGCCGGCACGGCGGCGGTTGCTTCAGCGGCAAGGATCCATCGAAGGTGGACCGCAGTGCCGCCTACATGGGCCGGTACGTCGCCAAGAACATCGTCGCCGCCGGCATCGCGACCAGTGCCGAAATCCAGTTTGCCTACGCCATCGGCTATCCGGACCCGGTCAGCGTTTGCGTCAACACCTTCGGCACCGCCGCCGATGGCATTACGGACGAGCAGATCGAAAAGGCCGTCTGCGAGGTCTTCAGCTTCAAGCCGGCCGCGATCATCAAGCAACTCGACCTGCTCCGCCCGATCTACGCGAAGACGACCAACTACGGCCATTTCGGCAAGAACGACCCCGATCTGACCTGGGAACGCACCGACAAGGCCGTGGCCCTGAAGAAGGCGCTGAAGTAAGCTCGTTTTGTCATCTTGCACGCATCCATTTCACGATCTATGCCCACACTCAAGCTCACTCCGTCCCGCCGGAAACTCGCCCAGACTGCGTCCCCCAAGCGCAACAGCAACGGCAAATCCAAGCCGGACTTTTTCGTCAAGGACCTCGCCCTCGCCGAACTCGGCCGCAAGGAAATCGGCGTCGCCGAGCAGGAAATGCCCGGCCTCATGGCCATCCGCGCCAAATACGGCCCGCCCAAGCCGCTCCAGGGCGTCCGGGTGTCCGGCTCGCTCCACATGACCATCGAGACGGCGGTGCTCATCGAGACACTCGTGGAGCTCGGCGCCTCCGTCCGCTGGGCCAGTTGCAACATCTTCTCCACCCAGGACCACGCCGCCGCCGCGGTCGCCCGGGCCGGCGTGCCCGTCTTCGCCTTTAAGGGCGAGACGCTCGAAGAATATTGGGACTTCACCCTCGCCGCGCTCACGCACCCCGGCCACCAAGGCCCGGAGTTGATCGTCGATGACGGTGGCGATGCCACGCTGCTGCTCCACAAAGGCTACGAGATGGAACACGGCAGCGACTGGGTCAACACGGCCAGCGCCAGCCACGAGGAACAGGTCATCAAGGACCTGCTCAAGAAATGCGCCCGGACCCGCCCCGGCTGGTTCACCCAGGCCGTGAAAGGCTGGAAAGGCGTCAGCGAAGAAACGACCACCGGCGTCCATCGGCTCTACCAGATGCTGGAAGCCGGCAAACTCCTCGTCCCCGCCATCAACGTCAACGACTCGGTCACCAAGTCGAAATTCGACAACCTCTACGGCTGCCGCGAGTCGCTCAGCGACGGCCTCAAACGCGCCCTCGGCGTCATGCTGGCGGGCAAGACCGCGGTCGTTTGCGGCTACGGCGACGTCGGCAAGGGCAGCTCCCACAGCCTGCGCGGTTTTGGCGCCCGCGTCATCGTCACCGAGATCGACCCCATCAACGCCCTGCAGGCCGCGATGGAAGGATTCCAGGTCACCAC
>JAJXZI010000055.1 GCA_021780115.1 bacterium | reverse complement strand
GCGCGCGGTTGTATTCCTCGGTGCCGCGCTCGTCGCAGTGGCCCTCGACCTTCACGGCGCTCGCCGGGTTGCTCTTCAAGTACGACGCGACGGAGTCGATTTTCGATTTCTCGCTGTCTTTGATGGCCGAGGTGTCAAAGTCGAAATACACGGTGTCAGCCTTGAACATGTCGGCGTCTTCGGTCCAGCCGGAGTGCCCCTCGCCGGGTGGGAAGCCGGTGGTTGCGGAGCCGATGCCGGAGGGAGTGGTCGTGCCGGTGATCGGCGATGCGGGGCCGGTTCCACCAGGCAGAATCCCGCCGGGCGGCGGCTCCTGGACGGCAGTGCCCGTCCGGCCCGGGATGGGGGTGATGTAATTGGGTTTCCGTTTGCAGCCGGTGGCGACGATGCAGGTGAGTGCCAGTCCGATTGCCAGTAAGTTGTAAAGCTTTGCGGTCTTCATGTTCTGTCGTCTTCTGTCGGGCCTGATTATCTGGCCCAGCTTGGTTGCGAACAACTGCCCGAAATTCGGTGAACATCCTTGACTTGTTTCGTCGGCACGTCAAGCAAAGACAGGACGTAGCCGCCGCCCGCCCGGCGGGCGAAAATCAGGTTCCGTGAATTGGCCGCCCACGAAGGATCTTCTCCTCCCGTCAACACGTGGGCTAGGCCGCCCTCCGCCGGCACCACGCAGATCTGGAAATCCCCCATCTGGGACGTGAAGGCGATCCACTTGCCGTCCGGCGACCAGTCCGGCTCGGTCGGGCTGGACGCGCCCGCGGTACGGATGACCTGTACCGCGCCACCCGCCGCGGGCACCTTGCAGAGCACGCGTTGCTCGTGGGGCTTGGCCGCGAAGCAAATCCATTGGCCGTCCGGCGACCAGCACGGCGACGACTCGTCCTGGGGTGACTTGGTCAGCCGTTTCACGTCCGTGCCGTCCAGGTTGCTGACGTACAGGTCCGTCCAGCCGTCTTTGTTGAGAATCATCGCCACGCGCCGGCCGTCCGGCGACACAGCCGGGCTGAAATTGTCGCCGCGGTAGCGGGCCACCGCCCGGCGCTCGCCGGTCGTAAGATCGTGGTAGAGAATCTGCGGGTTGCCGAACTTGTAGGAGGCGTAGCACAGCGCCAGCCGGCCGGGCACCCAGTCGGGCGCGGCGACGATCGTGTTGTCGTGCGTCACGGGTTGGGCGTTGTGGCCGTCGTAGTCCGCGATGTCAATCTCGCTGTTGCCACCGGTCTGGACTTTGAAGGCGATCCGGGTCTGGGCGATGCCTTTGAGGTGGCGGGCGGCCATCTCGATGTCGTCGGCCAGGGCGTGCGCCTGCTGCCGCGGCGTGCCGCCCGTGTAGGCCTTGCCGAAGATTTGCGCCTTGCTGATCAGATCCATCAAGCGGCCCTCGACGCGGCCGTTGTTGTCCCCGGTCACGAGAAACTGAGCCGAATCCTGCGGAACAATCTTGAAGCCCATGACTTCGAGGTCGAATCGCAGCGCCTGGTCCGCTTCGCCGTGGAAGCCGCTGACGGCAATGGGCAGCGGCTTCTCGCCGAACAGCCAGACCGGTTTGGTCAAGGTGATGGTCTGGTCCTCGGCGAGCGCCGGGCCGGGCCGGGCGGCGGTCAGAACGCCCGCGAGGGCAAGCAGTGGCAAAACGTGAATGTTCATTCCAATGATCTTTTGGCTTCGGGTTTGAATTCGAGGTTGTAGGAGCGGCTCGCGTCACGCGCGCCTTCCGGAAAGGGAGCGATGAAGGTGACGCGCCGGAGCGTACGTTCCACCGACGCATCCAACGCCGGATCGCCCGAGTGGCGGATGAGAATTGCGGAAGTCACCGTGCCGTCGCGGGCGATGGTGATCCTGGCCAGCACCGTGGCGCTCTCGTCGGTGATGCTCTGCGGCAGCAGCCAGGCGCGCATGTAGATGCTATAGACCTCCTGCCGGTAGTTGGCAAAGGAAGGGCCACCCCCGCCCGGTCCGGGCATTTCGACGGAGGTGATGCCGGACTGGCTTTCCACTAGGCTGCGGATGGCGCCGCTGAATTCGTTGCTGCGCCGGCGCGCTTCGGCCCGCCACTGCGCCTCCGCCCGTTCGGCGTCCGCGTCGCTCTTCGCCTTGCTGTTCGGCTTGGGTTGGGTCCGCCGCGTCACCAACGTCGTGCTGATCTCGGGCAGACGCAGCTTCGGCTTCTTCTCGGTGAAATCCGGCTCTTCGGATCGCGAGCGCTCGACCCATTTCTTCTCCGGTTCCGGCGGCGGTGGCTCGACCTTGCGCGGCTCGGTCTTCGGCTCGGGGGGAGGCGGCGTTGGCTCTGACTTCGCCGGGGACAGGGCTGGGGCCGGCGGGGCGAAGGTGGGCGGGGGCAACCGCACATTCGGATTCCCGCCGCCCGAGATGGGCGCGTCCACGAGCGTGGCGGGCACGAAGTCCAGCACCGGCATCTCGTCGGCGGGGTTGCGTGAAAAGAGGAACGCTGGCCCGATTAGGATGATGACCAGCATCAGCAGGTGCAGGCCGGCCGACGCGATCAGGCATTTCTTCTGGAGCCGGTTCATGGCAGGCGTTTGGGCGGCTCGGTGCGCAGGGAAAACCGGGTGATGCCGTTGCGCTGGCAGCGGTCGATCACCGCGTAGAGGAATTTGTTCAGCCCGTTCTCGTCGGCACGGATATAGACGATCAGATCGGGGTCGGCGCGGTGCAGGTTCACCAGCGTCCGTTCCAAGTCGTCGAGCGAAGTGCGCCGCCGGTCCAGGTAATAGTAGCCTTGCGTGCTGATTTCCACCGTCTTCACGTCGCGCCGGTCCACCGGCTTCTCCGGCCGACCGCCAGTGGGCAGCTTCAACTCGATGCTCTGCTCCAACAGCGGCGTGGTGATGATGAAGATGATCAGGAGCACGAACGCCAGATCAAGGAGCGGCGTGACGTTGATCTCGCTCAACGTCACGAGGGAGCTGCGCTGGGAGAAACGGCGCATCGTCAGTCGATGTGGGAAATTTCCGAGGTGAACGGCGCCACCGTCGGATCCTCCTCAGCTTCTTCGCGGTGGGACGCGTGCGGCACCCGCGTTTCGGTCGGGGGGGCCGCCGGCGCGCGGTGCGGTTCGCCGCCACTTTCCTCCTGCAAATACTCGGTCTCCATTTTGGAGACGAGTTCCTGGGCGAAATTGTCCAGTTCCACCGTCGTCGCCCGCAGGTTGTGGACCAGCCAGTTGTAGGCGAACATCGACGGAATGGCGACGAGCAGGCCGGCGACCGTGGTAATCAGTGCCGCCGCCACGCCGGGGGCCATGGCCGACAGGGTCGCGCTGCCTTGCTGGGCGATGTGGCCGAAGGTGCTCATCACGCCCCAGACCGTGCCGAGCAGACCGAGGAAGGGCGCGCCACTCACCGCAATGGCCAACAGGATCAAGCCGGACTCGAGCTTGAGCGATTCCTGGGCGACGGCGTTTTCCATCAGGCGCTTCACGTGCTCCATGCTTTTCAACGAAATGTGGCGCTTGCGCGGGCCGGTTCCGGACTGCTTGAGCCGTGCGTCCAGCTCCAGGCTGCCCGCCTGGTACACCATGAACAGCGGGCAACCCTTGGCCTGGATGCGCCGGTCAAACAGGTCGAGCACGCGCTTCTGCGTGCGGTACTCCTGCCGGAAAAACTGGTTGAGCCGCTTGGCGCGGCGCATCTGCAGCACCTTGGAGATCATCGTGGACCACGCGAAGATGGAGAGGATGAGGAGACAGAAAATGACCGCCTTGCCCTCGGGGGTGGCCTGGCGCCAGACATAGACCAGTTCCCACTCCCGGGACGGAGCGGCGACGGCGGTTCCCACGATTGCCAACAAGCAAAATACATTCATTTTGACACGTGTCTGTAACTTGGTCGTGAGGAACCGATGTATCGCCCAAGCAGCAGATGGTCAAAGCCAATCTTTCTGTTCGAAGGATTGTCTAGCGCGTCTCCCGAAAAATGCAACGAGTTTCTGGGACAAGCTGCTGGCTGGCTGATGGGAGCCGCGGCGAACGCCCCTCCCATCAGATGCCGCCTTTACTTCTACACCAAGACAACCGATGTTCCCGACATGCAGAGGCTTTTTCTGGTGGTCGCCTCCTCCCTCGCGCTGTGCGCTCTGCCCATGAGCGCGCCCGCGGCGACGAGATCCGCCGCGCCAGCCGACGGTCCTGCCTCTTCCGCGCCGCCGCCAATCGGCCAGCAAATCGCCCAGACTATTTCCCTGATCACAGGTGTGGCCATCTCGCCGTTGTTGGGCATGAGCGCGGTCGGCGCGTGGACGTACCTCAAGGCGCCGCCCGAGCGCCGTCCCCATTTGCCGTGGTTTGCGAACCCCTGGTTCTGGATGCTGGCCTTATTGCTCGTCGCACTTTGTTTCGCCAAGGACACGGTCGGCACCGCCGCCCCCTCGATCCTCAAGAAGCCCTTCGACGCCGCCGAAACGGTCGAGCACAAAATCAGCGGCCTGATCGCGGCCGGCTTGTTCGTGCCCATCGCGGCCGCCATCTTCCAGGCGCCAGGCGCTGAAGGCGCGTCGCTGAGCGGCACCGGGCTGGCCATGATCGACCTGCACTGGCTCGGCAATGCCCTCCTGGTGCCCGTCGCGCTGGCCGCCTTCGTCGTCGTCTTCCTGGCCTCGACCGCGATCAACATCCTCATCCTGCTCAGTCCGTTCACGACGGTGGACGCCGCGCTCAAAGGGTTCCGCCTGGCAGTGCTGGGCAGCGTGGCGGTCAGTGCCTGGGCCAACCCCTGGGTGGGCGCGGCCTGGGCGCTGGTGATCATCGTCATCGCCTGGTTCATCGCTGGATGGTCGTTCCGCATGTTCCATTTCGGTTCAGCCTACCTCTGGGATTTCTTCACCCTGCGTCGTCACCGCTTCCAACCTGATCCGTCAGGGAACTGGCTTTTCCTGGCGCGCCGGCTGGGGAAAGTCCCCGTGCGCACCTACGGCCGGCTGGTCCGCGACGCGCAAGGCGGCTTCGTGTTGGGATACCGGCCGTGGTTGATCTTTCCGGAGCGGACACTGCCGCTTCCTTCTGGGCCTTACGCGGTGGGCCGGGGCTTGATTCATTCCGAGGTCGTGGAACTCGAAGGCGATGCCACCCGCAGCCTCCTGACTCTGCCTCCCCGCTACCGTTCCCACGAAGCGGAGATCGTCCGGATCTATGGCTTCGTGGGCGTGCGGCCCGCCGGCTTGCGCGCGGCACTGTGCTGGTTCAGGAGCGCGCTTGGTTTCCGGCCCAAGCGCCAGCCGGCGCTGGCGTGAGGCCAGAGCGGCGGGCCCGTCGAAAACCACGGCCGGGCGGCATCGGCGCGGATAAAACAGCGCGTGCCGGAAACCGGCGGGAAAGTGGTGGCGCGCGAAATCCCGGAGGCCGTCGTTGACAACGCGAGGCAATTCAGTACTGTGCCCGCCTCAAATTTGAGGACACGAAAGATTTATGGCGAACACGAAGTCAGCCGAAAAACGAATGCGCACCAGCGAACGCCGGCGTCTGCGAAACCGCGGCGTCAAGTCCGGCCTGCGCAAACTGGAGAAGACCTTTTTAGCGGCCGTCGCGGGCGGCAAGAAGGACGAAGCGCAGAAGGGGTACCGGGAACTCAGTTCCGCGCTGGACAAGGCGGCCAAGGGTGGCGTCATCCCCAAGCCCACCGCCAGCCGCAAGAAAAGCCGGCTGGCTGCGCGCCTTAACGGCCTCAAGTAAGCTTTCACCGCTGACGGTTTTCCCAGCCGCCCGCAGCGCCCCGGCCTGCGGGCGGCTTGGTCTGTGTGGAAGCCTGCCGCACGCCGAACGCCACATTTCCCTCTTCCAAAGGCACAGCCACGCTCCGGGGTCGTCCGACTGCCCTCCATCACTTCGGCATCGCGGCTGTCAGTCGTTGCGACTTTTCGGTCCTGGGCGGTTTCCCGCGGAACGGCGGTGGCCGGCGGGGCAATAGCCGCCCAACCTCCGTTCCAGCGGCTCAGAAGTCGGGGTGCTTACTGAGGCGGCTCGTCAGGGTTCGTGCCCGGCCTGTTTTACATCCCACCGCGCCCAGTCGCTGATGAAAAATTGCTCCGGCAGGAACACGGGCAACGACTTGCGCAACGGGAAATCCGGAGGCAATTCCTTGCGAAGCTGGACGTCCAGGACGAAGCTGCCCCAACTGTGTTCGCCGGGCCGGTAAAAGTGGGAAAGGAACTTGCCGTCCATCGTTTCCGGCGTCAGATAGAGGGCGTTCACCGGTTTGAGATAGTCGTTGATCGCAAAAAAGTCGTCCTGCGCATTCAGCGTCAGCCACACGCACTGGCGCCGTCCATACCAAGCGACTGCCCAAGGCACGTCGCTCATCATTAATTCCGTTGGCTTCATCCAGTTGCAGACGATTTGGATGAGGGGAGGATTGTACGGCGGATAAGTCCGAGCAGACGACCTTGGTGGCAGGAAGACCAAGATCATTGGCAGACAGAGCATGGCGCCAAACAAACCGATGATGCCGTAGCGCAGTTGGATCATGGGGAGTTCGATCTGGTCCAGGAGTACAAAAAAGAGGCTCACCCCAAAGACCAGCACCAGCGGCGTGAGCAGCACGAGCAGATTTTCCGAGTTGATGACCGGCGACGCCTCCGACCACGCCGTTGTGCCCAGGGCCTGCGCGGTCGCTAGCACCGGCAGGCAGAATAGTGTGAAATAGCGAAGTCGGTTGATCGTCGGGTTCTTGAAGGCCAGCATGAGACCGACCAAGAAAAAGGCCGAGACCCACGACCCGCCCAGTTTCGGCAGGTCGGTAGATACAGTCTCGCGCAGGTTGATAATCAATTTGTACCAGGCGACGGGCAGGACGGGGTATCGTTGCAGGAGCGACCAATTGGGTTTCAAGGAGCGCTGGAGCCGCATCTCTGGAAACGGCTCCGTTTTTTCCAATACCGTGAATGTGGCCGTGCCGAAGGGCAGGCCGCAGAGATGGTAGTTGCGCACGGTCCACGGGGTCAGCACCGCGGCAAACACCGCCAGGGCGGCCAAGGCATTCACAGCCCGCCGCCGGCCGGTGAAGAGCACCAGGAACAGCACCACGGGCAGGATGATCCAACCGAAGGCGTAGCGCGTCAGCCCGCCCAACCCGGTGAGTAGCCCCGCGCCAGCCGCGAGGAATGCGGGCGCGCTGGCTCCCCATTTCGACTCGCGCACCGACTGCTCCGCGAGCGACAGGCACCAAGCCACCCCCACAAAGAGGAGCAATAGCAGCATGGTGGACAACCCAGAGACGCTGAACCGCCAGAGCAGTTCGGTGCCCAGCAGCAGGATGGCCGACACCCAAGCCACCCACACGTCGAACAGCCGTTGCGCCAGAAAGTAAGTCAGGACCACCATCGCCAGGAACAGCAACTGGTTGAACAGCGCGATCAGGAAGTCCGGCGGGTACCACCAGAACTGGCCGTCTTTGTTCCAAAAATACTTGCCCGCCTTGGCGTTGCTGACGACCCCGTTGCCGGGAATGTCGTACTGGAAGGGCAACACTTTCATCAGGCCGGCCAACAGCAGCGGATACAGCGGCGGGTTGGCCAGGTCTGGATGCAGCCGCTTGAGCCGTCCCGGATCGGCCTGGCTCACGTTGAGCGCAAACCCGGCGGCATCGTGGTTGGTCAGCAGATAGATGCTCAGCGGGCGGACGAAGAGGGTGGTGTAGCCTTTGCCTTCGGCCAGGTTGCGCGCCAACTGCGCCGCGTCCATCGCCTCCGGGGCGGCCAGATTTTTGTAGGCCCGCCAGTTATAGCCGACGAACAACGTGATGGTGGCGAGGGCGAGGACGCCCCATTTGAGCAACTGGGTTCCGAGGCCCACCTCGAATAGGTGGATCAGTTGTTGCAGCCGCGGACCGAGTGGTATTTTGGGCGGCGGTTCGAGCGTCGTTTTCGGTGGCTCTTCCATGTCAGAGTTCTTCCAGGTGGTAGATGTGCAGTTTGCGGTGCAGCGTGCGGCGGCTCATGCCGAGCTTCTGCGCGGCCAGCGTCCGGTTCCCCCCGGTTTCCTTGAGCGCCCGCATGATCAATTGTTTCTCAGCTTCTTTCACGGTCATCCCGCCGCGCGGCAAGGCCGCGGGCACTCCGGCCCCGGTCGGGGCGTCCGCGCTGCGGACCGACACGGGCAAATCCCGCGCGCCGATCCGGCCGGTTTTGCAGAGCACGACCGCATGCTCGATGGCGGTGCGCAACTCGCGCACGTTGCCGGGCCACGGATAGTTCATCAAGGCGTCCAGCGCGTCCATTGTGAAATCGCTCACCGGCTTGGCGTTCTCGCGGGCAAACTCCTGGAGGAAGGCGTGCGCCAACAGGGGGATGTCCTCCGGACGCTCGCGCAACGGGGGCAGGACGATCTCCACCACGCGCAGCCGGAAGAAAAGGTCTTCCCGGAAGTGGCCGGACTTGACCAAATCCTCGAGGTTCCTGTTGGTCGCCGCGACCAGGCGGACGTCCGCCGTGAGGGTCTTGTTGGAGCCGACACGCTCGAAGGTGCGCTCGCCCAGGAAGCGGAGCAGTTTGATCTGGAGCGTCGCGTCGATCTCACCGATCTCGTCGAGGAAGAGCGTGCCGCTTTGCGCTTGCTCGAACCGGCCGATGCGCCGCTCGTGGGCACCGGTGAACGCGCCCTTTTCGTGGCCAAACAACTCGCTCTCCAGGAGCGTCGGCGCCAGCGCGGCGCAATGCACCGTCACCATCGGCTGGTGGGCCCGCGGACTGAGCTGGTGAATCGCCTTGGCGATGAGTTCCTTGCCCGTGCCGCTCTCGCCGCGCAGCAGCACGCTGGCGCGGGTCGGGGCCACCTGCTGCACGACCTCGAGCACCTCCCGCATCGGTGCCGAGCGGCCGATGATGTTTTCCAGGCCGAAGGTCGTGTCGAGCTGCCGGCGAAGGGCCACGTTCTCCTGCTCCAGGCCCTGCTGCCGCAGCGCGCGGCCGATGCGCATCTCCAGCTCGTCAATCTGCAGCCGGCCCTTGGCGATGTAGTCGTCCGCGCCGCGCTTCATGGCCTCCACGGCGACGTCTTCCGAGCCGTACGCCGTCATCAGGATGCAGATCGGAGGTTTCGGGAGCGACTTGGCGCGGGCGATCAGCTTCATGCCGTCCTCGTGCGGCAGGCGCAGGTCGGTCAGCAGCACGGCGAAGTTCTCGCGTTCGAGCAACTCGGTCGCGGCACCGGCGTCGTCCGCCACGTACACGTCGTAGTGGTCTTCCAACGCCGCGCGCAAACCGTCGCGGGTCGGTTTCTCGTCGTCCACGATGAGGAGCATCGGTTTGGTCATGGGAAGCGGGACCGAGGGGCGGGGAATTCAAAAGAAGGCTGAAGTTCGAACTGCGAAGAAATCGCGGCGCCACCGCCACTGCGGTCCTCGGAGTGCGGACGGGCTTCGGATTCCAGATTTCGGACTTCGGACCTCATGCGTCAGTCGTGCAGCGGCGCCTCCAGCAGCCGCAGTCTGCGTTCGTGCAGCGGCAGCCAGATGCGGAAGGTGGTGCCGCGGCCGGCGTGGCTTTCCAGGTCAATGCGGCCACCGTGCGCCCGGACGATCCGCTGTACGATCATCAACCCCAGTCCGGTGCCCTTTTTCTTGGTGGTGTAAAAGGGTTCGAAAATGCGGTTGATCTGGTCCTGCGGAATCCCGGTGCCGGTGTCGCCGACGCTCGCCCAGACGCCGTCGGCGCCCTCGCCGGTTTGCAGGGTCAGCACGCCGTTGCGGGTCATCGCCTGCATGGCATTTTTGATCAGGTTCAAGAGCACCTGCTGCACCTGCGCCGGATCCAGCGGGGCGGCGGGCAGTTGGCGCGCCAGTTTCGTCTTCACGGCCAGGCCGCGGTTGTCCAACTCGGGTTGCAACAACGCCAGGGTGCGTTGCGCCACGTCATTGAGCGAGGTGAGCGCCAATTGGGGCGGGCTGGGGCGGATCGCCTGGAGGAATTGCGTGATGATGTAGTCCAGCCGGTTGATCTCCCCCTTGGCGACGGCGAGGTACTGATCCAGCTTGCCGGCGATTTCCCGGGCGTCGTCGCGCCGGACGGCGGCCTCCGGTGCCCCGCGGGCCGGGCGGGGGCGCAGGGCGGATTTGGCGAACACCCCGGCAGCGGGCGAGAGCTTGAGCTTCCTCACTTCGCGCTCCAGGAGTTGCAGGTGGATGTGCAGGGCGTTGAGCGGATTGCCCAGTTCGTGGGCCACGCTGGCGGCCAGCAGCGTGAGCGCCTGGAGACGTTCGCTTTCGATCGCCTCGAAGGTCTTCTGCCGTGTCTCGGTTTCGTCGTGCAGGATCAGCGCCATCCCGGCGCCACCGGCGGCCTCTCCGTCCAGCGGCGCGGCGGACAGCCGCAAAAACCGCGGGCGGGGATAGTCCACGGCGAATTCATGCCGGACAACGCGCGGGCCGGCCGCGGCGTCACCCTGGACCAGCTTTTCCCAGCCCAATTCCGGCAACACGTCGGTGATCGGCTGGCCTTCGACGTCGGGCTGGAGGCCGAGCAGCCGGGTCACGGCCTGGTTGAAATAGACGATACGGCCGGCGGCATCGACGACCAGCAGCCCGTCCTCGATCGTGTTGAACAACGTTTCCAGGAAGGCGCGCTCCCGCTCCAGGCGTTGCACGACCGCTTGCAGGCTCTGATCGTCGAGCCGTCCGAGCCGTGGCAGGACCTTGTCGAGGAAACTGGACTTGGCGGAGGTCATGAACGTCAAATCCGAACGCCGAACGCCGCGGCGGCAAACCGCGTCGTTCGGATGTCGGATGTCGGATGTCGGATGTCGGATGTCATGACGGACCCAAACCAACTCTTCCGCTGAAACGCCGGCCCTGGCGCGGGGCGCGAACGCCGCTCGCGACTCCGGGCGGGGCGAGCGTCCCGGCGCGGAATGTGAGCGGCAGTCTCCTCGGAGACGCAGCCGGTGACGGCGTGAGAATAAGGCGGCGCTGGAACGCCGGGCAAGGCGGAACCGCCGGACGCGGGCAGAAAACCGCGGGCGACTCAATCCTCCATCCAGCTCAGCTTCTGCGTCTCCACGTGGTCGCCGCCCACCGCCTTGAGGAACAAGTCTTCCAGCGAGCCGTGCTGCCGAATCTCGTCCATTGAGGCCTGGTGGACCAGCCGGCCCTGGGCGATGATCCCGACCGCCGTGCAGAGCTTCTCGACGATTTCCAGCACGTGCGACGTGAGGAACACCGTCGCGCCGCGCTCGACGCAGCGTTTGAGTGTCTCCTTCAAGACGCGCGACGCCACGGCATCGACGCCCTCGAACGGTTCGTCCAGGAACAGTAGGTCCGGATTCGGGATGAGCGCGGCGGCCAGGGCCAGCTTCTTCTTCATTCCATGGGAGAATTCGACGGTGAGTTTTTTCTCTTCGCTTTCCAGGTTCATCATCACCAGCAACTCCTGGCAGCGCGCGCGCACCGTGGCCGGCGGCAGCAGATACATGCGCCCGATGAAGGTGAGGTACTCCCGCGCCGTGAGATTGTCGAAGAGCGCCAGATTCTCCGGCACCACGCCGACGCGCCGCTTGACCTCGCGGGCGCGGTCCAGGTCCGCCAGGTCTTCGCCCAGAATGCGCATGCTCCCGCTGCTGGGGGCGAGCAATCCGGTGAGCATTTTGATGGTGGTGGATTTGCCCGCCCCGTTCGGCCCCAGAAAGCCGTAGAACGTCCCCGGACCGACGCGCAGATCGAGCGCCGCCACGGCGCAGAAATCTCCGAACCGCCGCGTCAGTCCGTTTGTTTCAATCGCAAGAGTCATGGGCGCCTGGGAAGGCGCGGCGCCATGCTGGAGCGAGCGTGGGGAACGGTCAATCCTTCCGATGGCATCCCCAAGGCCCGCGCCGGAGCGGCGACACCCACGGGAAACGGCTTGAAGCCCCGGCCCGCCGCTCTATCCTGCGGGCGCACTCCAAGGCGACGCACCTAGTTGATGAACGTGGCCCTCCAGAGCGAGCCGACGACGGACGTGGCGGTTTCCACCGTGGCCGCGCCATTCCGCCAGTCGCATTTCGTTGCCTCGCCAGACTACAACGAACTCGTGCTGGCGTTGCTGCACCAGGCGGCCGACAGCGGCGACCGCGACTCGCAGTCGAAACTGGGCGCCATGTACATGGCCGGAGACGGTGTGCCGGTGGATTGTCAGAAGGCCCTGAACTACCTGCGCAAGGCGGCCGACGCCCAGGAAGCCCTGGCGCTCTACAATTTGGGCGTCGTGTATGCGCACGGCAGCCGGTATGGCGTGGAGTTGGATCCGGCCAGGGCCTTCGCCTGTTATCTCAAGGCCGCGCGTCTCGGCAGCGGCGACGCGATGAACAACCTTGGCGTTTGTTATCAAAACGGCCTGGGCTGCGTGCGCAACCTGCACCTGGCCTTCGAGAAATATCGCGAGGCGGCGGACCGCGGGCACACCGTGGCGCTCTCCAATTGCGGCTACATGAAGGAACTCGGCCTGGGCACGCCGGCCGACGCGGCCGAGGCGCTGCGCTTTTACCGCCAGGCCGCCGACCGGGGCTGTCTGGAGGCGCGCTATAATCTGGGGCGCCTCCTGATCTTCTCGGAGGCGCGGCCCGCGGACTTCGTCGCCGGCTGGGAGGCGTTGCGCCGCGCCGGCGAGGAGGGTTCGGGCGACGCTTTCAACCTGATGGGCTGCATCGAATACAAGGGCTTCAAAGTGGCGAGGAACTATCTCAACGCCCGGAAATACTTTGAGCTGGCGGACGAACTCGGCAACGCGGCGGCGAAAAACAATCTCGGCTGGCTGCATCAACACGGCTACGGCGTGCCGGCCGACGTGTCCCTGGCGGTGAAATATTACACTGAATCGGCGGTGTTGGGCTACGCCAGCGCCCAGTGCAACCTGGGCTTCCTTTACTACCACGGGATCGGGGTGCCGCGGGATTATGCCAAGGCCCAAGAGTATTTCCGCCTGGCGGCCAACCGGGAAAACTTCACCGCCATGTTCAACCTGGCCCTGCTGCACTTGGAGCCGGAGGCCGGTCCGCCTGACCAAGCCAAAGCGGTGACGCTGCTCAAACGCTGCGCTTGGGAAGGCAACGCCGACGCCAAAGTCCTGCTCGAACGGCTGACGCGCGGATAGCTCCGCCCGCATGGTCAAACTCGTCTATCACACCAGCGTGACCGGCCCCATCAGCCTGGACTACAACCGCCCGACCATCACCGTGGGCAGCGCGCCGGGCAACGACCTGGTCCTGCCGCATCCGTCGGTGCGCCCGCGGCATTGCCAGATCGAGTTCCGGGAGGATCGGGTGGTGGTGGGCGCGCCTCCGGGGGCCGCGGCGGATCAAGCCGAACCGAGCCGGGAGTACGGCATCGGCGAGCGGTTGCTGATCGGCGCCGTGGTGTTCACGGTCGAGCATTCGGCTAACACGGTGGCCATCCCGCGCGAACGACCGCCGGAAGAGCCTCCGGTGGTGGCAACTGGTCCGCAATACTTCTGCCCGAACTGCCAGAAATACTATTCCCTTTCGGAGCTGACTCGCATCGGTCTGGAGCGGCGGCGCAAGCACCTGCTCTGTCCAAAATGCAGCCGCGAAGTCATCCCGCCCGCCCAGCCGGCAGCGCGGCGGGGCTTCGTCTTTTGGGCGAAACGCGGAGCGAAGGGTCTCAAGCGTTGGTTCCTGGGCCGGCGCTGAGCCGCGCGCAAACCGGCGTCCGACGCCAAGGCCAAGATGGGCGGCGGAACTGGTTTCCGCGTTGCACGCGGCGGTAGTAGGCGGTGACGTCGAGCACTGCCGTCGGTGTTGGGGAACGAGCCGCCCGCGCCCGGGGCGAGCGGACTGGTCCTCAGGCTGGTGGTACGCTGCACGTCGTGCGGCAGGCCGGGAATGCCGAAGAACTGAAAGATGGCGCCGCCGACGGAAGCGGTGATCGTCTTGGCCAACCCGCCGACGGGGGCCACCATTACCGTGACCATGCCGGTCGCCGTGCCGCTCCCGTTGCTCACGGTGTAGGTGAAGGAGTCGTTGTTGTTATTGGCAGGCTGATAGAAAATGTTGGTGCTGTCCCAACTCAGCGTGGCGCCTTGCGCGCTGGCGCCCAGCGATTGCGCTCGCCCCACCAGCGGGTCCGCCACCCGGAGAAGACGGAGGGATTACTCTGGAACCAGGCCGGCTCACCGAGGCGCATCGACCTTCAGGCCCGCCACTGCCTGGATCGTCACCGGACCGAGCAGCCCCGACTCCAGCAACGGCGCGTCCTTCGCGAACGGATTCCAGGTCGTCCACGTCAGGCGCTGGCCGGGCGGTAACGATTGGTCGCCGATCAGCCGGTTGGGCCAGAGATTGACCACGGCGATCTCCAACTGGTTGTCCTGTGGCTTGAGCGCGCCGGTGATGTCCACCCGCCACGGCGCGCACCAGACCACGCCCAGGTCGCGTCCGTTGAGCCGGACGCGGGCGAGATTTTTCACGACGCCCAGGTCCAGGAAGAGTGGCGTGTGACCCGTGCCGAGTGACGGAAGATCGAAGGTCTTTCGATAGGTGGCGGTGCCGGAGTAGAACTTGATGCCGGCTTCCGGTCGCCGGCTCCAGTCGTCGAGCGTTTGAAAGGTGATTATTTCCGGGCCGCCCCACTTGGGATCGAACGAGACCTCCCACGGGCCGGGCAATGTGGCCAAGCATCCGGCGTCCGGGAAATTCCGGCCCGCCGCCTTCGCGCCGGCCGCCGCTTTGCGGAAGACAACAAAGAACGACTGCGCCGGGGCGAAGCGCAGCGGCACGGTCGTCCGCCCGTCTTGGGCGGTGAACTCCGGCAGATCGCGCCGCGCGCCGGTCAAGGGATCCCACAGTTCCGGCGCTTGGCCGGAGACGCGGAAAGTGCAGTCCGCGTCCAGCGAACGTTCCTCGCGGTTGGCGACGAAGTAGAGGTCGGCGTCGCCGTCGCGCCGGTGGGTGTAGCGCAGCGGGCCGTCCGACTCGAAGTCCGGCGCCACGCCCATCCGGCGGAGTACGCCGGCGACAAGGCGGAAGTCGCCGAACATCTCCGGCGGTGCATCCGCTGGGCCGACGGCTCCCCACGGCGCCATGCCGAGCGGGCCGAGTTCCAGCGCGGCGTCCCAGCCCGCGCCAACCGCTGCGGCGGAGGTCCAGTTGCCTTCACCGGTCAACGTGGTCTGCCACTGCCGATCCGTGGGCACTTCCACCACGCGGCCGTCGCGGAACTGGAGGACCAGCGTGCCGATCAGGCCGGCGGGATTCGGCGCGTCCCCCCCGTTCTCCGCGGCGACGGCCAGTACGTTCGGACCGGGCCGGAGCAACGGAGCGACGTCGAGCGCGTAGGCCAGGTGGAAGTTGTCTCCACTCCCGGCCCGCCGACCATTCACGAACAGCTCGAAGGCGTTGTCCGCCGTCAAGAACATGCGGGCCGATTCGAGGCGCGCGGTCGCCTCCAGGTTGACGACACGGCGGAAGAAGCGTTTCCCGACCGGGGCGCTGGCGGCGGGATCTCCTTCCCGGCGCCAGATCCACTTCGCCAACGCCAACGGGTTCTTCGGTTCCTCCGGACGGACTTTCCGGGCGCCCGGCTGCCAAACCACGCGGCCTTTGCCGACGCGCCGCTCGGCTATCTGCGTCCCGCCTTCGGGCGGGGCAGGCGCGGGACCGCCTGCCGCCGGAACTCTGGTTTCGCCCCACAACTCATCCGCCAGCTTCTTCACTTCGTCATCGCATTGCGGATAGCCACTCAAGCTCGGCGATTTCAGCGGACGCGGTCCGATGACTGTCGCGCCGGCGGTGACGAGTTCCTTGATCTTGCGGAGCAACGCGGGCGTCATGGCCGGCATTTCCGGCAGCACCAGCACGCGGTAACTCATGCCATCGGGCAGCATCAACCGGCCGTCCTTGACCGAGATGCGCGAGAGCAACGCCTCCGGCGTGAGGCCGTCGAAGTTGTAGCCCAGGCGCTCCGGCGGATTACCGCGCGTGGCCGACGCCGGCGGACGGAAGACTTGCGGCGAGGCCTCCGGTTTGAGGAAGCCGACATCCGCCACGGACAGTCCTTGCTGGAGCAGGAACTGGCACCGTGACAGGTAGTCAATCCACGCCTTCGACATTTCCCACCAAGTTTGTGTGCGTTCGTAGTGGATGCCGTACGGTCCCATCGTCATGCCGGGCCAGCGGTCCAGCCAGGGCTGATGGGCGTAGCGGTGGAACACGAAGCGGTTGATGCCGTCGCAAAAGGCCCAGTCGCCGAGTGTTTTCAGCGACGCCGGATCCGCCCGCCAGCGTTCGCCGTCGCCCGAGGTGAACGCTTCCGCCTGCACGATCCGCCGGCCGTAGGTGTGCGCGATCGAACTGGCCTCGGTGCAACTGAACCAGGTGTTGAAGGTGTCGTGCCAGAACTCGCCCATCGGCACGTCGGCGCGCGCGCCGTAGGTCATGTCGTCGCAGGGGGTGCCGTCGTACGGCTCGATGGACAGCCCCAGGCCGTGCCGGTGCGCCAGTTCGGCAAGGTAACCGGCGTGGTTCTCGGCGATCAGATCCGTGATCGTCTGCCGCACGTCCCACAGAAAGCGCTCGGACACTTCCAGGCTGCCGACGACGCGGCCCGTCATCACCGGCAGGTAGCGCAGCAAGTCGTAGCCGCGCCGTCTCTGGAATTCCTCGCGGAACTTCGCCGTCCAGTTCTGCGGCCCCATTTCCCAACTGTCAATGTGGAGCGCCACCAGCGACCGGCCGGTCAGCGGGCCGATGTCGGCCAGGAGCTGGCCGAGGAAGGCGTTGAAGTGCGCCTCGAGCGCGGCCCGGTCGAACTTGTCGCACTCCAGGCCCAGACCCGGCACGGGGGCGGGACGCGTGGTCGCGCCGGTGCTCGTGTGGCCGAAACGGAGCACGGTCCACCGGCCCGGCGGCACGTCCCACGTCAGCCGGCCTTGCGCGTCGAGGTGGGCGGTCAGATCAACGATGCGGTCCCGCGCGATCACCTGGTCGGTGGGCAACGGCGGATATTCCGCGGGCGACGGCAGGAAGGCCTTCACTCCCGGTTCGGAGGAAAAGTGGCCGCGATGATAGACCGCTTTCTCCTCAATGTCTGCGATGCGGTACGGCCGCGCCGGCGTCGGGAACGCGAGCACGGCGACGTCACGATAGAATCCGGCGACGGTCGGCGGCTGCGGCAGCGCGTCCGCGAAGCGCTGCGGCCCGGCGAGGTTGGTCTCGCTCGACACCAGTTTCTGCATGGATTGCTCCGGCTTCACCCACGGCCCGCCGCTGCCGGTCCAGCCGGGACTGGCGGGCATGGTTATCTCCAAGCCGAGCCGGGCGGCCTCGGCGTTCGCGTGCCGGAACAATTCGCGCCACGGCGGACTCATGAACTTCACGGGGCCCTTGGGGATGCCGACGTCCACCTCCATGAAGAGCACGCCGCCGAGGCCGACGCGCTTCATCGCTTCGAGGTCGGCGGTGATGCCCGCGCGATTGAAGTTGCCGTCCATCACGAACCAGTAGGCCCGCGGCCGGGCCGAATCGGGCGGGCGAAGAAAACCTGCCTCCAGTTCGCCCGCCGCGTCGGCGGCAAGGGCCGGGCCCAAGATCATGCCGGCGGTGGCTGCCAGCGTAGCGATCCAGTTGTAGAATTTCATAGTAGGCCGGAACTGCCGAACGGCGATGGTGTTCTATTTGCTGTGAACGAATCGAGCAAACAATCAGGAGTATGGGTTGCAGTCTGTGTTACCGCGCTGGCTGTTTACGTTCTCAGTAGTGGTCCGGCAGTCTATCTTCAGCGGCAGGGCTTCATATCTCCAAGTGTCTTGGAGGTTGCGTACCGGCCGATCCAAATCATGGAGAACCGCTGTCGTCCTCTTAAAGCGTATCTTGATTGGTGGTTCTTCACAAAAGCAGAGCGTCAACGCATGGCAGCAAAGAAAGCAGGGAAATGAGGTGGAAGTCCAACGAATGCACCGGACCGAACCGCCTTCTACGCATGGATTCGGACGGCTCACGGTGCTTGCGAGCGACATTCGCGGTCGAAGCTGATCCCCGGGGGGGCGTTGAGCTTGGTCGTTCATACCTTGTCCGGGTATCCCGGCCCAGCCTTGGGCGCTGGCTCAGCGCGCCGACGCCGCGCTCAACCTGTCATTCGCCTGCACGATCAGATCGAGCATCCAGGCCCGGTCATTGCCGAAGGTCACGTTCCAGTCGCG
>JAJXZI010000112.1 GCA_021780115.1 bacterium | reverse complement strand
CTACGGGAACCACCAATTTGTGGTGGGGGGAGATCACGGTCTCGTTGTGACTTCGCCCGACGCCATCACGTGGACCCGCCGCGATTCCGGAACGAGCAATTGGCTTTGGGGCCTCACCTACGGGGGCAATCAGTTTGTGGCGGCGGGTCCGGGGGGGACGATTCTGACTTCACCCGACGGCATCAACTGGACCAGCTACGATGGGGGATGGACCAATAGTTGGGAAGGCGTGGCGTATGGGGACAATCAGTTCGTGACGGTCAACGAGGTTCCCTGGTGGAATCCCTGGGGGCGGGGAGAACCCAATGGCATTCTGACTTCGCCCGACGGCGTTACCTGGACCATTCGCGATTCGGGAACGGATTGGCCGCTTTTCGGTATCGCCTACGGGGGCAATCAGTTTGTGGCGGTGGGTCTGGGAGGCACGATTGTGACTTCGTCCGACGGCATCGCTTGGACCAAGCGCGCTTTTGACCCCACCAATTATCTTTTCGCCGTCGCCTACGGGAACAACACCTTCGTCGCGGTGGGTGGTGGCACCATCCTGCAATCCGGCGTCCTGGCGCCCGCGCCGCCCGCGCTGGGACCAGTGGTATTGCTGGCGAACGGCGCGGCGCAAGTGACGCTGACCGGGGAGCCGGGGCAAACCTATCCCATTCAAGCCTCGACCGACCTCACGCACTGGCTGACCCTCACCAACATCACCCTCACCAACGGTTCCGGGCAGTTTGTCGAGCCGACCGCGACGAATTTCCCCCAGCGCTTTTACCGCGCGGTGCTTCATTAATCGCCTTTCGCCGGCGCCGGGCCGGAAGCCGTCGCGGGCCTTGCCGGTTTCAGGCCCAGCAACGAGTCGCTCCCGATCAAGGCCAGCAGCGTTCCGTCGGCCGCAAAGGCCAGGCGCGTCTCCCGGCCGTCCGCGGCGGACATTTCCCAGCGGGCCACCGGCTTCCACCGCGCGGTTTCATACACGCAGGGCCGGTCGCCGCGCGGGGCGACGGCGAGCCACTGGCCGTCGCCGGACCAGGCCATGCTCACGATGAGCGCATCCGACCGGCAGCCGCGGGCGGGCATCTCGCGCCGTTTTCCGGCGATCAAGTCCCAGACAATCAAGCGTTCGCCGAACCGGTCATGGGCCGCGAGCGCCAGGGAGGCGCCGTCCGGCGAAAGCGCGATGACCCGCGCACCGGCCGGCTCGTCCAGCGCCCGCGGAGTGCCGGTCCAGTCCGCCCGCCAGATCTGCACCCGTCCGCCGTCGCGCAGGACCGCCAGCGCGTTACCGTCGCGGGAGGCCGTGAGACTCCGGATGGGCGGCCCGTTTCCCGCCGCGAACGCCGCTTGGGTTGCCCCGGTTCGCAGCGACCACCGTTCGAGGCCGCCGGCGGTGGCGACCGCCAGCGTCTCCCCGGCGTCCAGCAGCGCCAGGCCACGGACGCCGGCCTGGCCCGCAAAGGGATTCGGGTTGGGCTTCACCCAGCGCGTCTGCCAGGACGGAATTTCCAGGGCGATGACGCGGTCCAGGCTGGCGAGCACCAGCGACTGGCCGTCGGGTGAGAGTGCCGCCGCGGCCACGCCCAGCAGCCGGTGGTTGCCCGGGGAAACCGCCGCCTCCCGCCACTGGCGCAAGTCCCAGAGCTGCGCGCCGTCGGCGCTTGTGCTGATGGCGACGGGTGCGGCGGCGGCGGCCACGAACGCGTTCGCCCGCCCGGCCCGGAGCGGGGCGGCGACGTTGGTCGCGCTGCCGACGGCAGCGACCTGCCACTCGATGGGGGCCGCCATCAACTCACCGATCTGCTCCAGTTCCGGCGGCACGTCCGCGCGGTCGTAAACGGCGGAGAAGCAGGCGTTGCTGCGCCGGCCGTAAACCAGGATTTGCCGCGCCCCGGGCACCGGCGACGGGGACGGAGACGGCAGCAGATCCACCAGGCCTTCGAGCCGGCGCAGGTCGGCCGGATCCATCCGCTCGCCGCCGCGCTGGGACTCCTCCGGCCCAAGCAGGCCCTTGGACACGACGCCGGCGGGGTTGACGGAGCTGTTCCGGACCAAATCGGGCAATTGAAACCAAGTGACCGAAATGAGGGGGAAGTTGGCCTCCCCGGCCTTCCATCGCGCCGGAACCTGCTGAAATCGCATCCGGCATTGCTCGACGGCCCAGCCAGCGCTGGTGACCGCATCGCCGCCCCCGGACGCTGACGCGCCAAGGCCGGCCCGACAGACGGCCAGCCCCACGATGCCGAAGCAGAGAGCGAGTTCAGGCTTCATTTTGAATGGCTACCTTGGCACGAGTGGCGCGCCGGGGCAAGCCGGGGGGGCGGCGCGAGCAACTCGCGGCGGCCGCCGCGGCTGCGGCTGCGCGGCCGTTGCAAAACGGCGGACCCCGCCTAGGTTTACCCCCGGTGATTTTATGAGAACACGCATATTGTCCGTAATGGTCCTGCTCGCCCTCGTCGTCGCGCCGTCGCTCCGGGGTCAGGAGCGGGAGAAGGTGTTCGGTGACGCGCACTTCATCGCTTACGAAGGTCCGCAACCGAGCTGGCCGACGGCGGACCACGCCCAGGTGATCAAGGATTTTGCCGTGCCCATCTATCTGGGGGTGCCGGACAAGAGCTACAAAGTCCTGGGCCGGATTTACGATCCGCGCTCGAGCGGCTTCGGCATCGTGTTGCGCGCCTTCGCGGAGGGCTTGTTCCCGGAGAAGGACCGGCAGCGCGATTGCGCCCACCAAGCCCAGTACCGCGGGGCTGACGCGGTGGTCGTCACGAACGATCCGAAGCTGGTGAAGGCGTTTGACTTGGACTCATCCGAGATCGCGAAGTCCGCGCCGCTCTTCGATCACAAACACAAGATTGTGCTCGCCGTCAAATTCAAGTGAGCGGCCCGCGGCGGCCGAGGGCCTTCGCCGGCGGACCGAACCGGGAACCGGCGCCATGCCACCGCGGCCACAGCGACCTTGACTGGCCGCGCGCCGGGGATAAGCTGCGCGCTCACTTTGCGACCGTTTTTACAACTATGAGCACCATTCTTGAGATCAAGGCCCGCGAGATCCTGGATTCGCGCGGCAACCCCACCGTGGAAGTCGATGTCCTCCTCCAGGAAGGCGTGATGGGCCGCGCGGCCGTGCCGTCCGGGGCCAGCACCGGCGAGCACGAAGCCATCGAACTGCGCGACGGCGACAAGAAGCGCTACCTCGGCAAAGGTGTCACCAAAGCCGTCCAAAACGTCACCGAAAAAATTCTGCCCGCCCTCCGCGGCCAGGATGCGCTCGATCAGGTCACCGTGGACCGGACGATGCTCGCGCTCGATGGCACGGAGACCAAAGCCAAGCTGGGCGCCAACGCCATCCTCGCCGTTTCGCTGGCCAACGCCAAGGCGGCGGCGGCCTGGGTAGGCCAGCCGCTCTTCAAGTACCTCGGCGGCACGAACGCCAAGGTCCTGCCCGCGCCGATGGCCAATGTCATCAATGGCGGCGCGCATTCCGATGCGCCGATTGATTTCCAGGAATTCATGATCATGCCGCTCGGCCTGCCGACGTTCAGCGAGGGCTTGCGCGCCATCACCGAGACGTTCCACGCGTTGAAAGGCGTGTTGAAGCAAAAGGGGCTGAGCACCGCCGTCGGCGACGAGGGCGGGTTCGCGCCGAAGCTCGGCAGCGTCGAGGAGGCGCTGGACGCCATCCTGCTGGCGATCAAGAACGCCGGCTACAAGGCCGGGAAGCAGATCTTCCTCGCCCTGGATCCGGCCGCGTCGGAGTTCTATTCGGGCGACAGCACCTACACCTTCAAAAAGAGCACCGGCCAGAAGATCACCGGCGACGAAATGGTGGACCTCTACGCCAAGCTGGTGGCGAAATATCCGATCGTCAGCATCGAAGACGGCTGCGGCGAAAGCGATTGGGCGACCTGGAAAAAGCTGACGGACAAAATCGGGGACCGGGTTCAGCTCGTGGGCGACGATCTTTTCGTTACCAACGTGAAGTTCCTCCAGAAGGGCATCGACACCGGCACGGCCAACTCGATCCTCGTCAAGGTGAATCAGATCGGGTCGCTCACCGAGACGCTCGACGCCGTCCAACTCGCGCAGCACAACAAATACACCGCCGTCCTCAGCCATCGCTCCGGCGAAACCGAGGACGCCACCATCGCCGACATCGCCGTGGCGACCAACTGCGGCCAGATCAAGACCGGTTCGCTCAGCCGCTCGGACCGTCTGGCGAAGTACAACCAACTCCTGCGCATCGAACAGTTGCTCGGCAAGAACGCCGTCTATGCCGGCACCAGCGCGCTGCCCAAGGGGTGCTGACTGGAGCGTCGGCTCCGTGAGCCGATCGACGCGCCGCTAAAGCGCGCACGACAAATTCAGACCCGGCAGCCGGGCGACCGGCTGCCGGGTTTTGCTTTGGGCGGCGGAAGTTCCGCCTATTTGCCGCAACATTTCTTGTATTTCCTGCCACTGCCGCAAGGACAGGGATCGTTCCGTCCGGTCTTTCCCGGGCTGCGGTAAGGCTGCGGGTGATCCGGGGCACTCGCGGCCTCCGTGAGGGCATCCGTCTTCTGACGCGCAGCCGCCAGGGCGCGGAGTTCGGCACCCAGGTCCGACCATTTGTTCGGTTTGGGCGGATGCTGTCGCTGGGTCTTCAGGCCCAGTTCAATTTCGACGTCCTCGTAATCCCCGACCACCGCTTCGTCCACGCGACCGGCGGCAAACGCGCGTTCCACGACGGGCAAGGCTTCCCGCGCCTGGAGGTCCAGCAACGGCGAGACCAGAAAGGCATTCAGCGTTTCCGTCTGGTCGGCGCATTTCTCCAGTTGCGCGCTCAGCCGGGACACGCAGTCGGCGCGGAGTTCGGCGTGCCGCTCTCCGATCTCCGCCAGCGCCTTGGCCGCCGCCACCCGCGCCCATTCCTGATGCGCCGGATTGGCCAGACAGGCCGTCACCGGCTCGAGCGCGGCGCCGCCCAGTTCGCCGAGGACGCGCGGCACCTCCGTGCTGACCCAGTCGTCGTCCTGTTCACCAATGCGCTGAAGCAAACCGAGCAACGGCCCGATGGCCGCTTCCGCCTTGAGCTCCGCCAGGGCGCGCCAGGCATGGACGGGCGCCCAAACGAGCGGGCTGTCGCCGGGAGCCGCGTGGAGGTCTTCGTCGGCGACCATGCGCAGCAGTGCGGGAACGTGTTCGGACACGATGCCGAGCGTGTGGTAGTCCGAGGTGAAGTCGTGCCCCTGGGGCTGGCCCAGACTCAGGAACCGGTCCAACGGCGGCGGGTAGTTCGGGGGGAGGTGAGGCGAATGGCTCATGGTTGGGGAGGGTGGCTGCCATCGGCGGTCCCCGGTTTCCGCGGCTCCGGGAGGCCGGGCCGAAGGCCGGGGATGGGGACGGGGCTGTCGCGCTCAATCGTCCTGCCAGTGGTGCGGTTTGAGAACGAGTCTTTCACCCCAGCACCCGGCGTAACCGGGACACGTGTCCGCGCGCCACGCCCTCCGCTTCCAACCGCTCGAACTGCGGATGCGCAAAGATGGGCGACTGCACGGGCGGACCGCCGCGCTCCTCCCCCCAGTCCTTGAGCGCCCCGGCGGCGCCGGCGACGACGGCATTCATCTCGTCCACGTTCCGCCGCAACGCCTCCAGGCGGCGGCCGGGCCAGTACTCACCCTCGTCGCTGATCCGCACTGTCAAACCCTGTTGCCGTGCGCCCGTCAGCAGGTCAATGACCGCCGTGTGGCAGCGGCGGAAATGCTCCCAACCGCGCAGGCTGGCGTATTGGGTTTTGCAGAAGCTCCTCAAGCGCCAGCCGCCGCGCTCGTAGCGGCAAAGCCCCAGCAACAGCGGCTCGCACTCGAGGCCCACGTCCACCTGAAAAAGATGGCCGGCCACCGGACGAATCTCCACTTCCGTGAAGGCATTGGGCTGGCCGCGCACCGCCCGGGTGCGCCACTCGCTGGCCTTGCGCCGCACGGAAGGCTCAAAACCCAGCGCGCTGACGGCGTCGATCCTGCCCCGCCGTTTGAATTTGAACGCCAGCCGCCGCAACTCTTCCGCGGCCCGCCACGCCTGCCTGTCGTCCGCGTGCTCGTCAGCGCCGGCCAGTTTCAAGTGGTAATGGATCGTGAGGCCCATTTCAGCGAAAGTCCTCCAGCAGCAATCCACTGCCTTCGATGATGCTCTTGAGGGTGCCGATGGGGATGGGCTTGCTGCCGTGCATGGCCACGATCACCTGCCGGCCGTTGGCATGGCGCCACTTCTGATGGCTGCCCGACTGGCCGGCAAGCAGGAAGCCATGCCGCCGCAGAACCTTGACGACGTCCTTGGCGCTGCAAACAGGATACCGATGACTCACGGCACCGCGAGTTCCAGCATCCGCGCACCCTTGGGGAGTTTCACCGGCGACGGCTCGAACCACAGCGCCAGGGCCTCCTTTGCGTGGGCCACGGCTTCCTCCTCGGTGTCACCGGCGGTCGCGCAGCCGGGAAGTTCGGGAAACACCGCCGACCACCGTTTGGCTTCGGGATCAAACTCAACTACCAGGCGCAATTTCATGTCTTGAGAAAATGGGGATTGTCACTGCCGGAAGCAAGCGGGCCATCTCCCGCTCCGAAAAACCCGCCGTCCATCATGGCGTCTTCCGCCCAATCCACCAACTGCGCCAGCGTGATCTCGGGATGCCGATACGCGGCGATTTTGCGGGCCACCGTTTCTTGGGTGATTGTCATGGCCTGATCCTACACTTGCTGGTGGCCTTTATCCACCGGGTATTTCTCGTGAACCTCGGCCAGACGGCCTTGGTCGTCGTAAATCTCCTGCCGGAATCGCAAGGTCGTTTCCGCCCGGTCCACTCCTTCAAATAGCGCGCCAGCCAGCCCAGCCTGCCCCGCGCGTCCAACCGATACCGCCGTCCGCCGCCGGGCAATTCTTCCCACTGGCCGAATTTCTATTCGTTTCGCTGGCGCGATCTCATGGGTTGTGCTTTCCCCGCTTCTCAAAGCATCTCCTCCGCCTGTCTCCCGCGCTGCGCCCTTGTCTTCTTCACCTTCGCCGCTTTGGCTTCCTCGGCGGCGCGTTCGAGGTTCAAGGCCAGCAAACATTCCAAAATCTGTTCGTCCGTCAAATCGGCGGGCCAATCGTAGGCGGCGGCCACGGCGGCGTCGAGCTTCTGGTGGGCGAGGTCCAACCAGGCGGGGCGTTCGTTGTAAAGGTTCGTGAGCATGCGCTTTTTGAGCCGGGCGGCGCACTCGGCGTCGCGCGGTTCCAGGCGCGGATAGCGGACGGTGCCAATGAGGTAGGGACGGCCCGCTGGGCCGTCCGACGGACGCCGCAGCGCGGCGTCCCTACCCATTTCACGGATTGTGCTCCGGTCCAGGTAGCGGTCCCACGGGCCGCCCACGGTGCCGGGGAATTCCAGCACGCGGGTTGCCGTCCATTCGGGCGGATTGAGCCAGCGTTCGCGCAAGTCGTTCAACTCCTGCGCGGCGGCGGCGATGGCGGCTTCCTGCGCAGGCGTCGGGCGCGGAAAGGGGAAACTCTCGAAGCAACTTGTCGGCGTGTAGCGAAAGCCGCTCTCTCGTTCACGGACTTGTGTGCCTTGAAATCGTGCCCACGTTTCGTGGATGCGCGAATGAAGCACACCAAAGTCAAAGTCGTGTTCGACAGCGAACACCACGATTTGATCGGTGGGAAGAATGGTGGTTTCGAGCCGTCGAAAAACCCGATGTTTCGCAACGCGCGGAGTGCCAATGTACCTTTTCAACAGGGAGCAAGCGCGGCGCATTCCAAAGCGAGCTTCGCCGAATATCCACCAGTTCTCGCGGTATGCAGCGCGGTGGTTCATTTCGCGCACTGGTTTCACGCGCGTCTTTACATACTCGAACGGAGCTTCAAAGCCCGCAGCACTCTCTTGAGTTTTGCACTCTGTGAAATCCACGACCCACAAACGCTCAAATCGCTTTGTGATGCTCAAGCCATTTGCCCAAAGGCGAATCACATCGCTGTTCGGCCTTCCCGTCGGATTCGGGCTGCGGAGCATTTCAATCGCCGTTGCCTCCTCCAATTCAAATGGCCCGTGCATCGTCGCGCCGATGAAACCTCGTCCTTCGTTCGCGTGCAGAGGCTTAGCTGCCTGAGTGTCTGTGCGAGCTGAGAG
This sequence comes from bacterium, assembly GCA_021780115.1. Classification (GTDB taxonomy): domain Bacteria; phylum Verrucomicrobiota; class Verrucomicrobiia; order Limisphaerales; family JAJXZI01; genus JAJXZI01. Next base: position 10,023 of record JAJXZI010000112.1, on the reverse strand, counting down.
ATTCGCGTTTATCGTGGCGACAGTTTGCCCATCCAGGATGCGCAAGGATTCCGTTCCATTGTCAAAGCCAACCATGCTGACGTGAACCATTGCACCGTCGAGAATCCACTCGCGGTCACTCACTGCAAAGAAGATGTCGCCCGCCTGTTTGATGCGCTTGAGGACTTCCCGGTTCGCGCCCCCTCGTATGCCTTGCGTTGCCAGCAAGCCAGCGCGTTTGCATTTCCCGCGCTCAATGAGGTTACGCGCCTTTTCAAACCAGTAACAGCAAAGGTCAGACTGGCCGGGAATCCGGTTGCCATAAATGCGGCGGAGTTCTTCAACGTAGCCGTCGCCAAGCTGGCCGCGCATGAGCTTGTCGCCCAGAAACGGCGGGTTGCTCACGATCACGTCGCACTTGGGCCAGTCGCGTTCTGTGTAGAACTTCAGGGCATCGTCGCCCGCGTGTTCGCCGGCTTGCGCTTCCTTCAACGTCTTCGCCTTGCTGCGGAAGTGGGGCACCAGCAAGGCGTCTTCGTTCTGGAAGCCATCAAGGTTTTGCAGCACGGGCGAGCGGTCGTTGTCGAAACCGTTGTCCCGCCGCCATTGCAGGAAGCCGATTTGCACGGAGACCTGCGCCAACTCGAAGGCGTAGGGATTGATTTCGAGGGCGGCGAGTTGTTGCACGCTCACCTGTGGCCGCAGCTCGAAGCCGAGTTGCGTGGCGTAGGTGACAACCTCCTTTTCCAGGTCCAGCAGCGTTTGCAGGGAGACGTAAAGGAAGTTGCCGCTGCCGCACGCGGGGTCCAGCACGCTCACGGCGGCGAGCTTCTTCTGAAACGCGGCGAGTTGGCCGCGGGCGGCAGCCAAGGTAGGGCGAGGCTCCGGCCGAGCCATTTGCTCACGCGGTTGGCTCGGCAGGAGCCTCGCCCTACCGAGCAAGGGAGCGAGTTCGCCCTGGAGCGCGGCCCATTCGCGGCGGAGCGGGGCCATGAGGACGGGTTCCACCAGCGTCTTGATGTCCGCCTCGCTGGTGTAGTGCGCGCCCAGTTGGGCGCGCTGCTCCGGTTCCAAGGCGCGTTCAAAAAGCGTGCCCATGATGCTGGGCTGGATGAATTGCCAGTCCGCCTCGCCCGCGTCGGCCAGCTTGCGCAATTCGTCCTCGGTGAGTTCAAAGACGCTGGACTCCTCGAACAGATGGCCGTTGAAGTGGCGGATTTTGTCTTTCCCAAACGTGCCGCCTTTGGCCATCACGGCAAAGAGGTTTTCAAGCGTTTCCGCCAAAAGCCGCGGGTCGTCGAGGCCGGTCTTGAGCATGTCGCTGAAAAGGTTCTTGGGCAAGAGGCCGGTGTCTTCGGCGAAAAAACAGAAGACGATCCGGTTGAGGAAGCGGGCGATGCGGAGGTTTTTGCGCTGGGCGAAGTTCATTTCGGCGCGCGTCCGGGCGTCGGCCAATTCAGACGCCTCGCGCTTTTGCAGGGACTTGGCCACTTCCGCGATGGTTTCGGCCAGGCTCTCGGTGACTTGCGCGGTGGTGCGCTGCGGTTTGAGGAAATCGGGATTCTCGAAGCAGGCGCGCAGAATCCGCAGATTCTCCGGCCGGTCCATCTTCTCGTTGGTGAACTCGTGGGTTTCCCGGACCGTGCCGTTGAAGTTGGTGCGGATGAGGTAGCGGTCGAAGTCGCAGACGATCAGCAAGGGCGGATTGAGCAGCGCCTCGCGGTAGCGCTGCAATTGCCGGTACGCTTCGTCAAGGTTCTTGTGCTTGCCCTTGTATTCCCAGCCGAAGCAGCCCTTCTTCCACACGTCGGCGAAACCGTGTTTGGCTTCGCTGGCGCCCGGGGCTTCCAGGTCGAAAAGCTCCGCGTCCTTGACGACGCGCTTTTGGAAGCAGAAGAAATCACTGCCGCTGGGGTCCGCCTCGGCGGGCGTGGGGTGGCCCAGCAGGCGGCAGAGGTCGTTGAAATGCTCCTGGTAGGCCGAGGTTTCCTTGCCCCGGTAGCGGGACCATTTACGTTTGAATTCGGCGGGCGTCATGGCACCGCGACCCGTAGTGTTTCCCGGCTCGGCATGGATGGGTTTTACACGAGGGCGAGCGGGGCGGCAATCCCCCGCCGCGGTTCTCCCCGGCTGGGCGTGGTTCGCGAGCGCGGCGGGGGGGCGCCGCGTGCCGCGAAGGGAAACTCGCGCCCGGCTTTGCCGGCGCGACGCCGGCGGCGCGCTCAGGCCGGTTTGGCCGCGAGGGAAGGAGCCGCGCCCGGCGCGGCCGCCGCGAGGACCGGGGCGGGCTTCGCCGCCGCCGCCTTGGCTTTGGCTTCGGCGTCCGCCTTGGCCTTGGCCTCGACTTTCGCCTTTTCGGCGGCCAGGCGGGCGTCCACTTCGCCGGCTTCGGTCGGGTGAATCTTGTGGTAGTAGGTGTTCGGTTTGGCGAGCTGGTCTTTGTGGAGCAGCAGTCCGCCGAACCGGTCCGCCGTGCTCAGCTCGAACTCGGTGTCCATCTTGATGGCGTCAAACGGGCAGACCTCGACGCAAATCTGGCAGCTCATGCAGACCGAGGTGTCAATATCGAAGATGGCCGGGTAAAGCTGGGGCTTGCCGATGTAATCCGGCTTCTTGTCCTTGCTCTTGACGATGTAGATGCACTTGGGCGGGCATTCCTTCTCGCAAATCTGGCAGGCGACGCACCGCAGGCCCTTCTGCCAGTCGCCGGCATCGTACACCAGGAAGGGGAAGTTGCGGACGGCTTCGCTGAGCGATTGCCGCTCGTCCGGATACTGGATGGTGGTCAGGCGTTCGTCGGAGACGTAACTGCCCAGAAAATTCCGGGCGGTGACCGCCATGCCTTTGATGATCGCTTCGCCGAGCATATCCAATCAGTCCACGGTCCAAGGTCCAACGCCCCAAGTTACACCGACACGGCCCGCCGCTCGCTGTGGGACGACTTTGGGCCTTGAACTTGGGACTCTCATCGGTCCACCTCGCCCAGCACGATGTCCACGCTGCCGAGGATGATCACGGCGTCGGCGACGATGTGACCGAGGCACATGTCTTCGAGGATCGTCAGATTGATGAAGCTCGGCGCGCGGACCCGGTAGCGATACGGATTGGGCGAACCGTCGCTGATCAGGTAAAAACCCAGTTCGCCCTTAGGCGCTTCGATGCGGCCGTAGGCCTCGCCGAGCTTGGGCCGGAAGCCGCGCAGCTTCGCCTTCGGATCGATGATCGAACCTTCCGGAAGGTCGCGCAGGGCCTGTTGGAGAATCTTCAGCGACTCACGCATCTCCAGGATGCGGATCATGTAGCGGTCATACACGTCGCCGTGTTCGCCCAGCGGGACGCGGAAGTCGAACCGGTCGTAGATGCCGTATTTGTCCACCTTGCGGAGGTCGTAATTCACGCCGCTGGCGCGGAGCATCGGGCCGGTGACGCTGGCGCTGATGGCCAATGCGCGCGGCAGCAGGCCGACGCCTTGGGTGCGGGCCATCAGGATTTCGTTCTCGTTGAGCAGCGTCTCGAACTCGTCGAGAAAACCGGGGAAGTCATTCACGACTTTCTTCGCTTGCTCGACCCAGCCCGGCGGCAGGTCACACCGGCAGCCGCCGAAGCGCATGTAATTGCACATCATCCGCGCGCCGCTGAGCGACTCGAACAAGTCGAGGATTTTCTCGCGTTCGCGGAAGGCATACATCAGCGGCGTGCCCATTGCCCCCATGTCCTGGAGGAGAAAACCACCGAGCGAGGCGTGGTTCTGGAGGCGCGTCAACTCGGCCAGGATGACGCGGAGGTATTCGGCGCGCTCGGGGACCTGCAGGCCGGCCAGCTTCTCGACGGCGAGGGCGTAGGCCCAGTTGTTCGTCATCGAACAGAAGTAGTCGAGCCGGTCCGTGTAGGGCATCGACGCGAGGTAGGTCGTGTTTTCGCCGATCTTCTCGTGGTTCCGGTGCAGGTAGCCGAACACCGGCTTGAGCTTCACCACGCGTTCGCCGTCGAGCACGACGTCCATCCGGAAGACCCCGTGCGTCGAGGGATGCTGCGGCCCCATCGAGACTTCGAGCAATTCGCCTTCGACGGCGCCGGCGGCGGTTACTTTCGGAGCGAGAGAGTAGGAGGGAACCCCCGTGCCATCGGCCTGCGGCGCCACTTGGGTCGGGCCGGGCGCGACTGAGTTCGGTTCGACCGTCGTGGAACTCATGCTTTCGCCTCCGCCGCGTAATGCGGCTTCGCCCGCTCCAAGACCGCGTCATGCGGGGTCGGCTCGTACTCGTAGTCGTCCGGCTCAACGTAGTCCTTGCGCATCGGATGGTCCTGGAAACCGTCCCACATGAGAATGCGGCGCAAATCCGGATGGCCGTCGAAGACGATGCCGAACAAGTCGAAGATCTCCCGCTCCTGAAATTCCGCCCCGCGCCAGACCGGCGTGAGCGACGGCACGCGCGCCTGGTCCGTCCGGTTCTCCGTCCGCAGGCGCAGGATGACCGGGCCGTGTTTCAACGGCGTCGAATACAGGTGATAAACCGCCTCAAGGTAACCGGGCTTCTTGATTTCAAGGGTTTCCTCGATCTCCTTTTCGACACCGTCAATCAGGCGTTTGCTCTTTACGGTCTGCTTGACCACCGTGTCGAGCCAATCAACACCACTGACGTTCGAGGCGTAGTCCAGCCGCAGTTGCCCGTCGTCGCGAAGGAACCGCGCCACCGCCGCGGCGTGCGCGTTGTCCACGAGCAGCGAATGCTGGGCCGACGGGCTGGCGTTGACCACGATCTCCAGCTTGGCGCCGGGAACCGCCGCCTCCGCCCGGGCCTTGATTTGTTCCAACGTTTCCACGGCCTAGTCCTTTCTCGCCACCACGGGCGCATGCCAGAGCGCCGGATTGTTCGGCGGCACCAAGTCGTGCCCGCCGTACTGCGGGACCGGAAACTCGCTTGGCGCCTCGGCCACCAGATGGCGCGGGCGCAGCGGCCCCGTCAGCTTCTGCCCGTCAATTTTGCGCTGTAGCGTCATGAACGCGTGCAGGAGCGCCTCCGGCCGCGGCGGACAGCCGGGGATGTGGACGTCCACCGGGAGGTAGCGGTCGATGCCCTTGAGCACGTTGTAACCTTGCTTGAACGGCCCGCCCGAAATGGCGCAGGCGCCCATCGCGATGACGTATTTCGGCTCCGGCATCTGGTTGTAGAGCCGCACCACTTGCGGCGCCATTTTCTTGGTCACGGTGCCGGCCACGATCATCAGGTCCGCCTGCCGCGGCGAGGGCCGGAACACTTCCGCGCCGAACCGGGCGAGGTCCCAGCGGGCCATCGACGCCGCGATCATCTCGATGGCACAACAGGCCAAGCCGAAGGAAAGCGGCCAGACGGAGTTCCGGCGTCCCCAGTTGTACACGTCTTCCAGCGTCGTGGTGAAAACGCCTTGTTTGCTGAGTTCGCTTTTCAGTGCTTCGTCCATGGCGCGGCCGTTCGAGGTTCAGGGTTGGGCGTTCACGGTTCGCCGTTCTCCGGTTCCGCCGGATCGTGCTGCCGGTTCCCTCACTTCCACGTCAGCACTCCCTTCCGCCACGCCCACACCAACCCTTCGACCAGCAGAAGCAGAAAGACCATCATCGCCAAAAATGCCCCGAGGCTCAGCCCGCGGAAGGCGACCGCGAACGGCAGCAGGAAGATCGCCTCGACATCGAAGACCAGGAAGATGATCGCGTAGAGATAGTACTCCGATTTGAACTGCATCCAAGCGTCGCCCTTTGATTCCAGTCCGCATTCGTAAATGGCGTTCTTGGCCGGGCCGGGCTTGGGTGGCGAAACGAACTTGGCCCACAGACGCGCCAGCAGCAACGGCCCGCCGCCCAGCGCCAGCGCGCCGAGCAGCAGCGCCACCACCACCCAATATGGACTGAACTGAACTGGCATAAAAACAGACTGTCTGCATTCGCACTGCCCCGACGCAGCCTTCGGTCAGAGGTCCACCGGTGTCCCGCGGGAGCAGACGCGACGCGGCCCAGCCGGGCCGCCCCGGCGCGGCGTCAGTCGGCGCGCGGATGAAACTCGCGCAGCCCGACTTCGTGGGCGATGTCGTCGAACTGCTCGCGACTGACGCGGTCGAGGTTCGTGCCCGCCGCCCGGAGCTTTTCGTTGATCTTGAGCACCTTCTCGGTCATCTGCGCGTGCGTGTCCGCCGAGCCGCCGGCCAAAGCAAAGTTCGGCCCCGTCGTCAGCCGTTTGTGCCCATCGGAATCCAGACCGACGCCGAGCAGCACTGCCCGACGCCGCTTCACCTTCGCACCCGCGTTCGCCATGAGACAACCCTAGGAAAGGCACCGGGGAAGTCAAGGCTGCTCCTCGTGGCCGGTTCCCGGTTCCCGGGTGCTGGTTCGCGCGGGTGGCGCCGTCAAGGGCCGACCGTTGTCGCGCGGCCCAAGCGCCAGCAGAAACGGCACGGCCGTTTTCGCCCATGCCTCCGGCGCCGGGTAGGCCGCGGCCGAACCGCCGAAACAACTCCGCAGCATCTCAGTGTCGATGATGCCGGGATTGAGCGGCACCGCCGCCATCCCGCGTGGCAACTCCTGCGCCAGCGCCTGGGTCAGCCCTTCAATCGCCCACTTGGTCGCGCAATACGGCGCCACCTCCGCGTCGGTCGCGCGCCCCCAGCCGGAACTGAAGTTCACCACCACGCCCTCGCCACGCCGCATCATGGCGGGCAGAAAATGGCGGATCACATTGGCCACGCCCTTGACGTTCACGTCGATGACCGCGTCGAAGTCCGCCGCGCTGACCTGCCACAGCGGCGCGTTGCGGTTGATCACCGCCGCGTTGTTCAGCAGCAGGTGGGGCGGCCCGTGCGATTTCAGAATCCGCCCCGCCCACGCCTGGACCTCCGCGTCCGCGGCCACGTTGACGACTTGGAAATCATGCGGTTCGCTGAACTGTTGCGCGAGCTGGCGGATCGCGTCCGCCGAGCGACCGCAGCCCACCACCGTGTGGCCCAGGCGGATGAATTCCGCCGCCAGGGCGCGGCCCAGTCCGCGCGTCGCGCCGGTGATGAGGACCAAGCGGTGGTCGGTGGCAGCCATGCGCGGGGGATTCTTCGCTCAAGCAAAGCGCCCTTCAACGCAATTCTCCTGGCCCGCCTCCCGTCCGGACGCCCGCGTCTGCGGCTGGGCCGGGCCGTGCGGAACCGGCTTTTTCCTGTCCGGTTTTGCCGCGGGGCGGCTGTATGATGGGTGAAAAGCGATGCTGGCCGACCGACAACTCTTGCGCCGCTACGCCGCCGACGGTTCCGAAGCCGCCTTCGGCGAACTGGTCGGGCGCTACGTGAACCTCGTCTATTCGGCGGCGCTCCGGCGGACGGGCGGCGACCCGGAACTGGCAAAGGACGCGGCGCAACTGGTCTTCACCGACCTCGCCCGCAAAGCGCGCGCCTTCCCGCCGGGCGTCGTGTTGGCCGGCTGGCTCCACCGCGCCACGCGCTTCGCCGCCGGGCAACTGCTCCGCACCGAACGCCGCCGGCAGGCGCGTGAACAGGAGGCCGTGGCGATGAACGCACTCGAAGCCGAACCCGCGCCTGATTGGGACCAAATCCGCCCGCTGCTCGACGCCGCCCTCGACCGGCTCGACCGCGCCGACCGCGACGCCTTGCTGCTCCGCTTCTTCGAGCAGCGCAGTCTGGCGGAAGTCGGCCAGGCGCTCGGCGCGAACGAGGACGCCGCCCGCAAGCGCGTCAGCCGCGCGCTGGAAAGGCTCCGCGCCGACCTCGTCCGCCGCGGCGTGACGACCACGGCAGCGGCGCTCTCGACGGCGATTTCCGTCAACGCGGTCCAACTTGCTCCCGTCGGCTTGGCGGCAACGCTCACCAGCGCGTCGCTGGCGGGCGCGGCGGCGGGAACCGGAACCACGCTCACTCTGTTGAAATTGATGACTATGACAAAACTCCAGGCTGGAATCATCAGCGCCATCGTGGTCGCTGGCGTGGCAACGCCGTTGGTGGTGCAGCATCAAGCCCAAGTCAAGCTGCGCCTGGAGAATGACTGGTTGCAGCAGCAAATGACCCAAGCGCGAGGGGAGAACGAGCGGCTTTCGAATTCGATCGCGCAGGCCAAAGGCGCGCAGGCGCTCTCAGAGGACCAGTTCCGTGAACTGTTGCGGCTGCGGGGCGAGGTGGGACTGCTCCACCGAGAACTGGCCGAGGCGACGAATACCCGCGCGCAGGCTCCAACCCGAACCAACTTGCTGGCCCAGTCCGTGGACCCGCTGGAGCAGCAGCGGCAGGTGGCCCTCGCGCGGCAACAGTTTATCGCCAAGATGGGTTACGCGAAGAACTGGGTGCTGGCGCTCTACTTGCTTGCCAAGGACAACCAAGGCCAGTTCCCGACGAGCCTCGACCAAGCCGCTGCCCGGCTGCCCGAGCAAGCCCGCGATGAGACCTTGCTGGCGACCAATCAGTTCGACATGGTTTACCAAGGATCTCTGACCGGACTCACCAATCCGGGATCCACCATCGTGCTGCGGGAGAACCAGGCCCAGCCGGGCCCGAACGGTGGATGGAACCGGATCTACGGATTTGCCGACGGCCATGCCGAGGTGCATCACTCGGAGGATGGCAACTTTCAGCCGTGGGAAGCGCAGCACATGATTACACCGTCGCCCGGTGGCCCGTGAGGTGCGTCACGCCGTAATTTCCCACTAGCCACACAGCATCAGTCGCTGCCGGCACGCGCCCCAAAGCGCCAGAGGCTGGCGCGTTCCGAACCTCCCGTCCGCCGGATCGGAACCAGCGGACCCGGCAACCTTCGGCCAGCCGGAACATTGGAGCGGTGTCAACGCAGAGGCGGATACTGGACTCGGTTCGCAAAATCGCCAGGAACACCGGCCGGGGCGAGGAGATCCAACTCCTCGATGAATTGGCCGATGGACAAAGCCAGTTGGGGAACATAGATGACACCGCTGAAGGGAATTCCGCCGCGTTGGCGTTGGGCCGCTTCGACGAGCAAGTCTTCGTCCTGCGAGAACAGAACCCGGCCCAGCGCGGTCGCTCGGTCCAGCAAGTCGGGGTCTTCCCACTGCGCCGTCCCTCCTCTTGCGCGGTGAGCACGGCGACACCACGCCGGCGCAGACCCCGACAGATTGGGCGAGCCGCTCCTGCAACCCCGCGCGCGTAAATTACCCAGCGGCATCGGTTCTCAGCCGGCGATAGTTCTCTATTTGCCGTTGCACTGGCGCGTCCAGCGCTCCGGCGTGGTCATGATAGAACGCGAGCGCGGCGTGGATTTCCGCCGCGTCCCAGCCGTAGGCCGCTTGGTCCAGCACCACTTCGATGACTTTAGTGTTCGTGTCGGCGATCCAAGCCACGCCGCGTTCATCGCGCCGGCTGTGAGTGATCGGTTCCACGGTTCGCATCCACAATGACTACTCGCCCTGACCCAGGCTGCAATCCGCAAAGATGGACTCACCGCTTCCAGCCCGCCGGCGAATCCAACTTGCGGCAGCGACCGGCGTGGAGCATGGTTGGTTGGCGGCCGCCGGGTGGCCCGGATCCAATCGAGCATACGAGTGCCATGAAACTTCTGATTCTTTTGGTGGGCTGGTGCCTGCTGCTGGTGTTTTGCTGGCCGCTGGCTCTGGCGGTGCTCATCCTCGCGCCCCTGATCTGGTTGTTGTCCCTGCCCTTCCGCTTCCTGTTCCTTTGTGTCGAGGCGGTCTTTGCCTTGCTGCGGGCCTTGCTCTTCTTGCCCGCCCGCCTGCTGGGCCATCGCGGGCGGAATTGACCCGGCGTGGGACGACCGGTTTTGACAAATTGATGCGATGAAGACATGCGCCCAGTGCGGCCGGGAGAACCCGGACGATGCGGCCCGCTGCGGCGAGTGCGGCGCCGCCGATTTTGCCGTCGCTCCGCCGCCGGCGGCCGCGACCGCGCGCTGGAACAAGGTCGCCTTGCTGGAGCACGAAGTCGAAGCGGAGCGTCTGGCCGTGGAGTTGAACAACCGGGGCATTCCCCACCTGCTCCAGAGTTACTACGACTCGGCCCTCGACGGTCTCTATCAGTCGGCCGGCGGCTGGG
>JAJXZI010000012.1 GCA_021780115.1 bacterium | reverse complement strand
GCGGATGCCTTGGATCTCGACGAATTGCTCGGTGTCGCCGGAGGTCGAGACAGCGGCGTCGCGCAGCAACAACTGCGTTCCGATCTGGCGGCTGGGGGCATCGACTTCACCGATGCCGACGCGCCAGCCGCGTTGGCCGGGCGGCGCGTCGCCGACGGCGATGTCGCCGCTGGCGGCGACGAGCGCCCGCGTGATTCCGCGGTGCCGGAGCACCGCCAGCGCGCGGTCGGCGGCGTAGCCTTTGGCGATCCCGCCCAGGTCCAGTTGCATGTTCGGCACGCGCAGCGTCACCGTGCGGCGGGCGGGATCCAGGACCAGGTTCTGGTAGCCGACGGCGCGTCCCGCCCGGGCGATGGCGTCCGCCGACGGCACGGCGCCGAGCCGGCGCGCCCGCCGCCAGAGCCGGACGTACGGGCTGACGGTGATGTCGAACGCCCCGTCCGAAAGTTCGGAGAAGTGTCGGGCCTTCTGGAGGATGTCGAACAGGTCGTCGCTCACGCGCGTCGGCACGCCGGCGGGTCGCTGGCAGAGTCGCATCAACTCGCTCTCCGGATCGTAATCGGTCATGGTGCGGTCGAGCGCGGTGATGCGCTCGAAGGCGGCGCGGGCGGCGTTCGTGGCGTGGGCGGCGTCGGACGCGTAGAGCGTGATCGTAAAGAGCGTGCCCATGTGGGGCGACCGGAACTGGAACCGCTGGAGCGGGCCGCGGCCGGAAGGCAAGTGACAGCCGACGAAGAGAACCAGCGCGGACCCGAGTGCCAGGGCCAGGCCCGCGGCCCGCCGGTAATCCGAAGCCCGAAATCCGCCATCCGAAGGAACTCCGGAGCTCGAAAGCCGAACGGACTTCCGCTGTACTGCACCGACAGACGCCGCCGCGCCTCGGCGGCGGCCCAAGGTTGAATCAGCGGCGGTGCGAGGTTCGGATTTCCAGAACATGATTCAGAAAAACAAGGGCCGGCCTGGTGGGCCGGCCATGAGCATTGGACCTGCGCTGCCGGGCGCGTCGCGCCTCAGACGGTCGGGACCATCGGCGGATCCTTGAAGATGTCGTGCATGCTGGGCATCGGCGGCTTCAGGGTGCGGAAGGGGCCGAACTGCATCTTGGCGGAATTCTCGTAGGCCAGTTCCGGCATGTACTGGAACTTCGAGTTCAGGATGGCATCCCATTCCACCCACGCGCCACTGTAGCCGGCCTCGCGGCCCATGATGGCGGTGAGCGTGCTGTCGGTGACGTTCTTGGTCTCGTTCAACTCCTTGTCGTTGACGATGGCGTTGATGAGGTCAATGTGCTCCTGGGTGTAGGGATCACCACTCTGAAGTTTAAGCGAGGAGCGCCACGCCCCTTCGCCCTTGGCGTGAATGCTGCTGCCGGGCTTGGCCCAGCCTTTGGTGCCGTGGGCAAATTCATCGACGCCGGGCGAGCCCGTGCGCTTGATCTGACCGCAGTAGCTGAACATGTGGACGCCGTTGGGATACTCGTACTCGACGTCGAAGTTGTCCCAGATTTCGCCCGACTTGCCGTCCAACTGCTGGCGGGAGCCTTGGCCCCAGCACTTGACCGGGTGATCGTTCATGATCCAGTTGCCGATGTCGAGGTTGTGAACGTGCTGCTCGCAGATATGATCGCCGCAGAGCCAGATGTAGTGGTACCAGTTGTTGATCTGCTTCTCCAAGTCGGTGTCGCCCATGCGCTCGCCGTAATGCGGCCCGTCATAATGCCAGATCGGGCCGCCGTTGACCCAGTAAACCCGCAGCGCCACGATGTCCCCGATCGCGCCGTCCTGAATGCGCTTGATGGTGTCGATGTAACCAGCCTGGTGGCGGCGCTGGGTGCCGGCGGCCACCTTCAGTCCCTTCTGCTTGGCCAACTCGCCCGCCGCATACATGACGCGGCAGCCCGGTCCGTCGGTCGCGACCGGCTTTTCGGTGAAGACATGCTTGCCGGCCTCAATCGCGGCCTTGAAAACGGACGGCTTGAAGCCCGGCGGCGTGGCGATGATGACGTAGTTGACGCCCGGTTCGGCGATCGCCTTGGTGTAGGCATCGAACCCGCTGAAACACTTGTCCGCGGTCACGCCGAAATTCGCGCTCGCCCGCTCGGCCTGCTCGGGAAAGATGTCGGCCACGGCGACGATCTTGCCATCGACGCCGGTCAGCTTGACGGCCTCCTCGAAGTTCTTGCCGGCGCCGCTGCCCCGGCCGCCCACGCCGACAATCACCGCGCGGATCGGCAGCTTGGCCTGCGCGTGCAGGATGGAAGGGAAACTCACCGCCGCCGCGGCCGAGGCCGCCACGAGCGAGGAATTCCGGAGGAATTGACGGCGCGACACCGCCGCCGGTGGATTGCTGGATGGCTCTTGCATAGGCTCTTTCATGGTTTTTGTTGGTTGTTCGTTGCGGTTTCGAGGTCTGCGCGCTTACTGACGACGCAGCAGAATCCGACGTGCAGCCCGCATGGCGCTGAGAGTAAGCCGGGGACCGGGCCGAGGTCCAGAGCGAAACGGCCACTCAGGCGCCCATACCCCGTGGCCCCGAGGGCGCCTCCGGCCACCGTCGCCGGAGCGCAGACTTCCCAAGCTGCCGTTTCGCGGGTTTCCAAACCGGCGGACCCACGGCGCTCCTTCGCTGGGGGGCTGCGGCGTTGGCAACTATCCGGCGACGCCACGCCGCTCGCGGGCTGCGCGCGTTACAGGACTTCTTGGATCTTGGCGGCGCCGTCGCGCCCCCACGGCTGAATGCCCGACACAATTCGCCGGAGACAGGCGGGCAACGCAGCGGACGCCCAGAGCGAAGGAAAGCGCGGCAACAAAGGCTGGACAGTCGCTGCCTGTCGCGATAAGATCACTAGCGCCTCAGGATTGCAGACATGACGAGGATTACCCAAGCGGGATGGCTGGGTCTATCGCACGGAGCCAACTTCCGAGCCGGGCGATTTGCGCGGTTGGCGGGTCTCTCATTGCGGCAGATGGAACGCGTCTTCCGGGCGCACGACTGTCCGCCGCCACGGGCCTTTCTCGACGAATTGCGCTGGTGGTTGGCGGCTGACCGGCTGGGCAACGGCGCAACGCCAAAGGCGGTCGCCACAGAACTGGGGTTTCACTCGCTCTCCTGGTTCTACCGCCAATTCCGTCGCTACCACGGCTGTACGCCGCGCCAGTTTGTGAACCTCCAGCGTCGCCGGGAGGCGGCCCACGCAACCCGGTTGGCCGAACTCGGTTTGCCGACAGTTCTATCGGCCCCGGATCCAGCGGTCGAAGCGCAGGGCAGACTCATTCTAAGGCTCATGTATCAGTTGAAACGTGAGCTGGGTCGATGATCTCGCGGTAGGGCGAGGCTCCCGCCGAGCCCTCGAAATGGCGTCTGAGAATCAGGGCTCGGCAGGAGCCTCGCCCTACCGGAATTGGCTTCCGCCATTTTGCCTCCTGCGCCTTTTCGCGGCCATCCCGATCCGTTCTGTCGGGAAACCGCAATAAAATGTCGCCAAACCGCAACGAATCGAGATTGGCGGCGCCTCTCAACGGCGAGAGAATGCCAACATGATAACCAACTCTTCCGCCTGCGCGTTTCTTCTGCGCGGCCAGCCTGCTGGTGGTCTTGGGAGCATTGGCACAATCGCCTACGCTGGACACCATGCCCACCCAAACCTCGACAAATAGGCCCAACACGCCGCACGACTGGGCCGTGGCATCGCGCGGGTTTCACGAACGGCTCTGGACGAAAGTCGTCGCACAGACGAACCAATTCGGGCAAGCAAGCACCCAATCCAGTTCGTTTGTCGAGGTGAGCACAGGCGTTTGCTACCGGGACGATCAGGGCCAGTGGCGTGATTCCGAAGACTTGATCGAACTCGCAACGGATGGGAGCGGCGGCGCCCGCGCGGTCCGCGGGCCGCACAAGGTCTATTTCGCGCCCAACCTGAACAGCGCCGAGCCGATCACCTTAGTGACCCTCAGCAACCGCTTTTTCAAGATTCGTCCCGTCGCGCTGGCGTACTACGACAGCGCTTCAGGATTGCATCGGTGAGCTGTTGCCACCGAGCCAGATTGTGTATAAATCTGCGTTTGCCAAGGCGGACGTGCGCTACACCGTCAAACCGGGCCAGCCGCATTATGGCGACAAGGCGCATGGGGCGGTGGATGAAACCCACACGCTCATTCGCGCCTTGACGCTTGACCAGCGCCAGCGTGCAGGACAGCCAGGAATTTGAAACGGTGGTCCCAGGCGACGAGCAGATGGTGATGGCCGCCAAGGCGTATTGGAGCCGGGAGCGCAGCGAATGGTGCGGCCGGAAGGGCGTGGCCAACGGCCTCCTGCGCAAGGCGGCGCGCGGGGAAGTGCTCAAGGATTCGGACGCGCGCCTGAACCGGCTGTTCAGTTCGATCCGGAGTAAGATTGAGAAAGTCTTTGGCTGGTGGAAAGGGAGCGCGGGCTACCGGCGGGTGCGGTAGGTGGGGCGAGAGGCCAACCGGCTGGAACTGGAGTTCCAAGGTGTGTGTTGGAACTTGAAACGGCT
>JAJXZI010000074.1 GCA_021780115.1 bacterium | reverse complement strand
CGGGCAGGCGGTCGCCGTTGGCCCGATCCTTTGCAAGGATCCCATTGGCGGAACACAGCCCCAAGGAATTGGGTTGGGGGAAAGTAGTGCATAGCCCCATTGCTTTGTTTGTCTCGGTTGACCCGACGCAATTGCCGAAAGGATAGTGGCGTTCAGGGCGGCCGAATCGGCGTGTCGGCAGAAGCACGGTCGCTTTAAGCGCACGGGCCAATTTGGGACGACTGAGGGACTCCGTCACCTGTGCGCGCTGGATGAAGCTCGCCGCAACGGTCACTGGCATGAGCTCTGGCTGTCAAATTGATGGTGGCAGTGCCAAGATGCGCCCGGGTCATCCTTCGCGGGTTCAAGTTGCCTTGACAGGCAGTGTGGTTTTCCGCGATGCTCTGATCCGCCAAGACTGAAACCGAACCGTACTCTTATGGAAACCGCACTGCCGCCTCTCAGCCCGGATGTCCCCCCTCCGTCTTCACTATTCAGCCGGATGGCGAACGTCATCGCCGCACCGGGCGAGGTGTTCCAGGAAGTCAAAGCCGGTCCGCCTTCCACCGCCAACTGGCTGGCGCCGGCGCTGATCTTGATTCTGGCCGGCTGGCTGGGGGGCTGGCTGGTGCTCTCCCAGGAGTCCGTCAAGCAGCAGTTGAGCGACCTCACCACCAAGGCCATTGACCGGCAAATCGAGAAGGGCAAGATACCCAAGGAGCAGGCCGAGGCCGCCCGGCAGGCCGGGCAGAAGTACGGCGGCATCGGCGTCAAAATTAGCATGGTGGCGACCCCGGTGCTGGCCGCGTTCTTCACGCCGTTCTGGTGGGGGTTGATCCTGTGGCTGGTGGGCAACCAGGCGCTCAAGGGCGCATTCGGCTACATGAAGGCGGTGGAGGTGGCCGGCCTGGCGAACATGATCGGCCTGCTGGATGCAGTGGTGAAAACGCTGCTGATCATCGCGCTGGGCAACGTCTTCGCCGCGCCCAGCCCGGCGCTGTTCTTGAAGGACTTCGATCCGCAGAACACCGGCCACGCCCTTCTCGGGGCGTTGAGCGTGATGACGCTCTGGCTGCTGGCCGTCCGCTCCGTGGGCCTGGCGCGGCTCAGCGGCGCTTCCTTCGGCCAGGCGGCGGCCTGGGTCTTCGGCCTCTGGGCGGCGCTGACGGGGCTGATGATCGGCTTCGGCGCCGCGGTACGCGCCGCGTTCGGCGGCTGAGGGGCGGACGAACTGGCTGCGCGGCCGAGGGGTGGTTTTCCCGCCCAGTTCCGTGAAACAAACGCCCCGCAGAGGTGTCTTAAGAGGCAACTGACATGGCAAATCCAAAGTCGAAAAAGCGTCGCAAGATCCTTATTTTTTCTGTAATCCTGCTGGTGCTGGCCGGGTTGGGGGCGTACGCCTTTCTCCGCAAACAGGAGCCGGCGATTCGCGTCGAGACGGGCAAGGTCATCCGCACCAACCTCACCGAAACCGTCGTCGCCAACGGCCGTATCCAGCCGGTGAAACAGGTCAAGATCAGCGCCGAAGTCAGCGGCGAGATCGTCGCGCTGCCGGTCAAGGAAGGGCAGCACATCAACCAGGGTGACCTGCTGGCCAAGATCAAGCCGGATGAGTACATCGCCGACCGCAAGTCGGCCGAGGCCACTTACATGTCGTCCCTTTCGGGCCAGCAATTGGCCGAGGCGAACTTGCGCAAGGCGGAGCTGGACTTCAAACGCAACCAGGACCTGTTCTCCAGCAAGCTGATCTCGGACTCCGATTTCCTGGGCTTCCAAACGGCCCTGGACATCAGCAAGGCGCAACTCGAATCCGCGAAGCACCAGGTGGACCAGGCCAAAGGGGCGTTGGCGCGCACAGAGGAGGTCGTGGCCAAGACCACGATCTATTCGCCCATCACCGGCACGGTGAGCAAGCTCAGCCTCGAGCTGGGCGAGCGCGTCGCCGGCAACACCATGATGGCCGGCACCGAGATCATGACCGTGGCCGACCTCAACGACATGGAGGCGCGCGTGGACATCGGCGAGATCGACGTCGTGCTGGTCAAAGTGGGCCAGAAGGCGAGCCTGGAAGTGGACGCCTTCCGCGACCGTAAGTTTAACGGCACCGTGACGGACATCGCCAACTCATCCGGCGCCGCCAACGCGGCCTCGAGCAGCGGCACCCAGGACGCCACCAAGTTTCAGGTCAAAATCCGCATTGACGAAAAGGAGCGGTTTCTCCCCGGCATGTCGGTGACGGCGGAAATTCAAACGCGCTCCCGTACCAACGCGCTGTGCGTGCCGGTGCAGAGCGTCACCACGCGCATGCCCAAGCCGAAGGAACTGGCCGCCGCCAGCAAGGACGCCAAAGGCAAGGGCAGCGGCACCAACACCGTCGCCGAAGATCCGCCCACGAACACCGCGTGCGCCGCCACCAACACGACCAGCACTTCGACGAATGCCGTCCCAAGCGCGGACAAGCCCGGCAAGAAGAGCGGCGAAGCGCCGAAACCGATCGAGGTGGTCTTCATCGTGGACGGTGATCGCGTGAAGATGGTCCCGGTCCAGCGCGGCATCAACGACGACGCCTACGCCGAGATCACGGACGGTTTGAAGGAAGGCCAGGAAATCGTCTCGGGCGGTTACAAAGCCATCAGCCGCGAGCTGGAGGACGGCAAGAAGATTCGCAAAGAGAAGGCGGGGACGATCAAGGGTGACAAGGAAGGCGAGAACCGGTGAAGTCCGAGGTGCGAAGTTCGAAGTCCGAAGGCTCATCCCGGTCGGGCTTCGGGAGCGGCTGGCGGAACCGCACCGCGGGGCGCTTCCCCGGATTTCAGATTCCCAGTTCGTTTCGACCTTCGGCCTTCGGCCTTCGGACCTTCTCCGCATGAGCCTCATTCGCTTCACCGACATCACGCGCTGCTACCAAATGGGCACGGAGACCGTCCACGCCCTGCACGGCGTCTCGCTCGCCATCGAACGCGGCGAATACGTGGCCATCATGGGGCCGTCCGGTTCCGGCAAGTCCACGCTGATGAACCTGATCGGCTGCCTCGATACGCCCACCACCGGTCAATACGAGTTGAACGGCGCGAACGTTAGCGAGATGGACGACAACCAGCTCGCTGAAATCCGCAACCGGGAAATTGGTTTCGTTTTTCAGACCTTCAACCTGCTGCCCCGCGCCACCGCGCTGCGCAACGTCGAACTGCCTCTGATCTACGCCGGTTGGGAAACCGGGGAGCGGCGCGGCGCGGCGGCCGAGGCGCTGGCGAAAGTCGGCCTGGCGGCGCGCGTCCACCACCGGCCCAACGAGATGTCGGGCGGCGAGCGCCAGCGCGTGGCCATCGCCCGCGCCCTGGTCACGCGCCCCTCGATCATTCTGGCCGACGAGCCCACCGGCAACCTCGACTCCAAGACTGGTGAAGAAATCATGGCCCTGTTCGACGCCCTGTACCAGCAGGGCAACACCCTCGTGATCGTCACCCACGAAGAAGACATCGCCCGGCACGCCCGCCGCATTCTGCGCATTCGTGACGGCCTCATCGCCAGCGATGAGAAGCGGGCCGAGTATCGAGCGGCGAGAGTCGAGGGGCAACCTCCTCCCGCTCTCGACCCTCGACCCGCGACGCTCGATCCCTGCGCGTCATGAATTTCCTGACCGAGTTGCGCGAGGGCCTGTGGATTTCCTGGGACGCCATCCGCGCCCACAAGCTGCGGGCTACACTGACCACGCTGGGCATCATCATCGGCGTGGTGACGGTGACGTTGATGACCACCGCCATCGAGGGCATCAAAGGCGCCTTTCTGGAAAGCATCTCCTCGCTCGGCGCCGGCACGCTCTACGTCTCGCGCATTGACTGGTTCATCAACTCCGCGGAGCAGTGGATCAAGCAGAACAA
Organism: bacterium; assembly: GCA_021780115.1. Taxonomy (GTDB): domain Bacteria; phylum Verrucomicrobiota; class Verrucomicrobiia; order Limisphaerales; family JAJXZI01; genus JAJXZI01. The sequence goes on along the minus strand of JAJXZI010000074.1, from coordinate 14,447 downwards.
GCGCCCGCAAATCACCTTGGACCAAGTCCACTCGCTGGAGCGGCAGATGGCCTCCGCGCAGGCCATCGCGCCGTACGTGGATACCGGCGCGCCGGTCCAATACAAGAATCGCAAGGCTGACTCGGTCCAGGTGGTGGGCACGACGGAGCAGTTCCTCCAGACGGGCGGCGCCACGGTGGGGCAGGGCCGCTTTTTCACCGCCGCGGAATCCGACGGGGCGCGCCCGGTGTGCGTGATCGGGTCGGACGTGGCCACCAACCTGTTTGTCCGCGAACCGCCCGTGGGCGGCCGCATCAAAGTCGGCGGGCAGACGTTCGAGGTCGTCGGCGTCACCGAGCGGCAGGGCGAAGCGCCCGGCCCCTTCAGTACGGACAGCCAGGTCATCATTCCCGTCGGGCAGTTCACCGCCGCTTTCTGGCGCAACCCGGATTTCATGATCTGTGTCCGCGTGGCCGACCTGAAGCACATCGAGGACGCCAAGGAGGAACTGCGCGGGTTGGTCCGCAAGATCCGGCGCCTCCCGCCGGGCGCGGACGACGATTTTGCCATCAATTCGCAGGACAGTTTCCTCGACACGTTCAAGCGCGTCGGCGGCACGATGGCGGCGGCGGGGCTGTTCATCACCGGCCTGTCCTTGTTCGTCGGCGGCATCGGCATCATGAACATCATGTTCGTCTCGGTGGCGGAGCGCACCAAGGAGATCGGCATCCGCAAGGCCATCGGCGCCAAACGGCGGACGATCCTGATCCAGTTTCTGAGCGAAGCGGCCAGCATCTGCTTGTTGGGCGGCTTGATCGCGCTGGGCCTGGCCTGGCCGGCGTCGCTGCTCCTGGGCCATTATCTGCCGGCGAAGATGTCGCTGCCCACGGTGGGCGTGGCGCTGCTCGTGTCGCTGGTCACGGGCGTGGTGTCGGGCTTCGTGCCGGCCTGGCGGGCGGCGCGGATGAATCCGGTGGATGCGCTCCGGAGCGAATGAAACGGACCTCGGACCTCGGACTTTCCCCATGACCCCGCCCTCCCAGCGCCACCGTTCCCGCGCCCTGCTTCTCGGCGAAATGCGCGAGAGTTTTCTGATGGCCATGAACGCCTTGACCTCGCACAAGCTGCGTTCGGCCCTCACGCTGCTGGGCGTGCTCATCGGCGTCTTTTCCATCATCGTCGTCATGACCGCCATGCGCGTCATGCAGAGCTACGTTGAGAACGAATTGAGCATGTTGGGCGCGAACACGTTCTGGGTCCGCAAGTGGCCCGTGGTGCAGTTCGGCGGCGGCGGGCACGACTGGATGAAGTACTGGCGGCGCCAGAACGTCACCTACGCCCACGGCCGGGCGGTACTCGAGCACGCCCACCTGGCGGCCGCCGTGGGCATCGAGACCACTTTCTGGGCCGGCGAGGCGCGCTCGCGCTACGGCAAGTCCCCGCCCACGGTGCGGCTTTTCGGCGCCATTCCCGGCAACTTCCCCGCCCGCAATTGGGTCGTCGCTGACGGCCGCGGCTTGCTCGATACGGACGTGGACAGCCGTCGCGACGTCTGCGTGCTCGGCGACGGGCTGGCCAAGTCGGTCTTTCCCCTGGTCTCGCCCGTGGGGCAGTCGGTGAAAATTGACGGCATCAACTACACCGTGGTGGGCGTGCTGGAGCCGCGCGGCTCCTTCCTCGGCGGCGACCAGGACAATTTCGCCGTGATTCCGCTCACCACCGGCCTCGGACGCTACGGCCGCATCTGGCGCAGCCTGGACATCTTGGTACAGGCGCGCGACCAGCAGAGCTACGACGACACCGTCGAGCAGGTCCGAGGCATCCTCCGCGCGGCCCGCCGGGTGGCGCCGGGCAAGGAGGACGACTTTGAAATCGCCTCGAACGACAGCATTATCAGCCAATTCCGCGCGGTGACGCTGGCGGTGCGCACAGGCGTGTTTGTGGTCAGCTCGATCGCCCTGCTGGCCGCCGGCATCGGCATCATGAACATCATGCTGGTGAGTGTGACGGAACGCACCCGCGAGATCGGCATCCGGCGGGCCGTCGGTGCGAAGAAGCGGAACATCACCACGCAATTCATCCTCGAAGCCATCGTGCTGTGCGAGGTGGGCGGCGTCATCGGCGTGGTGCTCGGCATCCTGGGGGGCAACCTGGCGGCGCTCTACATGGAATTGCCGGCGCAAATCCCGCTGGACTGGGCCGGCTTCGGCGTGCTGATCTGCTCCGTGGTCGGAATCATTTTTGGCAGCTACCCCGCCATCAAAGCCGCCCATCTCGATCCGATCGAGTCGTTGCGTTACGAGTAGCGCTCCAACCGCTGACGATTCCTGGGAACCGCCCAACGTCTCGTTCATCCAGCATCGGGTCGTGTCCGAATTGGAAGCGCGCGAGGCCATGCCTCCGAGCGGATGGTCTTGGGGAACGGCTCCGGCCCGCCTTTCCCGCCGGTGCTGGGGTTGCGGAGCGCGCCGTTTGCGCCGCTTCCGCGCGAACCAATTCTTGGATTTGCCGGGCTAGGCCCAATGCCGTTTAGGAATTCAACCGCAAACCGATTGAAAACCAAGGGCTTTCGCTACCGAGCGGCGCTGTCCGGGAGGCAATTCTCTGGATTTCGGGCCATTTTCAGGGAGTTTTGGCATATTTGTCAGGCAGTGACCGCAATGCCGGCGTCGCTGCCCCAAAAACGTCGTCCGGTAGCAGCGGCCAACGCTCGAGAGAGTTGGTCCGCCGACCATCATCGCAACATGTTGATAGAGAATGCCCCATGAGGGTTTCTGGCCTGAATTCCTAAACGGCATTGGGGCTAGGCACCACCGACAGAAGGAAGGCGGCGCTCGATTTGCGGTTGCATGATCTGCGTCTCCCCGACCACCCAGACAGCAAGGTGAACCGGGCCGTGGCCGAGATTGAGCGCATCTGGCGGGAAACCGCTGCTGACCGTTCCGCGCAATTGGTCTTCTGCGACCTGTCCACTCCCACGGGCGGCCAGGCCTTCTCGGTTTATGAGGACATGCGCGAAAAACTCATCGTCAGAGGCCTTCCCGCCTCCGACATCGAGTTCATCCAAAACCACGACGGCGAAGCGGCGAAGTTGCAACTCTTCCGCGATGTGCGCGCCGGCAAGGTGCGAATTCTGTTCGGTAGCACGCAGGAGATGGGCACGGGTGCCAACGTGCAGGAGCGCCTGATTGCGCTGCATCATCTCGACGCTCCCTGGCGACCCGCCGATGTCAAACAGCGCGAGGGCCGCATCCTCCGCCAGGGCAAAACCAACGCCGGGGTCCAGATCTACCGTTACGTCACAGAAGCCTCATTCGACGCGTTCATGTGGCAGTGCCTGGAAACGAAGGCGAATTTCACCGGCCAACTGATGACGGGCGAATCGGACCTCCGCCGCATCGAAGACGTGGACGGCGCGGCGCTGGCGTATGGCGACATTCACGCGATCCTTCGTCCCATTCAGCGCGGGATTCAGCGCTTTACCGGCTGGGACGTGCTTGCGCCGAACATCGTCTATGCACCGGTCCGTGTTTCCGCTGAGGAACGGCAAGCCTGGCTGAACAACTGGGCGGAACGACTGCGGGCAGTTGAGTCTGAACGGCCGGTTGAAGTTGGGGAATACTAACTTCGGAAAGCTCTTTTGACTTCTCCGATTCGGCACATGTGCTCGATCGCCGTTCAGCAAGCCGACTTGCGATATGTCCCGAGGCATTTAACCTTTCCCGCGCTTGAGTGAAATATTAAGAGAAGAAATTGCCTATCTGACCGGGCGCCTCGACGCGATCATCCGCGAACAGGCGGGAGAACGTGTTTTCCGCCAACTCCACCGGATTCGCGACCTTTCCATCGCTGGGCGACAGCACGACGCCTCCGCCAGGGTCAACGCCAGCGCCGCACTCATCAATCAGCTCCGTGTCGAGGAGGCTTACCAGATTGCGCACGCCTTCAGCCTGTTCTTCCAGCTCGTGAATTTCTGCGAAGAACGGGCTCGCAGCCGCCACCTCGCCAGCCATCCGGCCCCGCCTATGTCCCTGCACCGGCTGTTCCGCGAACTCAAGGAAGCCGGTGTGCAGCCGGCGAAGGTTCAGCGCTGCCTCGATGAATTGGAAATCCAGCCTGTCCTGACGGCGCATCCCACCGAGGCTAAACGGCGTATTGTGCTGCACCAGATCAGCCGCCTCGCGCGGCAGTGGGACAATCCCGACGAAGTCCTCGAAGCGCTTTGGCAGACCGAGGAGATTCGCGAGCGCCGGGTCGGCCCGCTCCAGGAGGTCGAAACCAACGCGTTCTACTTCGACCTCGCCATCTTCGAGACAGTGGCCAACTTTTACGCCGCCTTCGACGCCGAACTGGCCGCGAACTACCCGACCGTGCTGCGCTCACGGCCGTTCCTGACCTTCGCCAGTTGGGTCGGCGGCGACCGTGACGGCAATCCACTTGTCACGCCCGACATCAGTCGCACCGCGGCGCAATGGCACACCTGCGTGTTGATGGATTTCTATGAGCGCGAAGTCGCTGCGTTGGCGAAGGAGCTTTCCCATGCCAGTTCACCGCTGAAAAGGACGGCCCCAGCCGAACCGAATGAAGCGCTGATTCCTTACCAGCCTTACGAGGTCTTCCGCACGCAACTCGCCGCTCTGCGCCGCAAGCTTCGCGCAGGCACCGCCACTTTGAAGCAGATCATCGGGACACTCGAAGACGTGCAGCGGGGCCTCATCCAACAGGGCGCCCGTCGCGCAGCCGCCGGCCGCATTCGGCGCCTGCTCACCCAGACGCGCGTTTTCGGCCGCCACATGGCAGAACTTGATTTCCGCGACCACAGCAGCAAGCTCGACAGCGCTGAAGGCGAGGTACTCGCCGAACTCCGCATGATCGGGAGAATACAGGAAGAACACGGCCCGCACGCGGCGAATCACTTCATCCTGAGTATGACCCGCGGCGCCGCGGACATCCTCAAAATTCACGAACTTTCCTGCCGCGCAGAAGTCTATGACATCGACTTGGTGCCGCTCTTCGAGACGATTCAGGATTTGGAGAACGCGCCGCGCACACTCGCCGAGCTGTGGGGCAACCAAAATTACCGCGCCCACCTCCGCCGCCGCGACATGGTGCAGGAGGTCATGGTCGGCTATTCGGACTCGAACAAGGACGGCGGCTACCTTGCCGCGAACTGGTTCCTTTACCGGGCGCAGAAGGACATGTCGTGCCTCGCCGATGAGTGCGGCATCAAGCTCCGGTTCTTCCACGGCAAGGGCGGGACCATTGATCGGGGCGGCGGCGCGAGCCATCGCAGCCTGCGCGCCCAACCGCACGCCGCGCATGGCGGGCGCATCCGCATTACGGAGCAAGGTGAGGTTGTCTCGCTCAAATACGCCAACCCTGCCGTCGCGCAGCGCAACCTGGAGCAACTCACCTCCGCGGTCATCGCCGTGCAATGCCTGCCCAGTGACACGCCGAAGGAACAACTTGCCGCGTGGGAAGCCTGCATGAACAAGCTGGCCCGCACGTCTTTCGACTTCTACCAGCAGCTCGTCTATCGCACCCCGGAGTTCGCCGAATACTTCATGCAGGCCACGCCGATTGATTTGATTGAGCACCTGCGTCTCGGGTCGCGCCCAGCCCGCCGCGCCGCCAACGCAGACATTCGCCAGCTTCGCGCCATTCCGTGGGTGTTCGCCTGGACGCAGTCACGGCACCTGGTCTCGGCTTGGTATGGCCTCGGTCACGCCTTGGAACATTTTGCCGGCGCTGAACCGGATGGCCTCGCCCGACTGCGGGAGATGTACCAGCATTGGCGGTTCTTCAAGCAACTGCTCGACAACGCCGAGGTGTCGCTGGCGAAAACCGAACTGGGCATCGCCCGCGAATACGCTGCGTTGGTCCGCTCCGTTTCCGTGCGGAAGCAGATCTTTGGCCTGATCGAAGCAGAGTTCGAACGCTCGGTGCGCTTGGTTCTTGCGGTCACTCAACGAAAAGTGTTGCTGGAAAATCAGCCCGTCCTCGCCGAGTCCATCAGCCGCCGCAATCCGTACGTGGACCCGCTGAACTTTCTGCAAATCTGCTTCCTCGCCCGTTGGCGCAAGGCCGGCGAAAATCAGCGCACCGAAACCCTGCGTCGCCTGCTCGCGCTCACCGTCAACGGGATCGCCTTTGGCATGAAGAGCACGGGCTGAAACCCGCACGCACGAAACCTACGACCACGACATCCTCAAGCGCGTTGAGCCTGCGCGCGTCGTCTCGGCGATCAACCCGCGCCTCGGCATCGTGGGCGGCGGACAACTGGCCAAGCTGACGGCACTGGTCGGGCTCCAGCTCGGGTGTGACGTCGCCGTGCTGGAGCGCAACAGCTATAGCCCGGCCGCGAACCTCGCTTCGCATTCGATCGTCGGCGCTAGGACAATCCCGAGGCCCTGTCGAAGCGGGCGTCGCAGGTGAATGTAGTCACGCTCGAGAATGAGTTTGTGGGCCGGCGCGTTTTTGAATCAATGACCTCAAGCGCGGTTTAATTACGCTACAAGGTCGGCAGGCATTGTTGTGTTTGTTATTCGTGGGCCGGTTTTCTGCTTTTGGTTTTCTTCCCGGCGCCGGCGGCGGCCGGCGCGCGGCGCGCCGTTGAAGCGCACGCCGGCGTTGGCCCCGGCTCGGGGGCAAGGCAATGATCCGCCGCGCGTGCCCCGTCCGCCCGCCGGGCGCAACGGAGGGTGCGGAGATGAGGTTTGCGGGAGCGTTCCCGTTTCGGTGCCGTCTAACCGCCTGTGAAACGAGCATCCAGCAAAGTCCAACGATCGAAGGAGTCGAAACAATGAAACTGCCTTTTCTAGTTCTGGCCGCGTTGACCGTGGCCACCCCGGCCCCGGCCCGCGTCAAACTGGTCGCCCTGCCCGAGCGGGCGCGGGTCGTCGTCGCGCTCACCCATCCGGAGGCCACGCTCGTCGAGGAGGAGCGCATCCTCACCCTCCAGCCGGGTGTCAACCAGGTGGATTTCTCCTGGCGCGACGTGAACATTGACGGCGCCTCGATCCAGTTCCGCGCGCTCACCAGCCCCGACGAAGTGGTTGTCCTCAACACCAGTTACCCGCCGAACGAGAACGCGCTGGTCTGGGCGATCAGCAGCCCCGCCGCGCGCGAGGAGCGGGTGCGCATTTCCTACCTTCTCGCCGGCCTGAGTCGCGACGTGGTTTACAAGGCCGTCGCCGAGCCGGACGAGCGCACCCTGACGCTGCGCAGTTATCTGCGCCTGCGCAACGACTCCGGCGAGGACCTTCCGGACGCGGAACTGGGCATCGGCTACGGCGCGAATTTGAGGAAGTCGCTGGCCCACGAGGAGGTGCTGGAGATGCTTTCCGAACGCATCCCGGACCTGCCGATCAAGAAAGTCCTCACCTGGGACGCCGCCCGCCAGCCTTGGGATCCCGAATACGAGAAGAAAACCGTCGGCCTCCCGCTGGCCTACGTCCTCAAAAACGACCGGGACTCCAAACTGGGCGAGCACACGCTGCTGCCCGGCAAGGTCCGCCTTTTCATCAAGACGAAGGACCAACCGGAGAAGGAAGGCGGGCCGCCGGGCGAGGGCGTGGCCTTCACGGGCGAAGACTGGGCGGGACTCACGCCGGTGGACCGCGAACTGAAGCTTTCCCTCGGCCAGAGCCGGGACGTGAAGGTGGTCCAGCGCCGCACGAAGAACGATCGCACCGACATCCGCCGCAACACCGCCAACCAGGACGTGCTGTGGAACACCGACGAGATTTACCAGATCGAGATCGAGAACTTCAAAAAGGCGCCGACGGACCTGGTGCTCGTCGAGCACGTCCCCGGTTACTGGCGGATGGTCGAGAACAGCCATCCGCGGCAGTTCGAGAAGAAGGACGCGTTCACCTTCGAGTATCACCTGACGCTGCCGCCGGAAACCAACGGCACCAACAAAACCACCGTCACGTTCAACCTCCAGCGCCTGAACGTGCAGGGCAACGAACCCGCCGCCTACTGAGGCACAGAGGAGAAACCGATGAAAACGAAATCAGTCCGAGCGCAAGTCGCAACGCTGTTCGCGGCCAAAAAATCGAAATCCGATCCGGCAATCTCGCAGGCAACGAGGCGGTTCGGACTCCGGCTTTCGCTGCTGACCGCGGCGGTGGCCCTGGCGCCGGCCCTGGCGCCGGCCCGCATCAACGTCGTCGCGCTCCCCGGCCGCGACACCGTCCAGCTCACCATTTACAATTCCGCCGATCTCACGCTCGTCAAGGAGACGCGCGTGCTCACCTTGCGCCGGGGTCTCAACAAGCTGGAGTTCTCCTGGGCCAACACGCTCATTGACCCCACCTCGGTTGAATTCCGCCCGCTGACCCACGCCGACGCGGTGGACGTGCTGGACATCAGCTTCCCGCCGCGCGTCACCAATACGCTGGAATGGCGCATCCACAGCGACTTCGCCGGCGAGGTGCAGGTCGAGATCCGCTACTTCACCAGCGGCATCACCTGGTCGGCGGATTACGTCGTCGAAGCGGCCCGGGACGAAAAGACGATGGCGCTGGCCGGCAACGTCCGCGTGAACAACCAGAGCGGCGAAGACTACGAGAACGCCCAAGTGCGCCTCGTGGTGGGCGTGATCCGGCTGGTGGAAGACATCGCCCAGTTGGCCCGGCAAGGCCGGCCCGGCACGCTCCTCCCGACGTCGGCGCCAGTCTCCGCCGTTGGAGGGGAATTCTACGCCCGCCGCGCGCTGGCCCTGAAGGATGCCAGCGAGGCGTTTGACAAACTGGAAAACCGACCGCGCGAGATCATCAAGGAAGGCGTCTCCGAGTATTTCCTCTACACCGTCGCGGGGCGCGACACGATCCCCACCGGCTGGTCCAAGCGGCTGCCCTCGTTCCAGACGCCCACTGTGCCGATCACCAGCTACTACAAATACGAAAAGGAGCGCTGGGGCGACCGCGTCCAGCGCTTCTACCGCTTCACCAACTCGGTTCCGAGCCGGCTCGGCCGCGAGCCGCTGCCCGACGGCGCCGTCAAGGCGTTCCGGCTGGTCACGGACGACCACCTCTACGGCTTCGTCGGCAGCACCAGCGTCAAATACATCCCGATCAACGAAACCGTGGAGATGGAGTTGGGCAGCGACCCGGAAGTGCTGGTGAAGCCCAAACTCACGAACTGGGTGAAGACCGACCTCGCCTTCGACAACAATGGCAACGTGAAGGGCTGGACGACCAAGGAAACGTGGGAGATCGAAGTCCAGAACTCGAAGGACCTCGACGTGGTGCTGGACGTGCGGCGGAATTTCCCCGGCGACTGGGCGCTGACCACGGATGCCCGCTTCGAGAAGGTGGATGCGAACAAAGTGAAGTTCGTGCTGCCGCTGAAGTCCCGCGCACAGCAAACCTTCAACTATGAAGTGACGACGCGCCAGGGAACCAACGCGACCCGTTGAGAGTGCCAGCGCGTCCGCCGGCGTTGGTGAAATCGGTCGTGCGCGGTTGCCGGAGCCAGCGGGCGGAAGGGCCGGACTAGCCAGCCGTCACGATGCTCGGCATGGGGTGCGCCGGCGTGATTCCGGCTTCCTCGAGGTGTTGTTGCACTTGGGCGCGCTGTTCGGGCCGGAAGCGCCGGAACGGTTCCGCCAGGAAGTCGTCGCAGATCCCCAGGCACGACAACGCGCATTTGAGGCTCTTGATGAAGGAGGAACGGTGCTGGCCGACGCTATAGACGGTCTGGATCAGACGATGCACCGCGTGATGCAACTCCAGCATGCGGTCAATCCGGCGGTCGCGGGCCGCCTCGTACAGCTCCACGTAGAGGCGCGGGCAGAGATTGGCCCCGCCGCACACGCCACCGTGCCCGCCGAGCAGGACGCCTTCGGCCAGCAGTTCCTCCGGCCCGATCAGCAGCGTCCAATCCGGCCGCGCCGGCAGCAAAGCGCAGAGGTCGTGAAAATAGGGCATGTCGTAGGAACTGTCCTTCAACCCCACCACCTTGGGCTGGTCCATCGCGCGGCGGACGGTTTCCGGCTCGAAGGTGAGCTTGGTGTGGCTCGGCATGTTGTAGAGAAACAGCGGCAACGGCAGTTCCGCAACCAGATGGTCAAGGTAGTCCTGCAACTCCGGCTGTCCCGCTGGAAAGTAATACGGCGCGGACACGACCACGGCGTCGGCCCCCGTCTCGGCCGCCGTACGCGCGACGCTCAGGCACTCGACGAAGGCGGTGTCAGTGATGCCCACCAGCACCGGCACGCGGCCCGCGACCTGCCGACAGGTGCGTTCGATCAGTTCGTGCCGCAGGCGGTGGCTGAGGCTGGGCGCCTCGCCGGTCGTGCCCAGAATGAAGAGTCCATGAATGCCGCCGGCGAGGATGTGCTCGATGAGGCGTTCGAGGCCCGCGACGTCCAGTTCGTCCCGGCCACGCAGCGGCGTAACCATCGGCGGAATGATGCCGCGCAGTGGTTGCGGCAGTCGGTTTTTGTTCATCGTGTTTTGTGCGTCCGGCACCCTCAGCGCGAACCGGCGGTGCCCGCGAGAGGCTGCCACGCCCCGCCCCTGGCCAACAGGAAAATCGCCGCCGCCAGCAGGGCAGCCGCCAGCAAATACACCGCGCCGCACCAGGCGAAGGCGTCGCTCATGTTCTGCCAGGCCGTGGGCTGGCCGCCCCACTGGGTGGCCAGGCCGACGAAGAGCGGTCCCAGGGCGCCCCCGCCCCAGCCCACGGTGTTCATCAGGCCGGCGGCGCTGCCGCGGGCGCGCGGTTCGATGGCATCGTACAGCGCGGCGAAGATGCCGGAGTCGTAAAACCCTTTGCCCAGGCCGAACACCGTCATGGCGAGGACCAGCGTGCCCCGGCTGCCAGCCGTGCCGACGAGGAACACGAAGAACGCCCCCGCCACCAGGCCGGTCAACTGCACCGCCATGCGACCGCCGGCGAACCGCCGGGCCAACCGGTCCGCCCACGCGCCCGCCACCGGCACCGCCACCGCGCTCGCCAAATGGATATACAGCGTGCCCGTCAAGCCCGCCGCGCCGATGGAGTAATGAAATTTCTCCACCAGAAAGGTCGGCGTCCACGTCAGAAAAATGACGGCCACGAAGTTCGCGCACAGGAAGGCGAGCATCAGCAGCACGGCTGGCGGCGAGCGGAAAATCGCGCGCCAAGTCTCCCGCACCGACAGCGGCCGCCCGGCGGCTGGACCGTCCGCCGCAGGCGCATCCGAGGCGGTGGTTTCGGCCGCGCCACGGCGTGGCTCGCGCAGGCCCCAGGAAAGCATCGCGGCCAGCACGATGCCAATCGGCCCAAAGAGATAGAACGGAAACCGCCAGCCCAGGCGCTCGGCGAGCACGGCGGCCATCCAGCTTCCGAGAATCGTCCCGGCATACACGGCCGATTGATGCCAGGCCATGGCGCGCGACCGTGTGGCCCGGCAGTGATAGTCGCTGATCAGCGCCATCGCCGCCGGAAAGTAGAACGTTTCGCCCAGACCCGTCAGCGCCCGCACGCTGAGGAACGGGAGGAAGCTGCCGCACCAAGCGGTGCCCAGCGTGAAGCCGCTCCAGACCACGCACGCGCCGATGATGATTCGCTTCCGGACGAACCGGTCGGCGCCCAGGCCGGCCACCGGCGCGGCGAAGGCGTACACCCAGGCAAAGGCCGAACCGATCAAGCCCAGTTGCACGGCGTCAAAACCAAACTCGCTCTTGAGCAACGGAAAGACGGAACTGATCGCCTGCCGGTCGGCGTAGTTGAAGAAGCAGACCCACCAGAGCATGAACACCACCCACCACTTGTAGCGGGGCGACGGTTGGACTGGACGGGGCGGCGCCATGCGCTGCGCGTCAAAGCCCGGCGCGGCCTTCGAGGAAGACGACACAAATCTGGTTGGAGAATTCCTTGCCCGACACCCCCCGCCGGAGGAACGCGATTTTCCGTCCGTCCGGCGAAAAGACGCACGCCTCCGGACGCGGAGCGCGGGCGTCGTCGCTGCGGGCCGTCAACCGGACCGTCTTCCCCGTGCTCGTCTCGGTCACGCACACGCTGTTGTCCATCCCGTGCGCGATGAGGCGGCCGTCCGGACTCCAGGTGAAAGCGGACGTGATGGACCACGGGTTGCGCGTCAGTTCAGTGGGCGGCCCGCCATTGGGAGAGACGGTCCAGAGCTGCACCACGCCGCTGTCATCCTTCATCAAGAAGGCAATCCGTCCGCCGTCGGGCGCGCTGCGCAGCCAATGCCGCGGGCCTTGCAGTCCGGGGAACTTGCGCTCCGCGGTGTGTGTGAGCCGGCGCTGCACGGTGCCTTTCGGAGGACAGGGCATCCGCGTCTCCGTGCCGGCGAGCGGTCCGGCGCCGGGCGTGGTCACGTCGTCGGGCAGGTCCGCGAGGAACACTTCCGAAATCGTCGCGCCTTGGGCGGTGATGACCTGGCCCTGGAAGGCGAGGGCGTGTTTCTGCCGGGTACCGTCTGCGCGCAGGTACCCGTTGGCGCCGACCCAGCCTTCCTCAAACGCTTTCTGAATTTCATCCGAGCCGGGTTTCGGGCGGGCGGTCGTCCGCGTCGCCAGGACCGAGAAATACTCGCCGTCTTGGTTGTGCGGATGGCCCTTCCTCACCCGCACCGGATGGCCCGGCACGGCGACGGCGACGTTGCGGAGGTTGAGGTCATGATCGGGTCCGGCTTCCTGAAAGCGCGCCAGCACGGCGTCTTCGTAGGTGAAGCTCACCCATTCGCCCGCCGCGTCCCAGACATGAACGTGCGATCCGCCGCGCAAGGCGCCGGGCGTGAACGGCGGGGTGAGGTCGCGCGCGTCCAGATGCGTGGCCACGCCGGGCGTCGCCACCGCCACGATGACGCCGCAGCGATGCCAGGCGCAGTAGGACCAATCCGGCGTCGGGTGCTCCGGCCCCAGGATGAAGACGACCTGCGGCTCGCGCGGATGGAACGTGACAACGCCGCAGTGCGCGCCGTGGGCCGACTGGTAAAGCACCTTCACCTCGCCGGTGCGGACGTTGACCATCTCAATCCGCGTGCCGTCGAAGTCTTGACCGGGGATGTCGGAGCGCGTGTCATAGACGAGCCACTCGCCGTCCGGCGACCAGACGCCGGTGTTCGTCAAGATGCGCCCCTCACGGCCGCGGGTGATTTGCTTCTCCGTCCCGCGAACGTCCGCCGGGGCGAGATTCGCCGTCGTCACTGGGTCGCTGTGGGCCGTCCGATTCATCATGAGCAGGGCAGTCGCGGCGACCAGGGTCGCGCTTCGCAATCGAGGGCAGCCGGAACGCATCGCGGGGCGCAGGATGCGCCAGGGTACGCGCCGCGGCAAGCGCCGGGAGACCATCGGGCGGCGTGCCCGGCGCGTTCCCCCGGTGGGCGTTCCTCCTAGAACCTGGCGCGGGCCTCGGCGGCGTCGCGGGTGATCTGCTCCTGGAGTTCGGCGAGTGAGGCAAACCTTCGCTCGTCCCGCAATCTCGCCACGAACGTGACTTCCAGTTCCTGGTCATAGAGATCGCCCTGAAAGTCCAGCAGATGCGCTTCGACGCAGAGCTTCGGTTCGGGGTTCCGCAACGTGGGCCGGACGCCGATGTTCATCACGGCGCGCTGCGCCCGGTCGCCGACGCGGACATGGGCCCCATAGACGCCGTTGGGAGGAAGCACCAAGCCGGCCACGTCCAGGTTGGCCGTGGGAAAGCCGAGTTGGCGGCCGAGGCCGTCGCCCTTGATGACCCGCCCCGCCAGCGCGTAGGCGCGTCCGAGCATCTGGCTGGCGGCGTCAAGGTCGCCGCGACGGATCGCTTCGCGGATGCGCGTGCTGCTGATGGGCTGGCCGTTGAGCGACACGGCGGCCATGCCGTGGACGGTGAACTGGAACTCCGCGCCAAGTTTCCGCAGCAGTTCCACGTTGCCGCTGCGCTGATAGCCAAAATGAAAATCCGCGCCGACGCAGAGGCTCCGGAGGCGGCCCAGGTCCCGCGCCAGGCCGCGAACAAAGGCCTCGCCGGTCTGCCGGCTGAACGCGGCGTCGAAGCGGATCAGCAGCAGCGCATCCACGCCCAGCGACTGGATGGCACGGAGCCGCTGGGACAGTGGCTGGACCAGTGGCGGCACCCGGTCCGGAGCGACCACGGCGTTCGGGTGCCGGTCGAAAGTGATCACCAGCGACAGTCCGTCGTGCAACAAGGCGTCGGCGATGGTCTGCCGGATGATCTGCTGGTGGCCCAGATGCACGCCGTCAAAAATCCCGATGGCGGCGCAGACGGGCCGACCGGTCGGCTGGAGTTTGCTGGCTGAACGTAGGATTTTCAACTCGGCGAGGGGGCGCTGGCGCCCGGGGGCCGACGACGGCTCGCGACCGGCGCGCGCGACGGGAGGTTTCAACCGGCGAGCTTCAGGAACGGAATGACCCGCGTTTCCAGTTCCTGGGGCGAGAACTGGAGGGCGTCCTCAAAGGGGATGGCGTTGGCCACGTCGAACTTGCCCGAGACGACGCGACGCAGCG
>JAJXZI010000248.1 GCA_021780115.1 bacterium | reverse complement strand
CTGATCTGGCGCGCGAAGGACGCGGACAATTACTATGTCGCCCGCGCCAACGCCCTGGAGGACAATGTCACGATCTACCACACCCTCAACGGCAGGCGCGTGGCCTTCAAAAACACGAACACGAGGGTGACGTTCGGGGAATGGCACACCTTGCGCGTCGATTTTGAAGGCAACCACTTCACGGTGACTTTCGATGGAACGAAAATAATCGAGGCGACCGACGACAGCATTCGCGCCCCCGGTGAAGTTGGCGTGTGGACGAAAGCGGACAGCGTGACGTTGTTTGATGACTTCCGCTATGGCGGGAAGTGAAATCTCGGAGTCCCACGGACCGCTGAGAGGACGCTGGGACTCTCCAGTCTTCGTTCTACATGCCTTCCCGACTCCGGAGCCGGGTCCGCGTCAAGAAAGGCCTCGCTTCTTCCCGCCAGTCTGTCCTCGACGTACAGGTTTCCTGGGGTTAGTATCCAAGACGAAGGATTGATCCCAAGCGCGAAAGTCTAATTTCAACCCTGTGCCGCCCCCGCCGGCCCGTCACCCGATCGCGGCCCGCGCGGGCGCCGGTTTCGCCAAGCGCTTCGGTTGGGGACCAAACGGAGGGTGAGCGGGACGCCGCGCTCGGGGCGATCCTTCGCCGCGCGACCGGTGCGGGCGAGCGCCAGCCGCCGCAGCCAAAGGATTCTCGCCCGATTACCTGAAGACCATGAATGCCACCATGTTTGTAGCACCCCGCACCACACGCCACGTTCACCGCTGGGCCTGGAAATCCAGCTTGGGTTTCTGGACGCTGCTGGCCTGGTCCCTGGCCGCCCCGGCCATGGAACTCGTTTTCCGGGAGGATTTCGAGAACGGTTGGAACGGCTGGACGAACGACACGACCTACAACATCGACCCGCGGTTCGCGTGGGTCATCACCGCGCCCACCAACGGCCCGCTCGCCGCGCACACCGGCGCGGCCTGTGCCGCCACGCTCGGACCCGGCACCGACTGCTATCTGGTCAGTCCGCCGATCCTGCTGCCGGCCGTCAACCAATATTCGAACCACCTCTGGCTCTTCTACTGGCAATGGCAGAAATACCTGCCCAACTCCGCTTCCAACGTCTGCCTCTCCGACGTGAAGATCCGGCAGTTGATCCCCGGTCCCATCGGGAACTACTGGGGACCTTGGAACATCATCGATCCCGGCACCTCGGGGGTCATCGCGGACATTTCTCCAGCTTGGCGCCGACGGGGAATTGACCTGACGCTCTTCAGCGGCTGGCCGGTGCAACTGGGGTTTGGGCATAGCGGCAAGGGCGATCCCGGCTGGTTTGTGGATGACGTCGAAGTCTGGAACGTGCCAGTGTTCATCCATTGGCCCGGCACGGAGAGTTTCGAGAACGGTTGGGGCGCCTGGCACACGGACGAAGGCGCCTGGGACCTCGGCGTGCCGGCCGCCGGCGGGCCGACCAATGTGCCCGACGGGAAATTCTGCGCCGGCACCGGCCTGGACGGACTCCATCCCAGCGTCGTCGAAGCGCACCTGTGGACGCCGGCGTTCTACCTGCCCGCCGTGCGTCCCGGCGAGCGCGTCTTCCTGCAATTCGACCAATGGCATGATTACTCCACCGCTTTCGGGGTCGCCGTGCATTGGTCGCAATGGTGGTCGAGCATCGGCTGGACCTGGCCGCAGATCATTGGTTCCGATCCTTTGTTGGTGGTCCAGCAGCGCGTCTGGACGCCGCTGGCCGTGGACCTCACCTCCCTGGCCGGAATGCCCCTGCCGATGCGGCTGGGCTTCGAGCACAGCGATCTGTCCGGCATCGGGCTGGGCTGGTTCATTGATCGAGTGCGCATCACGGTGGCCCGCTTTCAAATTCTTGAAATTCAGCCGCAGGGGAACGATGTCCGCCTCGCGTGGGCGGCCCCCGCCGGCACCACGAACCTGGTGCAGTGCAGCGCCCGTCTGGGCGGCGCGTTCACAAACCTGAGTCCGGCATTGATCGCCACCGGGAGCGTCGAGTCGGTGACGACTTACCTCCACGTCGGCGCCGGCAACGGCACGTCCCCGCGCTTTTACCGTGTGAAACGGCTCCCGTAGGTAACACGAACACTCCGCGACGTTCGCGGCTCCTGACTTGCCCGGGCGAACCCGACCGCTATAGGTTGCGCACATGCAATCCTCCACCAGTCCGACCGGCATTTGGACAAAAGTTCACCGCCCCAATTCGGCACGGGTCCCCGGCGTCGCAATGCTGTTCTTCACGGCGTGCTTGCTGACTGCCCGTTTGGCCGGCACCGAAGCCACCGCTCCGCGCGAGCGGCTGCTGCTGGACTTTGGCTGGAAGTTCCACCTCGGCAATGACTGGGGCACCGGCGAAGACCTCGCCAAGGCCGGCTCGAGCCGCGGCCCCGCCGGACGCAGCTTCAGCGACGCGAGCTGGCGCACCGTCAACCTCCCGCACGACTGGGTGGTCGAGTTGCCATTCGACTCGAAGGCCGACACCTCGCACGGCTTCAAACCGGTCGGCCCCGGCTTTCCGACCAACAGCGTCGGCTGGTATCGCCGCACGTTCGCGTTGCCCCAGGAAGACGCGGGCAAGCGCCTCTGGCTGGAGTTCGACGGCGTGTTCCGCGACTGCCGGGTGTTCGTCAACGGCTACTTCGTCGGCCACCACGAAAGCGGCTATAGCAGTTTCCGCTACGACATCACGGACGTGGCCAATTGCGGCGGGCGCAACGTCGTCGCCGTGCGAGTGGATGCCTCCCAGTTCGAGGGCTGGTTCTACGAAGGCGCCGGCATTTACCGGCACGTCTGGCTGGTGAAGACTGCGCCGGTCGCCATCGCACCGGATGGGACGTTCGTCTATTGTCTGTTTTCCAACAACGTGCCGCAAGGCACGGCCTCGCTGGAGATCAACACGCGGTTGATGAATGCACAGGGCGGCGAGACGCGGTTACCGAAGTTGCACTATGAAGTCATTGATCCGGTGGGCCGCTCCACGGCAAAATGGGACGCTGAGATCGGAATCGGCGCCAACCAGGAGGTTGTCAACCGCGCAGTGATTTTGTTGACCCCCAATCTCTGGTCGCCGGAGTCGCTGTGGTCGCCGGAATCGCCGAAACTTTACAGACTCATCACCACCGTCGAGTCCGGCGGCAGTGTCGTGGACCGCACCGAAACCGAGTTCGGCCTCCGCACGGTGGCCTTTGACGCCGAGAAGGGATTCCTTCTCAACGGCAGGCCCTACGTTCTCAAAGGCACCTGCAATCACCAGGACCACGCCGGTGTCGGCGCGGCGCTGCCGGATCGCTTGCAATATTTCCGCATCGCGAAGCTGAAAGAGATGGGCGACAACGCGATCCGCACCTCCCACAACGCGCCGACGCCGGAGTTGCTCGACGCCTGCGACCGGCTCGGCATGTTGGTGATGGACGAAAACCGCTTGCTCGGCAGCGACGCCGCCAACCTCGCGCGGCTCGCCGACCAAATCCGCCGCGACCGCAACCACCCGAGCGTCGTCGTCTGGTCCATCGCCAACGAGGAAGGCGTCCAGACCAGCGCCACCGGCGGCCGCGTGGCCGAGACGATGCAGAACCTCGTCCACCAATTGGACCCCAGCAGGCGCGTCACCTACGCCGCGAACGTCGGCGACACCTTTGCCGGCATCAACGGTATCATTGACGTGCGCGGCTGGAACTACCACATCGGCGACGACATGGACCGTTACCACCAGCAGCACCCGACGCAGCCGGAAGTCGGCACCGAACAGGCGAGCACCGTTTGCACGCGCGGCATCTACGCCAACGACCGCGAGCGCGGTTACGTCAGCGCCTACGACGACAACGCCCCGCCCTGGGCGCACACGACGGAAACCTGGTGGAAGTTTTTCGCGGCGCGCCCGTGGCTCTCCGGCGGCTTCGCCTGGACCGGCTTCGATTACCGCGGCGAGCCCACGCCCTACGGCTGGCCGTGCATCAACTCGCACTTCGGCATCCTGGACACCTGCGGCTTTCCGAAGGACAACTTCTTCTATTACCAGGCGTGGTGGGGCAACCAGCCGATGGTCCACCTGCTGCCGCACTGGAACTGGCCCGGCCAGGAAGGCCAGGACATTGACGTGCGCTGCTTCAGCAATTGCGACGAAGTCGAGTTATTCCTCAACGGCCAAAGTCTCGGCCGGCAGACGATGCCAAAGAACTCGCACCTCGCCTGGAAGGTGAAGTACGCGCCCGGCATGCTGGCGGCCAAGGGCATCAAGGCCGGCCAGGTCGTGGCGGAGACCAAAGTGGAAACCACCGGCGCGCCCGCCACGATCCGGCTCACGCCCGACCGGGCGACGATCCATGCCGACGGCGAAGACGTCAGCATCATCACCGTGGCGGTCACCGACGCGCAGGGCCGCGTCGTGCCGGTGGCAAACAATCTGGTTCACTTCAAGTTGAGCGGTCCCGGGCACATCCTCGGCGTGGGCAACGGCGACCCGAGTTGCCACGAGCCGGACATTTACCTGAGCCGGCCGCCCACCCGGTCCGTCGCCCTCGACGGCTGGCGGATGCAGCGGGTTGCGGACACCAAGGACCGGCCGGAAGTCGCCGCAGACTTCCGCGAGCGGAATTGGCGCCGGGTGGACGTGCGCGCCGATTTTGGCCCGCTGGAGCCCGGCGAGTCCGCCGTCTTTCGCACCCGCTTCTTCGCGACCGCGGAGGACCTGGCCGCGACCAACCTCGTTCTCCACATCGGCATGATCGACGACGACGGCTGGGTGTACGTCAACGGCCAGCTTGTCGGCGAATCGCACGACTGGCAGTCGTCCCCATCGTTCGACATCCGAACGTTCCTTCACGCCGGCGACAACACCATCGCCGTGGCGGTCAAGAACAACGAAGGCCAGGGCGGCCTCAACAAAGGCGTGAGCGTGGAGATTCAAGACAAACCCGTCCTCGCCGATTGGAAGCGCAGCGCGTTCAACGGCCTCGCGCAAGTGATCGTGCAGGCGGCGAAAGAGGCCGGCGCAATCAAACTGGCCGCCCGCGCCGCTGACCTGACCGAAACAACTCTGACAATCCCGATCCAGCCGCACGCAGCGCGGGCCGCCGTCCCGTAATCCGCGGCGCGACGCCGGCGAGGGATGCGCCGGTTCGGAGACTTCACCCGACAGGCCGAACCCCGTCAGCCTTTGGCCGCGGACGTGAAAAGACGGCTCGCCACGCGCTGCTCGCCGTCGGACGTGGCATCTTCAGGCCCGGAGTTCACTTCCTGCCTTGATTCAAGCCGCTCCCGGGGGCAGTCGGACGCGTCGCCAGGCCGGGAAGCTCGGCGTTATGATTGGCCAGCAACCCGAGGATGAAATTGGTGACGTCGTCCGCCGACTTCACGTTCTTCAGCACGGCGTTCTTCACATCCAAGGCGAGCTCAGTCGGCGGGCTTGGCTTGGCCAACGGAATGTAGCGCACGCGCCCCAGCGTCAGGTCCAGGGTGTCGATGCCGGTGAAAATCAGCGGAGAGTTTCCCGAACCGGGCGCGCCCCAGCGGGGCGCGGGCGTTTGCCGCGTGGCGGAATCCGTTGAGGCGGCGGGAGCATTCCCGGCGCTGCGGGAGGCACCCGGGCTGCTGGAGAAGACGCGGCTTTTCGGCAGTGGCCGGCCCAGCAGCCGCTCCAGGTTGGTCCGGCCATCCTTGCCTTCGGTGATATTCACCTCGGCCAAGTTCAGCCGGAGCAGCTTGAGATGCACGCGCCCCAGGAGCGCCGCGCCCCGGTCGTATTCCACGTAAAGCTCCGGCACGTCGAGAAAAGTCTCTCCGCCCGACTCAGGTGGATTGTAGAGCTTCAAGTCCTCGATCCGCACGATGGGTTCCGTCAAGCCAACGTGCAGATAGCCGAGGCGCGCGTCCAGGCCGGTGGCCGCGTGGAGGCGCCATTCGGCGAGGCTCCGCAGGATCGGGTTGCGGAACAGAAGGGCGGCCGCGATCACGAGCACGACCAGAGCCACCAAGCGGCAGAGCCATTTGAAAATGGTTTTCATCCACGGCGCCGCCGTTCAGCCGGCGACCGGCCGCCGCCACCGGCATGTTCCCCGCTCTGTTTGCTGCGCGCCTTGTGACGCTTGACCGATTCCGCCGGAACCCGCCGCCGCGTTCACAACTCGATGTCCTCCGGCCGCACGTCCAGGCATTCGTCCTGGTCCTCCCAGACGACCGCGGGGTAAATCTCCAGCAGGCGCGGGACGAGGTCGCGCCCGGCCCGGGCCAGCAAGTGTTCCGCCTGTTCGGCGGCCGCGTCATAGGCGCGGTCGTAATTGCCGGCGCTTTTGCGCTGGCGGTCGTCCCAGTGGGCGACGGCGTGGACCGGCGCGTAGTCGGCCGCCCACGCTTCGAGGTCGGCCCGGACCGCCTCCGCGATTTCCTCGAAGGGCGCCAGGGTTTCGCCACAGTGCTGGCAGATCAGGCCGGAGTCGCGCACGTCGCGGGTGAGCAGCGGCAGCATGGGCGAGCGGCAGCAGGGGGAATCCAGGTAGGCCGCCGGGGGCGTGGCCAGGCGCTTGAGCCAGATTTGCCGCTCGTGCCCCAACTGCGCCGCCAGCCGGTAGGCGCCCATGAGCGGATGCGACAGCCGCCAGGCCTTGCCTTCGAGCTGGCCGAGGGTTTGCGCCAGCCAGCGCGCCAACGTCAGGTCATCAAACTCGCGGAACGCCTCCGCGTATTCCTGCCACAACACGTCCAGGGATGATTCAGATTCGTCCGGCATCGAAGTCAAGATGACGGGGAACCGCCGGTTTGTCGAGCGGGGCCTGGCCGCGTGGAGCGCCGGGGTGGCCCTCGCCCGGAGCCGCGCGCCGCCGTGGACGGCCCGGTGACGGCCGAAGCGCGACGCGGTTTCTTCCGCCGGCGGTTGACACTTCGCAAACCGTGGGCTTAATTCTCCCGCCATGAAAAACCCGGTTGCCCTCGCTTTGCTTGCCTTGATCTGCCTGTGCGATTTCACTGCCGCCGCCTTGGACTGGTATCGCTGGCGCGGACCGGACCTGGACGGCATTTCCAAAGAGACTGGCTGGCGGACCCAGTGGCCCGCTGAAGGATCCAAGCCACTCTGGAAGGCTTCCGTCGGCACCGGCTTTTCCTCCTTCTCCGTCGCCAACGGCCGCGCCTACACGATGGGCAACGCCGACGCCACGGACACCGTGTTCTGCTTCGACGCCGCGACGGGCCGGGAGATTTGGAAGCACTCCTATCCCTGCCCGCTCGACGCCAAGTATTACGAGGGCGGCACGCACGGTACGCCCACGGTGGACGGCGACCGGGTTTACACCCTGGGCAAGCGCGGGCAGCTTTTCTGCCTCGATGCCGCGAAAGGTACCGTCCTTTGGTCCCAAAATCTGACGGAGGAGTTGGGCGTGAAAATCCCGACCTGGGGCTTCGCCAGTTCGGCGCTGGTCGTTGGCGATCTGATCCTGCTCGACGTCGGTGGCGCCGGGACCGCCCTCGATAAGCGGACGGGCAAGGTGGTGTGGACCAACGGCAAAGACGTGGCGGGTTACTCGACGCCCCAGCCGTTTGGCGCCGACGGCGCGGTCGCCATCCTGGCCGCGCGGGAGCTGGTCGCGGTGCAGGCCAAGGACGGCAAGGAACTGTGGCGCGCTCCGTGGAAGACTGATTACGACATCAACCCGGCGCAGCCCATTTTCGACGGCAACCGGGTTTTCCTTTCGTCCGGCTACAACCACGGCGGCGCGCTGCTCAAAATCGACGGCGGCCAGGCCAGCACGGTGTGGGAAAACAAGAACATGCGGAACCATTTCAACAGTTGCATCCTGTGGCAGGGTTTTCTCTACGGCTTCGACGAGGACCAACTCCGCTGCCTGGACTTCGCCACCGGCACGGTGAAATGGACTGAAAAATCCACCGGCAAGGGCGCGCTGGCGCTGGCGGACGGCAAGCTGATCGTGATGGGCGAAAAGGGCGAATTGATGGTGGCCGCCGCCTCGCCGGACGGCTTCAAACCCCTCTCCCGCGCCCAGGTGCTCAGCGGCAAATGCTGGACCACGCCGGTCCTCGCCAACGGCCGCATCTATTGCCGCAACGCGGCCGGCAACGTGGTTTGCCTGGACATGAGCGGCCAGTGAGCGGTCGCGCCCGCCTCGCCGCGGCCGGCGGTCTTCCCCGGCCGGCACGCGGAAACCCAGGCTCGCCTTCCGCCGCGCGCTCGTCCAGATTCCCGTCCGTGGCGCGGCGGGCTGCGGCCGGCTGCGCCACCTGTGGCATAACTCAGCACCGAATGAACATGAGAAACCGACTCGTCCTCCTGCTCGCCTTGCAGTCCACCGTGCTTCCGCTTTCCTCCGCCCGCGCCGCCGCCGCCGGCCGCCAGTCCGCCCGCATCGACGCCCGCATGATGCGCGAGCCGGACGTGTCGGCGACGCAGATTGCCTTCGTCTATGCCGGCGACATCTGGATCGCCCCCAAGACCGGCGGCGAGGCGGAGCGCCTGAGTTCGCCGCGCGGGGAAGAATCGTTTCCCAAGTTCTCGCCGGACGGATCGCAACTTGCGTTCAGCGGCAACTACGACGGCAACGTGGACATTTACGTCATGCCCGTGGCGGGCGGCCTGCCGCGCCGCATCACCCATCACGGCGCGCCCGATCGCATGGTGGAGTGGTATCCCGACGGCCGGAGCCTGCTCTACGCCACGACGATGACGAGTTACAAGGACCGGTTCAACCAGCTCTACCGGGTCTCGGCGGCCGGCGGCCTGCCGGAGAAGTTGCCGGTGCCCTACGGCGAATTCGGCGCGATCTCACCCGACGGCAAGACACTGGCCTACACGCCCATCAGCGTGGATTTCCGGACCTGGAAGCGGTACCGCGGCGGCATGAACCCGGACATCTGGCTGTTCGATTTGCGCAATCTCATGGCGCGCAACCTCACCCAGTCACCCGCCGCCGAGTCCATCCCCATGTGGCACGGCAACACCATCTACTTCCTCGCCGACCGCAACTAGAACAAGCGCTTCAACAGCTCGCCTTACGACTTCAAGCGCGAACAATACCGCCATGTTACCACCTTCAAGGAATACGACGTGCATTTCCCCAGCATCGGGCCGAACGACATCGTCTTCGAGAACGCGGGCAAGCTCTACCTCCTCGATCTCGCCACCGAGAAGTATCACGAGGTCGAAATCACCGTGGTGACCGACCTCGCCACGCTCAAGCCCCATGAGGAAAACGTCTCCGGCTACATCCACAGTTCGACGATCTCACCGACGGGCAAGCGGGCGCTCTTCGAGGCGCGCGGGGAAATCTTTTCCGCGCCCGCCGAGCACGGCGTGGTGCGCAACCTCACCCGCACCCCTGGCGTCGCGGAGCGCGATCCAGCGTGGTCGCCCGACGGAAAGCTGATCGCCTACTTCAGCGACCGGACGGGCGAGTATGAGTTGACCGTGCGCAACGCCGACAACACCGACGCGGAGCAGACGCTCACCCACCTCGGCCCCGGCTTCCGCTACCAGCCGCAGTGGTCGCCCGACAGCAAGAAAATCCTCTGGATCGACCAGACGATGCGCATCCGCCTCTACGACTTCGACACGAAGACCAACCAGGTGATTGACCAGCAAAAGTGGGCCTACCAAGGCGCGCTGGAGCGGTTCACCGTGAGCTGGTCGGCGGACAGCCGGTGGATCGCCTACGCCGGCGACAAGGATAACCGCAACAGCGCCCTCGTCCTCTACGACTGCAAGGACGGCCAACGCCACGAAGTTACCGCCGGGTTCTACGATGACAACGATCCGGTGTTCGACCCGGACGGCAAGTACCTTTACTTCCGCACCGGCCGCACCTTCGGGCCGAGTTACAGCGAACTCGACGAGACCTGGATTTACGCCAACACCTTCAACCTCGCCGCCGTGCCGCTGCGCAAGGACGTCGTGTCCCCGCTCGCCCCGCGCAACGACGAGGAGGGCGACAAAGACAAGGACAAGAAGAAGGACGAGGAGAAAAAGGACGGTGAGAAAAAGCCGGAGGACAAGAAGAACGGCGAGACGAAGCCGGACACGACGAAGTCCGCAGCGACCGAGAAGAAAGACGGGCCGACAGCCGACGCCAAAGACGCCGAGAAGAAGGACGACAAGGACAAGAAGAAGGAGGAGAAGCCCAAACCGGTGGAAATCGACCTCGACGGCTTCGAGCAGCGCGTGGTGATTCTGCCGCCGAAGGCCGGCCGCTACGACGATCTCTGCGCCGTTTCCGGCAAGCTGATTTACCGCCGCCTGCCACGCGTCGGGTCCGCCGAGGACCGCAGCCCGGCGCTGTTCTACGACTTGGAGAAGCGCGAGGAGAAGACCATCCTCGACGACGCCGACGGCATCGAGCTTTCAGCCAACCGCGAGAAACTGCTCGCCCGCAAAGGCAACGCCTACGCCATCGTCGAGCCGAAGGAAGGCCAGAAGATGGACAAGAAGATCGACACCGGGAACTTCGAGGCGGAGATCGATCCGGTGGCCGAATGGCGGCAGATCTTCACCGACGCCTGGCGCTTCGAGCGCGACTTCTTCTACGACCCCGGGATGCACGGCGTCAATTGGAACGCCATGCGCCAGCGCTACAGCAGACTGCTGGCCGACGCCGTCACGCGCTGGGACGTCAATTACGTCATCGGCGAACTTATCGGCGAGTTGAATTCCTCGCACACCTACCGGAGCGGCGGCGACGTGGAGAGCGCCCCTTCGCGCGGCGTCGGTTATCTCGGCTGCGATTTCGCGCTCGAAAACGGCGCGTACCGCATCAAGAACATCCTCGACGCCGCCCCGTGGGACAGCGAGGTCCGCTCGCCGCTGCTGCAGCCCGGCCTCACCAACGTCCACGTCGGCGACTACCTCCTCGCCGTCAACGGCGACCCGATGGACACGACCGAGGATCCCTGGGCCGCGTTCCAAGGCCTGGCGGACAAGCCAGTCTTCCTCACCGTGAACGGCAAGCCGACCCGCGAGGGTGCGCACGACGTGCTGGTGCGGACGCTTGGCAGCGAGGCCCGCCTCCGCAATCTCGTCTGGATCAATGAAAACCGGCTCCGCGTGGACAAACTCAGCGGCGGTCGCATCGGCTACGTCTATGTGCCCGACACCGGCGTCGGCGGTCAGAACGAGCTGGTCCGCCAGTGGCGCGGGCAGACGGCGAAGGAAGGACTAATCATCGACGAACGCTTCAACAGCGGCGGGCAGATCCCCGACCGCTTCGTCGAATTGCTGAGCCGGCCGCTGCGCAACTTCTGGGCGGTGCGCGACGGCAAGGACTGGTCGTGGCCGCCGGTGGCCAACTTCGGCCCGAAGGCCATGCTCATCAATGGCTGGAGCGGTTCGGGCGGCGACTGCTTCCCGTTTTACTTCAAGCAATCCGGCGTCGGCCCGCTCATCGGCCAGCGCACCTGGGGCGGGCTGATCGGCATGACCGGCGCCCCCGCCCTCATTGACAACGGCTCCGTCACCGTGCCGACCTTCGGCATCTACAACACCCGGGGCGAATGGATCATCGAAGGCTACGGCGTCGATCCCGACATCGAAGTCGTGGACGATCCGGGCGCGATGGCGCGTGGCGGCGATCCGCAACTTGAGCGCGCCGTCGCCGAAGTGCTGAAGGAGGTCCGCCAGCGCCCGCTGCCGGAAGTGAAGAAGCCGAAGTATCCGAACCGGGCGGGATTCTAGCCTGGGGCCGCGCGGCTTTCGCTTCACCCGGCCGCCGGCTTGGGTGAGAACCCTTTTTGCCGAGTGCGGAATAACTCGCGGACTTCGTCCAATGGTGCGCCCGGCGCCGCCGCCGGGCCAGGACTGGTTCTTTCGTTTCGGTGCTCATGTCGGTATGCATCTCGGGTAACACCGACTTAGCCACAATGACCCGTTCACACGAACCGATCACCCCGCGCCGGATAGCCATCCTTTTGACGCAAATCGCTCACGCCGCCATTGCGCCCCGCGTTCCGCAATTTGATTTTCATTCCGGCGCCGCTGGTTAGACTGCGCGCCCGATGCATTTTGTGGCCGCACTCGACACCGGGCTGTTCCGCTTCGTCAACCAGACGTGGAGCAATCCGTTTTTCGACTGGCTCATGCCGTTTCTGAGCGGGAACGCCTTCTTCGCGCCGACGCTCACGGTGGCCCTGGCGCTGATGCTCTGGAAAGGTGGCGCCCGCGGACGGGTGTTCGTCCTCTTACTGGTGCTGACGATCTGGCTCGGGGACACCTACGTCGTCAGCACGGTCAAACGGGCGGTCGGCCGGCCGCGTCCGTTTGCGGCGCTCGCCGACGTGCGTGTGCCGCCGAAGATCGGCAAGACGGACAGCTTCAGCATGCCCTCGGGCCACGCCGCCAACTGGGGCGCGACGACGATGTTGGCGCTGATCTACTTCCGGCGGCGCGGTTTCTGGCTCGCCTTCCCCTTCGCCATCGCCGTCAGCCTGTCGCGCCTCTACAACGGCGTCCACTATCCGAGCGACGTCCTGGTGGGCTTGGTGGTGGGCGCGGGTTACGCGGCGTGTGCCGCGTGGACGCTGGACGCGGGTTGGGCGGCGGCGGGCCGGCGCTGGTTCCCGCTCTGGCACGAAAGGCTGCCTTCGCTTTTGAATCCGACCGTCCGCGAGGCCACGGAGATCGAAGCGTGCAACGCAGAGCGCAAGTCACCAGCCGCGGACCTCGAGCAACACTGGCTCCGCCTGGGCTACGTGACGATCGTGGCGCTGCTGCTGTTCCGCCTGGCCTACCTCGCCAGCGGACGCATCGAACTGGAGAACGACGAAGCCTACCAATGGATTTGGTCCAAGCACCTCGCGCTCTCCTATTACAGCAAACCGCCGCTGATCGCCTACACGCAATGGCTCGGCACGCGGTTGTGGGGCGACAACGCCTTCGGGGTGCGGTTCTTCGCGCCAGTGATCTCGGCCGGGGTGGGCGGGCTGATGCTGCGGTTCTTCGCCCGCGAGGCCAGCGCCCGGCTCGGTTTCCTGCTGCTGCTCATCTCCACCGCCACGCCGCTGCTGGCCGTCGGCGCCAACTTGATGACCATCGATCCGCTCTCCGTGCTTTTCTGGACCGCCGCGATGCTGGCCGGCTGGCGCGCGGCGCAACCCGACGGCACGACGCGCCAGTGGCTGTGGGTCGGCCTCTGGATGGGGCTGGGTTTCCTGAGCAAATACACCGCGCTGCTTCAACTCCTGTGCTGGGCGGTGTTCTTTCTTCTGTGGCGGCCAGCGCGACCGCACCTGCGCCAACCCGGCCCGTACCTGGCGCTGGCCGTGAACCTCGTTTGCGCGGTGCCCGTGCTGATCTGGAACGCGCGCCACGGCTGGATCACCGTCACCCACGTCGGTGAACGGGCGGATTTGGGAAGCGCCTTTCACTTTTCCACGCGCTACCTGACGGACTTTCTGGGCCAGGAACTCGGAGCGCTGAATCCGGTGTTCTTCGTCGGCCTAGTCTGGGCGGCGGTGGCCTTCTGGCGCACCCAGCGCCGCGACGCGCGCCAGGTCTATTTCTTCAGCATGGGCGCGCCGCTGTTCCTGGTTTACCTGGCGCAATCGTTTCACGCCCGCGTGTTGCCAAACTGGATCGCGCCGGCCGTGCTCCCGCTGTTCTGCCTGATGGCGCTCTACTGGGATGCGCGCCGCGACCGCCGAGTCGTGAGGAATGGTCTGACGGCGGGCCTTTGCCTGGGCTTCGTCGCCTTCGCGCTGCTGCACGAAACGGACCTGGTGCAGAAGATCACCGGCCACGCGCTGCCGGTGCGGTTCGACCCGCTGCACCGCGTGCGGGGCTGGAGCGAGGTGGCGCGGATCGCCGGGGAAGCCCGGCGCGCGCTGGCGGCGGAGGGCCGGCCCGCCTTCATCATCTGCCGGCACTACACTTACACGAGTGAGATCACGTTTTACCTGCCGGAAGCCAAGGCGCGCGTCCGGGGGCAGCCGCTCGTGTATTACGAGGAGAAGCCGGAACCGGACAGCCAGTTCTACTTTCTGCCCAACTACCGCTACCGCCAGCGCCGGGGCGACAACGCCATCTTTCTCGATGAGCTCGACCGCCCCGAACGTGACGCCGGCCCGCCGCCGGGGCCGAAGCCAACGCCGCCGGGGTTGTTGAAGGAATTCGCCCGCGTCAAAAGCCTCGGCGTGTTCAGCGCCGGCTACAAAAGCCGCCCGATCTGGTGGTTCCAAATGTGGGAATGCCGGGACCAACGCTGAACCGCGGCGCCATGCCGGCCACGCTGCCCGACTCGGGGAGGCGATTCTGCTTCGCCGTCCGCGACTACGACCTGGCCGCCACGTTGAGTTCCGGGCAGGCGTTCCGCTGGGAACGGCACGGAGAGCAATGGCTGGGCGTCATCGGGCGGCACTGGGTGAGCCTGGTCCCGGCCGCCGGCGGCATCACGGCGGAGGTGGTGCATGTCGAACACGACGGGCACTGGCTGGCCGACTACCTCCAGACCGAGGTGGACCTCGATACCGTGCTGGGCACTTTTCCCGACGATGCGCCGGTGCGCGCGGCCGTCGCCGTTTGTCGCGGCCTGCGTCTGCTCCGGCAGGATCCGTGGGAGTGCCTGGCGTCGTTCATCCTGTCTTCCACGAAGCAGATTGTCCAAATCCGGCAAATTGTCCGCCTGCTCTGCGAACGTTTCGGCGAGGCGATCGCCACGCCGCCGGGCCAGGCGCCCGCCTTCGCCTTCCCGACGCCGGATCGTCTGGCGGGCGCGACGGAGGCCGAACTGCGGCAGTGCAAGATGGGTTTTCGCGCGTCCTATCTCCGGGCGGTCGCTCGGGCGGTGGCGGAAGGGCGTTTCGATTTGGAATCGCCGCGCGTCTTGCCGCTCGCCGCCGCCCGCGACGAATTGTTGAAGCTGCCGGGCGTGGGCGCCAAAATTGCGAACTGTGTCCTGCTGTTCGCCTACGGTTTTCCCACGGCGTTTCCCGTGGACGTGTGGGTGGCGAAAGCGCTGCGGCAACTTTATTTCCCCCGCCGCCGCGTCCCCGCCGCCCGCCTGAAACGGTTTGCCGAGACGCATTTCGGCCCCCACGCCGGCTACGCGCAGCAATACCTGTTTCATTACATGCGCCGGACGGCGAACCTGCGAAACGGAACCTGAGTCCTGAATGAATCCGCCTTCCGCCCCCCACCCGCCGTCCTCCGTCGAAGTCCTCTTCAGCCCGGCGGAATTCGCGTCCCTGGCGGCGCGCGACCTGAGCCAGACGACCTGCGTGGTGTTCGACGTGCTGCGCGCGACCAGCACCATGATCACGGCGCTGGCCCACGGGGCGACGGCGATCATCCCGGTGGCGACCATTGCGGAGGCGCTGGCGGTGCGAGCGCGTCAACCCGACGTGTTGCTTGGCGGCGAGCGCCACGGCCGGCGCATCCGGGCCGCGCTGAGCGGCGGCGTGGATTTCGACCTCGGTAATTCCCCCCGGGAATACACGGCGGAGAACGTCCGCGACCGGACCATTGCGATGACCACGACGAACGGCACGCGGGCGCTCCGGGCGTGCGCGCCCGCCGGCGCGGTGGTGATCGGCAGTCTGCTCAACCTGCGCGCCACGGCGGCCCGCTTCCAGGAGGAAAAGCCCCGTCACCTGCTGATGGTGTGCAGCGGCACCGGCGAAGGGCCGGCGTGGGAAGACACGCTCGCCGCCGGCGCGTTGTGCGACCGGCTGGCGGTGTCGGGCCGCGAGGGGGACTGGGACGATTCGGCCTTCATCGCGCGGGCGATTTGGCAGGAGGCCCGAGGCCGCCTGGCGGACACGCTGATCCGTTCGCGCAACGCCCGGCGGCTGCGGGAGATTCCCGAACTGCGTGAAGACGTGGCGTTCTGCCTGCAAGTGGACCGATTTGATTTCGTCGCCGGCATGGACCGCACGGGCGCCGTCCGGAAGTAGCCCGGGCTGCCGGGCGCGACGTTCGCTCCGGTTCACGGAACGATGAGCCATGAGCCGCCTGCGCAGCGACGATTCGAAGGCTCCGCGGGACCATCGCCCTGCCGGGATTCAGGAGCGCCGGCATGTGCCCGGCCTGGACCGAGCGGTGAACACCAACGGTCCAAGCTCCCCCAAGCGGCCGCGCCAAGCCGGTTGGGAAACCGGTGCTCCGGGCCGCAACGCCGGTGAACAATTTGGGCGGGCGGTGGGCGGGAGAAGGCGCGCGCTGGCCACGCTCACGAAGGACCAACCATGACAACGCGGGATGCCAGCGCAGAGAAGACACCAACCAACCTCGGTAGGGCGACGCTCCCGCGGAGCCCCGACTTCTTCCGCCAGAATGGAATTCCCAACCCGACAGTCCGCTGGGGGATGCGAGGGCTCGGACGGAGCCTCGCCCCACCGTAGCGAAACAACGTGCCCATCCCCGAACCCGATCGCGAACCAGGCCGGCACAAACCGGCGCAGGGTGTCCACCTCGACCTCGGCCATCCGACGATCGTCTTCGTCACCGTCTGCACCAAGGATCGAGCGCCGTGGCTGGCCTGCGCGGAGGCGCATCGGTTGCTGGTGCAAGTGTGGCGTCAGGCGGAGGCGTGGCAGGCCGGGCATTTCGTGGTGATGCCGGACCATCTGCATTTGTTCGCCGCACCGCATGATCTGAGGTTCACCGTCGAGCAGTGGCTACAGTATTGGAAGAGTCAGTTCAGCAAAGCCCACTCGCACGAAGCTTGGCGCTGGCAGGCCCACGCCCACCGGCGTGGCGGTGGACAGCGCGGGCAACGTCTATGTCGCGGACGCCGGCAACAACACGATTCGGAAAGTGACGCCGTCGGGCGTGGTGACAACGCTAGCCGGCTTGGCGGGCAGGTCAGGCAGCGCGGACGGGACGGGCGGCGCCGCGCGGTTCAACTATCCCGACGGAGTGGCGGTGGACAGCGCGGGCAACGTCTATGTCGCGGACCCGATCAACGACACGATTCGGAAAGTGACGCCGGCGGGGGTGGTGACGACGCTGGCCGGCTTGGCGGGGGGTTGGGGCAATGCGGACGGCACCGGCAGCGCCGCACAGTTTTGGAGTCCCACCGGCGTGGCGGTGGACAGCGCGGGCAACGTCTATGTCGCGGACTTTGGGAACAACACGATTCGGAAAGTGACGCCGGCGGGCGTGGTGACGACGCTGGCCGGCCTGGCGGTGAGTCGGGGCAGTGCGGACGGCACCGGCAGCGCCGCGCAGTTTTCTGGTCCTTCGGGTGTGGCGGTGGACAGCGCGGGCAACGTCTATGTCGCGGACTACTGGAACGACACGATTCGGAAAGTGACGCCGTCGGGCATGGTGACGACGCTGGCCGGCTTGGCGAGAAGTCAAGGCAGTGCGGACGGCACCGGCAGCGCCGCGCGTTTCAACGGACCGTCCGACGTCGCGGTGGACAGTGCGGGTAACATCTATGTCGCGGACTCTGGGAACAACACGATTCGGAAAGGATGGCCGGCAGTCTCGTCCCTGCCCTCCTTGGGCAACGTTCGAGCGGCTCAGCGCCCCGGCACGACACTGGCGGATTTGTTTTACGACCTGAGTGGCGCGGGTTCGAGTTACTCGGTGTCCGTCGCCATTTCTTCCGACGGCGGCGCAACCTTCACGATTCCCGCGGCACACTTTGCTGGTGGTGATGGCGTGACGAGTCCGGCGGCGCCGGGCGCAGGTCGCCACATTGTTTGGGACGCAGGCGCGGATTTTCCCGGCCAGTTCTCCACCACCATGCGGATCAAGCTGTCCGTCGGTTCCGCTTCTGCTCTCTCGCCCATCTTCACGCTGGACACCCGCGCGGTCCCCACCGGCACGCTCACCGGCCTGGTGCAAGGCAACGGCGCTCCGGTCGCCAACGCCCAGGCGCGGATTGACGGCACCGGCTTCGCCGCCAGCACCGGCGCGGACGGCCGGTTCACGCTGGCCAACGTGCCGGCGGCTTCCGGCTACCTGCTGAAAGTGAGCGCGGCCGGTTATGCGTCCAAGCAACTGCCGGGCATCACCGTCACCAGCGGCACGACGGACTTGGGCACGATCCAACTCTCCACCTTGGCCGGCCCGTATCGCCTGGTCCCGCTGCAACCGGACGTGAACCCGCCCGTGACGCAGATCGAAGACGGCGGCGTGGGCTATCGCTACTACCGGCTCATCCCGATGAACGCGAACGACAATCCGGGCGGCACAACGGTCACCCTGCGCCTTGCCGGCGGCGCCACCATCCCGCAGGACGGCGGCCCGTTGGATGACTGGTCCGGCTTTCAATCGAGCTACTGGCCCGGCTTTCAGGCCGGCACCGCCGATGGCGACGGGATTGTCCGGTTGCGGATTCCGGCCAGCGCGATTGGCGGTCCCGGCGCGAGCGCGACGCTGGAAGTCGT
>JAJXZI010000127.1 GCA_021780115.1 bacterium | reverse complement strand
GGGGGGGGGGGGGGGGGGGGCGGATCGCGGGGATTGGGGACCACGCCCGCCCACCTCAAGCACGTCGGGCAGGGTTGCCCCTGCAATTTATTGAAAAAAGGTCGTTGACTTGTTTCGCGTCCTCTGTTACTTAATGAGCAGTCTGAGTTGGGCGGCAATCGGCTAGACAACATTTTATGAAAACGATGAAGCGTCTTGGAACCGTGGTGTTCGGGCTGTGCTTGGCGTTCGCTCTTGGAGCCTCCGCCAAGGAAACGACTCCGAATTCATTCAAAGAGGCCCTGAGCCATGTGCCGGCTGTTGAGCTGCCCGCCAAGGCTGCCGGGTTGGTAGCGCAGGCCAAGTTGGCGGATCAGGAATCGACCACCATTGCTGTCGTGATCGCGGCGGTGGATCGCAGTCCGGCTGCCGCCCCCGCGATCGTGGGTGCCATTGCCAAGGCTGTTCCCGGGATGGCCAAGACGGCAGCGGCGACGGCAGCGGCGCTCCAGCCGAAGCTGGCCCACGCGATTGCCAAGGCCGCCGCGGTGGCAGCGCCCATCATGGCTGGCGACGCAGCGGTTCGACCCACCCTCGTGGCCGGAAGTAACCCGCTCCCGCCGAGTCCCCCGGTGCTGGCGCCGGGGCCGTCCATCGGGCCGCCCTACACCCCGCCGTCCGGAACTCCCGGAAACGTCACCCCAAACACATCGGGACCAGAACCCGCCGGTGGGCGCAATTACGCCTCGCCATAGAGTTCCTGGAACGCTAGCGATCTTTTTCAAATCCTCTCCGCACCGGAGAGGATTTTTTGTTTTATCGGGCGGCGGGAGAAGAGTAAACCTCGCACGTGCCAGGTGACGAGACGGACTCTGGCCGACGCGCCATGGCCAATCGACGCGGGGTCGCGCATTTCGGCGCGGTTGTTCTGGGGCGAGGTGGGTCGCTGTTCGCCGCATGTCGGCCATTTGGGCGGCTGCGCTGACAGGTCGAAATTATGGGCCGGACCTATCTTTTCCAGTGCTCCAAGTGCCAGTATCGAGCGGTCGTGGCCGGTGGCGCCGACCGTGGCCTGCACTGTTTCATTCAAACCATCCGCTGTCAGAACTGCGCGGCCTTGTACGACGCACCGGTTCGCTTGCGCGTGAGCGGCGAAGAAATCGAGCAGCCTTACCGGCTTTGGCAGCGGAACCTTCTCTCCCAACCGGCGGCACCGGTTCCGCGCGCCTTCTTACTGTGGCACAGTCGTCTCGCCTTCGGCGGTTCACCCAAGCTCTACTGGATCCCCGTGAAGTTTCGTTGCCCTGTCTCCGTTTACCATCGCGTCGAAGCATGGAATCATCCGGGCCAATGCCCCCGCTGTCGGTCAGATCTGGAGCGGACGCTGACGCCCTATCGGATTTGGGACTGATGGCACCGGCTCGCTGGCCCGCAGTGAGCGGCGTCCCCGCCGGAGAAGTGAGGTTGCGAACATGCCTGAAGCGTCGTGGAGCGGCACGACCGCGAACCTTCTCCGGGAAAGACCATCCCATCGCCTGGATAACCAGTTTCCTTTCGACGCGCGCTGGCTGCCGCCATTACCTTGGAGCCGATGGCCAGCGACGCCCAACCCACGCCAATGATGGCGCAGTACCGGCGCATCAAGAGTGAGCTGCCGCGGGACGCGCTGCTCCTGTTTCGGCTGGGCGATTTCTACGAGATGTTTTTCGAGGACGCGCAAGCCGGCGCGGAATTGCTTCACCTGGCCCTCACCCGCCGCAACGGCGTGCCGATGTGCGGCCTGCCGTTCCACGCCGCTGGCGGTTACATCGCGCGCATCCTCAAGGCCGGCCGCAAAGTCGCCATTTGTGATCAGATGGAGGACGCCCAACCCGGCAAGCTCGTCAAACGCGAGGTCACGCAAATCCTTTCTCCCGGCACGCATTTCGACGAACGGATGCTTACGGCGGAGAGGAACAACTTCCTCGCCGCGATCTGCCCGGCGGGCCGCCGCTTCGGCCTGGCCTTCGTGGACTTGACGACCGGCGAATTCCTCACCACCGAGGTGGAAGACGACAACGCCCTGCTGGACGAGTTGGAGCGGTTGCGCCCGGCGGAGGTGATCTATCCCAGCGAAACCGCTGCGCTCGCCGACCTGCTCCGCGGCAACAGTCCGGGAGTTGCAGCGGACCCGGCCCGCGCCCTCTCGGCCGTGGGATGGGTGCTGTCGGCCTACGACGCCTGGGTGTTCGCGCCGGAGACGGCCCAATTTGCCGTGCGGGACCATTTCAAGGTCGCCTCGCTGGACGGTTTCGGCCTGCGTGAGCGCCTGGCCGCCGTCGGGGCCGCGGGGGCGGCTTTGCACTATTTGACGCACCATCTGCGCCGTGATGTGGCGCATCTGACGCGCCTCTCGTTCTATCGGCGCGCCGACTATCTCGCGCTCGACCCAGCCACCCTGCGGCACCTGGAAATCCTCGCGCCGTTGCACGAGCACCAACCGCGCACCGCCTCGCTCTACGGCGCCCTCCACCGCACCGTGACGCCAATGGGTGCCCGGCGGCTGCGGGACTGGCTTTCGCAGCCCCTGGCAGCGGTCGCGCCGATTCACCACCGGCAGGAAGCCGTCCAGGCGTTCGTCGAGGATCCGGCCACTCTGGAGTGTTTTCGCGCGCAACTCGTCCAAGTGCGCGACCTGGAGCGCATGCTCGGCCGCCTCAGCGCCGGCAGCGGCAACGCGCGAGATGTGATCGCACTGCGCGTCGCTTTGGAGCAGCTTCCAGCCTTGCGCGGCGCGTTATTGGAGTTGGTGGCGAGGCGCTCCGCCTGCCCCCCGGACGCGATCCGTGAACTTCCGATCACCGGCGGGAATCGCAACGAAACGGAACACCTCCCGGCCGGCCTGATCGGGGAGTTGACCGCGCATGTGGCGGAGCAACCCGGTCTCGTCGACCTGTTGGCCCGCGCCATCGTGGACGATCCGCCCCTCTCGCTGAAAGAGGGGGGAATCATCCGCGACGGCTTCGACACCGCGCTGGACGAGCTCCGTGCCGCCACGCGCGGCGGCAAGGACTGGATTGCCCGACTCCAGCAGGACGAGGTGGCGCGCACCGGCATCCCGTCGCTCAAGGTCCGCTTTAACTCCGTGTTCGGCTACTACATCGAAGTGACGAAGGCCAACCTCGACAAGGTCCCGCCGCACTACGTCCGCAAGCAGACCGTCGCCAATGGCGAACGCTACCTCACGCCGGAGTTGAAGGAAATGGAAGGCCGAATCCTCGGCGCAGAGGAGCGGAGCGCGAAGCGGGAATACGAACTGTTCCAGCGCGTCCGCGAAGAAGTCCTCGCCCGGCTGGCCGCCATCCAACGCACCGCCGCCGCGCTGGCCCAACTCGACGTCCTCGCCGCCTTCGCCGAAACCGCGCGCCTCTTCAACTACTGCCGCCCGTACGTCGGCGACGCGGGCGTCCTCCACATCCGCGACGGGCGTCATCCCGTGCTGGAACAGGCAATGACCGACGAACGCTTCGTGCCGAACGATGCAGCGCTCGGCAGCAGCTTTGGTGGAGCTTTTCCTTCGCCCACGCTGAACGGGGGAGAGGGCCGGGGCGAGGGGGCAGGCGATGTGCCAAGTGCGCAGCCCGCGGTCCAGAGTGAACCAGCAAATCCGCCATCCGCCCGATCGGCAATCGGCAATCGGCAATCAGCAATCCCCCAAATTGCCCTCATCACCGGCCCGAACATGGCGGGCAAGAGCACCTATATCCGGCAGGTCGCGCTGGTCACGCTCCTGGCCCACACCGGCAGCTTCGTGCCCGCCGCCGAGGCGCGCATCGATTTGGTGGACCGCATCTTCACCCGCATCGGGGCCAGCGACGACCTCGCGCGCGGCCAGTCCACTTTCATGGTCGAGATGAGCGAGACGGCGAACATCCTCAACAACGCCACGCCGCGTAGTCTGATCGTGCTCGACGAAGTCGGCCGCGGCACGAGCACCTTCGACGGGCTGAGCCTGGCTTGGAGCATCGTCGAGCACCTGCACAACGTCGTCGGCGCGAAAACACTCTTCGCCACGCACTATCACGAGTTGACCGAACTCGCCGTCCGCCTGCCGCGCCTGAAGAACTTCAACGTCGCCGTGCGCGAGTGGAACGACCAGATTGTCTTCCTGCGCAAGATCGTGGAAGGCGGCACCGACAAGAGCTACGGCATCCACGTCGCGCGCCTGGCTGGCGTGCCGCGCCCGATCCTCGACCGCGCCAAGGAAATCCTGCGCAACCTCGAAGACAGCGAACTCACCCCCGAAGGCACTGTGCGCCAAAGCCCCCGCCGCCAGCAGGACCGTGAAAAGCTGAAGCAACTCGCCCCGCCGCCGCAGTTGGATTTGTTTGGGTGAAGCCGACGGCAGAAGCCATTTGTCCCAGGGAATTTCCAGATACTCCCCCCGTCCTCCGGCTAGGCCGTGATTCACAGCCATCCCACAGGGGATGAAGTGTGAGGGTTTTCCTTCGGTTTTTCGAGGGATTTTGACAGTCGGCTGAAAACGAGATTGAGACTTTTTCACATGATCGCCTGCCAGCGCCGATTCCAACG
>JAJXZI010000320.1 GCA_021780115.1 bacterium | reverse complement strand
TCGCAGTCGATCCGAAGCCCTACAAGATGATCGCCGGAGGCAAACCTTTGCACCCACAATCAGTTGGGGTCGGTGGAGTCAATTGAATACCCATATTAGCAAATTCCACCCAGCCTTGGCTCAAAGCACGCCCAGTCGTGCCTGCCGCAATGGTTAGTGTTAGAAGCAGCGCAACGGAGCCCCGGCCCCGAGCCCGGAATACTTTCACAAACAAGCTCCCTTTCATCACGTAATGGCGCCGGGTGTGTTCACGTTGGGGTTTAACCGGCCTGGTGCTGGCCCTGCACGGCCACGGCTCCGCTGGGCGTGAGTTCGATGAGCGCCTGGGAGGGCAGCCACTGGTCGTTGGCCCAGCAATGCATGCCGCAACCGAGTTCTGTGTGTCGGGCGCCGGTCTGTTCGGTGACGGCGCCGGTCATCTGGTTAGTTTGGCGTGTGGTCTGGGCCCAGGTCCGCCAGAAGGAGCCGCGGTCCACCACGGTGTAGGGGGCATCGGAGGACGTGACTGGGGTTTGGGCACCGACCGTCAACACCACGGTAAGCGGCACCAGGAAGAATACAGCACGTTTCATGTTCGGAACGTCCGACAGGGCCGGACGTTTTATGCCACGCAGGCTGAATGAAGGCCAATCGGTTAAAAATGTCAAGGCGAGTCCAGCGCCGGACCGCGGCTCACTCAATCGGCGGGATCCCCGCCGGCGGTTCGCTGGCCACCGGCGCTATTTCACCAGTCGCTTGACCAGCACCTTCGAGCGCCGGCCGCTTTGCTCGTATTTCTCGCGCCGGCCCGGCGGGAGGTCGTCGGGGCTGCCTTCGACGAAGCCGCCTTTGGACTGGAAGTAGGTGAAGGCCTGGGTGGAGAGGGCGATGAGTTCACCCAGGCCACTGTCGCGCGCCTTGTGTTCGACGAACTGGATGAGCTTGCGCCCGATGCCCTGGTTTTCGTGCGAGGGGCTGACGTAGAGGTGCGCCACCTCGGCCTTGCCGGCCTCGGGGTACACGTGCAGCGCCACGCAGGCCACCGGGTTGCGGTCGATTTCGAAGAGGTAGTAATCACCGAGTTGTTTTTCGATGCTCGACCGCGTGCGCTTCACCAGCTCCTCGGTGTCCATGGAGGGCTTGGTCAGGGTGAGGATCGCCCGCACGTCCTTCTTCATGGCGCGGCGGACCTGCTGGTACTCGTTGGCATAAATGAGCGTGCCGATGCCCTCGTTCGAAAACACCTCGGCCAGCAAGCCTTCGTCCACCCGGCCGTTGATGACGTGGACGCGCTGCACCCCGGCGCGGCACGCCGCCACGGCGCACTGGGCCTTCGAAACCTGCTCCGGCAGGAAGTCGGCTTTGCTCTTCTCCAGGAGCGCCTCAAGGTTGGCGACGAGCATCTGCCGGATGATCTGTCCCTGGCAGAGCAAACCGTCCTGCGTGGTGATAAACATCAGCTTGATGGCCTTGAGCGCCTCTGCGACGGCCAAAGCGACGGTGTCCGAATTGACGCGGTAGGTCCGCCCATCCCCGTCGAAGCCCAAGGGCGGGATGACCGGGAGGACGCCTTGAGCGAGCAGGCTCTGCAGGAACTCCACATCGACGCGCTCGACTTTGCCGGTGAACAGGTGGTCCACGCCGCCCAGGATGCCCAGCGGGTGGGCGATGACGGCGTTGGTGGCCGCCGCGCGGAGGTCGTTGGCCGAGAGACCTTCGAGGATTTCGTGCGTGAGCCGGTTGGCGGCGGTGAGCGCCAGGCGCAGCGTGGCGGCGTCGGTCACGCCCGCGCCGTCGAGGTTGGACGGAGTGACGCCCTGCTCGGTGGCGAGATTCTGGATTTGGGCTGAGGCGCCATGGACGAGCACGACCCGGATGTTCAGGGAACGGAGCACGGCCACGTCCAGCAGCAGGTTGGCAAAGTTCTCGTCGGTGACGATCGCCCCGTCGATGCTCAGGATGAACGTCCGCACCCGGAAACGCGGAATGTATTGCAGTATGCCCCGCAGGTCGGTCAGTTTCACTATCGGTCGTTGGCTTGTTTCAGTTGCTTGAGGAAAAAGCTCCGCGCGCCCAAGCGCAAGACAAGTATTCGGTTGGCCGGGAGATTCAACCAAAACCTTCGGCAAAAACACGGGTCTGGAATGGGTGGCCACTCCCGAGCCGGATTCCGCTGGGCAGCCCGCTGACGCCACCTCATTCAAGCGGCCCCCGCCGCGGGCCGGAGCCACGCGACCGTCAGGTCCGGCCAAGCCCGCCCCGCCCTCCAGGGGGCCGGCCTGCTCGTCATTTGAGGGCAAACGGCAACCGCCTTTCGTGGAAACGAGCCGTTTGGCCAACCTCACTCACTCGCCGGTCCCGCAGCGGCATTTTCGGGGCGGATCACGCGCCAAAAAAAGTTGAGAAAAGCGTTGACAAATTTCCCCCCTCGTTTAATCTCTGATTCAGTTAATCGCTGGGCGACGGTGTGTTCCAGCAAAGAAAGAAGCCTGTGGAACTATGAAAGCCAGACTCAAAAATCAACTTTGTCTCACGGTCGGTGCGCTGTGGTTGGCGACTAGTCTGCCGCTCGCAGCCGATGTCATTTACGACAATACGGTCAACGACTTGCATCTTCGTTTCAATCCGGGTCACAACGAAGTCGGCGACGAAATCGTCCTCAGCGGCACTCAGCGGTACCTCACCAGTTTCTCGTTCGAATATTGGGGCACCAACACTCTGAGCCCGGGCAACATTAGTTTTTCCGGGGCCGTCCAGGCACGCGTAATATTTTACGAGAACAATGGCCCTCTGTTTCCAGGCGGTCCAGGCAGTTACGCTTCACCCGGCACCGTCTTTTACGACAGCGGCTATTTTCCCATCATTCCGACGCCTCGAAGCACGGTGACTTTTACGGCCAGCGATTTCGCCAGCGGTCTGGTGCCCTTAATCGGCGCGATGCCGGTTGTGTCGAACATGACGTGGAGCGTGCAGTTTACAGGATTAAACTCCTCCGACTCCGTGGGCGTGGACTTGTATTCGCCACCGGTCGTGGGTGGCAACTATGCGGATTACTGGCAAAACACCGGCTTCGGCGGCTGGACTCTGATGACAAACTCCGCCGGCCCGATTGACTTCGGTGCGCAAATGCAGGCCGCCCCGGAGCCTTCCAGTCTCCTGCTGGGGCTGGTCGGCGGACTCGGAGTGCTGTTTGGAGTGGGCCGTTTCGGTCGCAAGAAGTAGTTCCGGCCCGACTGAACTTGAAAGGCGCGAACGCGGTTCGCGCCTTTTTCGTTTCCCGGAACGGGCCGCGCTGAAATCACCGGTCTCGCCGGGCAGCGGAAATTTGCCTTCACTTGTTCGCCCAGTGCGGGTAATCCTTCCTGGACCATGAAACACTTAACTCTCCTTCTCAGCATCGCGCTTTTGGGTTCCACGGCCTTCTCCGCGAAGGCTGGTTCCTTCAAAGGCATGCCCGGCCTGCAACTCTACAGTCTGCGGGCCGAGTTCGCGAAGGACGTGCCGGGCACGCTCAAGCAGGCACGCGACTTCGGGTTTCGCGACGTCGAGCTCGCCGGCACCTGCGGGCTGGCGCCGGAGAGGTTCAAGGAGTTGCTCGCCGCAAACGGACTCAGACCGATCGGGAACCACTTCCCGTACGAACGCTTCCGGGACGACGTGGAAGGCATCGCCCGCGAAGCGGAAGCACTCGGCCTGAAGTATGCCGGTTGCGCTTGGATCCCGCACAAGGATCCTTTTGACGAGTCTCAATGCCAGGCCGCCGCCGCAGTGTTCAACCACGCCGGCGAGGCGCTGGCTCGACACGGCATCAAATTTTACTACCACGTTCACGGCTACGAATTCCAACCGCACGGCGACGGCACCCTGTTTGACCTGCTCATGGCCGAGACCCGCCCCAAGTACGTCAGCTACGAGATGGACATCCTCTGGGTCGTCTTCCCCGGCCAGGACCCGGTGAAGCTGCTCCACAAGTACGGCCGGCGCTTCGTGATGATGCATTTGAAAGATCTCAAGAAAGGCGTGCCGACAGGCAGCCTTTCCGGGTCAACGGATGTCGCCAACGATGTCGCACTCGGAACCGGCCAGATGAACTTCCCCGCCATTTTCCAAGCCGCCCAGCGCGCGGGCGTGAAATACTATTTCATTGAGGACGAGTCGCCATCCTCGGTCGAGCAACTCCCGCAAAGCGTCCGCTATCTACGAGATTTGCGTTGGTGAAGGCCGCCGGCAGACTGCAC
This sequence comes from bacterium, assembly GCA_021780115.1. GTDB lineage: Bacteria > Verrucomicrobiota > Verrucomicrobiia > Limisphaerales > JAJXZI01 > JAJXZI01. Next base: position 337 of record JAJXZI010000320.1, on the reverse strand, counting down.
GCCTCGGTTACATCACCGCGGGTTGGTTCGCCGCCGGATCGTTCCCCGGCAACCGGAAGTAGAAGGCCGAGCCACGGCCCAGTTTGCTCTCGGCCCAGACTTTCCCGCCGTGGGCGTGAACGATATCCTGGACAATCGAAAGCCCCAGACCGGTGCCGCCCTGCTCGCGGGAACGCGCCTTGTCCACCCGGTAAAAGCGCTCGAAGACCCGGTCCACCGCTTCCGGCGGCAGTCCGGGACCGTCGTCCTCAACCCGGATTTCGATTTGTCCTTCGGCCAAGGCCCGGCCGCCCACAGTCACTACGCCCTCGATCCGGCCGTACTTGATCGCGTTGTC
>JAJXZI010000255.1 GCA_021780115.1 bacterium | reverse complement strand
GCCCGGTCGCCGCCGTCTCATGGCGCTCGAAGTCGCCCGCCGCAACCATGACTGGTCCCAAGTCTGGCAGCTAAATTAAGAACAGTGTCAAGATGCACCCCTCACTGTGGGAACCAAAAATTCGTGGTGGCATTTCCGGGCGGGTTGAGGCAAGCTGGCAGCGAGCGCGAAATGCGCCCTCGTTCCGGCCTCGGGCGGACGAACCGCCGCCGCCGGAGACGGGACGACGCACTGCCTCGCGCCAACCGAAGGAACAACAACTATGAGCACGAGCGAACGGAGCCTTCCGGGCGGGCCACGGAGCGGCCGGTGTATGCGGCGCGGTTTTACCCTGATCGAACTGCTGGTGGTCATTGCCATCATCGCCATTCTCGCCGGCTTGCTGTTGCCGGCGCTGGCGAAGGCGAAACAAAAGGCCCAGGCCATCCAGTGCATGAACAACAATCGGCAGCTCATGCTCGCTTGGCGCCAGTACGCCGAGGACAATCGCGACACACTCCCCTTCGGGTATGCCAGTCAGGCCAGCGACATGCCCTACATCTGGGTGCCGTCGTCGGGGAATCTGACGTTGGACATGCTGGTGCCAACGCAGCAGGGAAATTGGGACTACCAGAATACCATCATGAAAAGCATCCTCTGGCCTTACTGTGGGAACAGCGTCGGAATTTGGCATTGTCCGGCCGACAAAAGCATGGGCCAGAACCCGGCCGGCCAGAAGGTGCCCCGGCCGCGGAGCATGTCCATGAGCAACTGGGTCGGCGGCAACGGCGACACGCCGGGCAACGGTTACAAGGGCTTCTGGGACGTGGGCACCAGCTTCCGCGTCTTTCGGAAGTTGAGCGACATGACCATGCCGGGGCCAACCATGACCTTCGTCCTCCTGGAAGAGCGGGAGGACAGCATCAATGACGCCTATTTCGTGGTCGAGATGATGGGCTACCCGAGTCCGGGGACCGACCAGATCGTTGATTGGCCGGCGAGCTACCACAACAACGCTTGCGGGTTCGCCTTTGCCGACGGCCACGCGGAAATCCACAAATGGATTGATGGGCGGACCACGCCCCCCATCAACCCCAACAATATCCACACCCTTTCAACGCCCAATAACCGTGACGTGGATTGGATGCGCGACCACTCCACGCGGGCGTACTGACCGTCCGCTTCCTTCAGCGAGCGGAGTGCCGAAAGCCTCTCATGGCCGTCGGCGCTCCTTGATTCGCTTCAGAGTTCGGAATCAGAGCTTGGAACGGAACTGGTAGGTACCAGACTCCACGGCCAGCACTGCCCGCTCACCTTCCATTCGCAGGAATCTCACCCCGCGGGTTTGGGCCAGTCGCCGGCCGCGCTCGGTGATGCCTTCGGCCGAGGTCGCCGGCAGGCAGACCGTGGCGGTCGTGTTCGCCGGGATGGTGGCTTCCAATTCAAAGCGTCCGGGGGCGAACCGCCAGTTGCTGACAATGCGGCCGTGGATCGAGTCGTAGTGGGCCCGGACCCAGTCAATCGGCGGGTGCTCCGGGTTGCTGCCCGGCGAGGGCGGGCCGGGCCGGATGAGGATGTGGCGGAAGCCCGGGCCGTCGGTGTCGATCCCGGCCAATCGGAAGAACATCCACTCGCACACCGCGCCAAACGAGTAGTGGGCGAAGGAGTTCATTGCGGCGTTCTGTTCCCCGCCGAAGCCCTTGTCCCGCGTGTAGCTGTTCCAGCGCTCCCAGATTGTCGTCGCGCCCTGATCAATCTCGTAGCCCCACGACGGGAATTTATGGCTCTGGAACAAGCGCACCGCCAGATCGTTCTGCCCCACGCTCGACAGCACCGGCAGCAACGGCCGCGTGCCCAGGAAGCCGGTGGTGATGCCGGAATCTTTGTCGGTGGCGTGGGCGCGAACCATTTTTGCCAGGATCTCGCCGGCGGGAACGCGCAGATTGTCCGGCAGCAAATCCATGTACAAGGCCAGCACGTAGGCCGTTTCGGTGTCCACCGCCAGCGAGGCGTCCGGCCGGACGTATTTCTGGTTGAAGGCGGCTTTGATCTTGGTGAACAGCGCGCGGTAGTCGGCGGCCTCCTTTTCCTTGCCGATGGCCTGCGCCATGTCGGCCATGAGCTTCGCGGAATAGGCGAAATAGACCGTGTCGATGTAGTCCAGCGGCGTCTTGCCGCCCAACGCGAGCCAGTCGCCCCAGTCGTTGCCGTGGGCCACGCCGAGGAAGGCGCGGCTCGTGCGCTGGCGCCAGTCCAGGAAGCGCGTCATCGGCTCCCAGCAGCGTTGGAGGATGCGCGTGTCGCCGTAGGCCTGCCAGATCGTCCACGGGCAGATCACGCCCGCGTCGCACCAGGCGGTGCCGAAGTCCCAGCCGTGCTGGAACGGGTATGGGGCGTAGCCGGGGAAGGTGCCGCTGGGGCGCTGGCTCTCCATCAATTCGCGCAGCCACTTGGTGTAAAAAGCGGCCACGTCGGCGTTGTAGGTGGCGGCCCGCACGTAAATCTGCGCGTCGCCAGTCCAGCCGAACCGCTCGTCGCGCTGCGGGCAGTCGGTCGGCAGGTCGAGGAAGTTCGCCCGCTGCGTCCAGACGATGTTTTTGAAGAGGCGGTTCGGCATCGGGTCGGAGCAGGTGAAGTCGCTCGTGAGCGGCGTGTCCGAGTGCAACGCGATCCCGGTGATGACCTCGAAACCGGGCCGTCCGGGGAAGCCGGTGACCTCGACGTACTGAAAGCCGTGAAACGTGAAACGAGGCTCATAAACCTCACCCTGCGGGTCGCCGCGCAGGATGTAGTGATCGGTCGCGCGGGCCTTGCGGAGGTTCTCGGTCATGAGCCGGCCGTCGGGGTGGAGCATCTCGCCGTAGCGGAGTTGGATCGCCGTGCCGGCCGGGCCTTTGACCCGCAGACGCACCACGCCGGCGAAGTTTTGGCCGAGATTGAAGATCCAGACGCCATTGCTGGGCGAAGTGATGCCGATCGGCTTGAGTTCCTCGATGGGCCGCACCGGCACGCCGGGGAAGGCTTGCAGCACCGGTGGACGCTGGAAGCCTAGGTCCACGGGGCGCCCTTTCACTTCGGGTTGCGCGCCGGGCGTCTCCGGGTTGCGGAACTCGTAGAACGTCGCCGGCACGCCGCCGTTGTCCCGCGCGAGAATGGCCGGCTCCCACGCGCGGTCGTCGAAACCCGGTTTGTCCCAGCCGGGCGTTTCCCGGCGGGCGTCGTAGAACTCGCCCATGAGAAAATCGGCCTCCTGGATCGGGCCGGCGCCGGTGACTTTCCACGTCGAATCAGTGACGACGATTTCGCGCGAGCCGTCGGCGTATTCAATTTCCAGTTGCGCCATGAAGGCGGGGGTTTTGCCGTAGGTGTCGCGGCCGATGTGCTCCGTGCCAATACCCGTGAGCAGGCCGAAGCCGAGGTAGCCGGAATACCAACCGTCGGCGACCCACGCGCCCAGGGCGTTGGCCCCACGCCGGACCAGCGGCGTCACGTCGTAGGTCCAGTAATAGGCGCGTTGGCGATAATCGGTCCAGCCGGGCGCGAAGCGGGCGTCGCCGACGCGCCGGCCGTTGAGGTGCAGTTCGTAAATGCCGAGCGCCGTGGCGTAGATCGTGGCGCGCTTCACCGGCCGGGCCGCGGCGAATTCCTTGCGGTACTGACGGGCGGGCGGGAGGAACAGGCGCTTCGTGTCTTGGGAAACCGGCGTCTGGTCGCGGAAGCTGATGTAGCGCGCCTGCCAGTCATCCGGGCGCAACAAGCCCATCGTCCAACGCGCCGGCGCGCTCCAGGCGGACGCCTTGCCGTCCTTGTCCCAGACGCGGACCTTCCAAAAGCACTCCTGGCGCGACGCAAGCGGCGGGCCGGCGTAAGGCACGTTCACGGTCTGGTCGCCGGCGACCTGCCCGGAATCCCACAAATCACCGGTGTTGCGCTTCAAGGCCGCCTGGCTGCTGGCGACGAAGATCCGATACGCCGTCTGCCGCTGGCCGCGCTCGGCCGACTCGACGCGCCACGTCAACCGGGGCTGCGGTTCGTCGAGGCCGAGTGGCTGGACGCGGTATTCGCACCGCAACGCGACCGGTCTGAGTCCCTCCGCGTGGGCGAAGGGAACGGCGGTGAGAAACGCGATCGTTGTCGTCAGCATGCCGGCCACCGTGGTCAGCGATCCTTGGGCGAAGAGGTTTTTCATAGCGCGTGCGAGGTCCATTCTGCGGGATGGCGCGATTTCTTCAACGCTGAGTTTGGGAGAAACCTCCCAATGGACGAGGCGGCGACCGGGGAGTCGGGCCGGCCCGCTGGTCGTTTGGGAACGGCACCAACTCTGCGGCGCACGCGCGTGTCGAAAGCAAAAGGGGCGACTCTGTTCTCAGAGTCGCCCCGCTATCTCCCGACCCTGCCGCCTGGCAAAAACCCAATTGTCGCAGTTTAGAAAACAGAACCGCCGGAACCGCGCGTCGGTGGCCTGTCTTGCGCCTTAAGACACGAACATGAAGAGCAGGAGCGCTGGAACCACCACAAAAAGCGTGACCACTCCAATATAATGGAAAACAGTTCGAGGTCTTCTCATAGCACTTCTACCGGTTCATGCGTAGTGTGGCTGCCACTGAATCGTGGAGTTTCGCTGCTTGCGCTGCTTCGCACGCCGGCTGAAATACTTGACCTCAGGGGCAACATCCCCGAGAGCAGTCAGCGAACACTCTCACCCACAGTCACTACTGTTCGACGCCCGCCGAGCTAAAAGCCTGCCACGATTGCAGACGGAAATCAGACATCGACTGTATGTTGTTTTCTATAAACTGGATGAGACTTTTTATTCGCTTGGTCTGGGACCGAGGTTAATCCCGGAATTGTCAGGGCTTCCGACGGTAACGAGGAGCCACGGCCAAAGCGTATCGGCAGCCACCTGGTAACTCATTTAGGAATAAATAGTTAGATATGGATCGGCCGGCGAAAACCTACTGTAAGCGTTTCCGACCGACCGCTCTGAAGCATGGGTGGACATCGGAAGCGAACGCTCAATCAGTCCGGACCATACTGGGAGCATCTTTGAAATCCGCCATTGCTCTGTCGCCCCGGATTGCGGGCACGCTGGGCAGAGATCGATGAGCGACGCGCAGCGGCTGCAGCATAGTCGCAGTGATTTCGGCATCGCCTTGGGCGCCGATCCCAAGGATGCCACCTCACCGCTTAGTATCCTTTCTGGCAGGTCGTAATTCTCTATCGACCGAAGGTCGCTCGTGTATTAAACCAAGTCCGTCATGCTTACCTCCCGAGAGAGATTGCTCGCCGCCCTTGCTCACCGCCAACCCGATCGAGTGCCGCTGGATTTGGGCGGCAACCAGACGGGCATCCACAAATTCGCCTACCAGAAGTTGCTCGACTTGCTTGGAGTGAAGGAGGACCTCATCATCATGGACCTCGTGCAGCAACTCGCTCAGCCATCCGAGGCGGTGTTGCAGCGGCTCCGGATCGACACGCGCTATGTTTGGGCGAAGGGCGCCGCGGGTTTCGAAGGCGTCGTCGTGCAGCGCCAGCGCGACGGCCGGACGTGGAATGATTTCACCGACGAGTTCGGCATCACTTGGTCGATGCCGGAGGACCATCCGTATTACTTCGACATTTCTTGTTCACCGCTGGCGGGTCTTTCGCTGGAAGAAATCAAAGCCCACCCCTTCCCCAAAGGCGACGACCCCACGCGGTTCGCGGGGCTGCGCGACCGAGCCCTCCAGTTAAAACGCGACACGCCCTACGCCGTCGTCAGCGGCATCTCCGGGGTCGTCTATGAATTCTGCTGGTACCTGCGCGGGCTGGAGAACCTGTTCTCCGACATGATGGAACGGCCGCCGGTGTTCGAGGCGATCATTGATCGCACGCTCCAGTTCTGGCTGGACTGGTTCCGGCTGTTTCTCGATGAGGTCGCGGACGTGGTGGACGTGATCATGATCGGGGACGATCTGGCTGGTCAGAACGGCCCGCTCTTTTCGCCCAAAATTTATCGGTCCATCGTCAAACCGCGCCAGAAGCGCCTCGTGCAATACATCAAGTCCCGCACCCGCGCCAAAATCTGGTATCATTCTTGTGGCTCGGTGGTGGAGTACCTCCCCGATTTGCTGGACAACGGCATCGACATTTTCAACCCGGTTCAAATCTCGGCACGCGGCATGGACCCGGCCCGGCTCAAAGCGGCCTACGGCGACCGCCTCGCGTTCTGGGGCGGCGGTATTGACTCCCAGCACGTGCTGCCGCGCGGCACACCCGGGGAAATCCGGGAAGGCGTCCGGAGCAACGTGCAGGCGTTCAAGCCGGGCGGCGGCTACGTGTTCAACAACGTCCACAACATCCAGGCGGATGTGCCGCCGGAGAATATCCTCGCGATGTATGATGCCGCGTTCGAGTTCGGAAGGTATTGAGCGGGATCAATTGATGGCCGCCTGTGCCGGTCCCACCGAAAGCGAGTCGCTGCTGCTCCTCAAGTCACATACCTCGGCTCGCGCGCCGGTCCGAGTCCGTGTTGGCACAGCAACTCGGCGAACTTCTTGAGGCCGCGCTTCTCGTCCGCGCCCAGATCGTAGCGGATGTGGCCGCCGAGGTAATCTTTTCGGAACTCATAGCCGTAGTCCGGGCGCTCGCGGGCGATGGCCTCCAGTGAACTCACCCCGCGCGCCTTGGCCTCGCCCAGCAGTTCGCGCAGGCGCAAGGTGTCCGCGTCGCGCCGCAGCGCCCAGGCGGCATAGACGAACGGCAGCCCCGTCAGTTCCCACCACGCCGCGCCAAGATCCCAAATGCTGTACCGCCGGCGCGCGGCGCCCGCCGCGCCGCGCTCGAACAGGAAATCCAGCGCCGCGTCGCCGATGAGCAGCACGGCGTCATGGTTTGGCGCGTCCGCGTAATCGGCCAGCGGGCGGAACCAGGGTTTCAATCCGCGTTCGGCGAGCAGCACTTTCACCAGATTCACGCTGGCGAGCGAGGCCGGGTCGCAGCGCACCTCGCGCAGTTCTTCCAGCGGGCGACGATGGGCGAGCAGCACGCTCTTCACGGCGCCGCGCGACGAGATCGCGATGCCGTCCAGCATGTCATAGCGGTCGCTGAACAGCACCGCCGTGATGCTGACCAGGGCGGCATCCAGTTCGTCGCGGGCCAGCATTTCCGCCAATTGCGCCGGCGGGGCGAAGACCACCGCCGGCTCAATGCCGCGCGTCAGCGGCACCGTGTTCAAGGAATCCGGTGACCCGATGCGACGGCGTGAAGCCGGGGAAGAATTGGAAGTCATCGGAGGACGCTTTTGGGCCGAGTCGGCCGTTCGTCGGGAGCGCGCGACACGCCATGCGGGAGATTCACGCGTGGGGCCAAGCTGTGTCGCACCGGTCGGCGGGCGCGTGGTCGCCGCCCCGCCGCGGGCCGGAAGCCGGGATGATCACGAAGCGGACACCGAAATTCATGCCGGGAAATTATCGCCAAACCGGCGGCACGGTCAACGCAGGGATCGTCGCCGTCCTGGCTGAAGAGTTTTCCGCGCCCGGGCCTTCGTCCTCATCGGCGAAAGACCGGCCAGAAGCGAGGACTGAGGGTGTGGACGAGGGGAAGTAACGCTGGGGTGATCGATGCATGGCCGTTGCGGGTGATTCCTCTTTACCGCGCCGCGATTCGCTGGCAGAAACTCGCGCGATGTCACTTCGACCTCTGCTCTGCCTGCTCGTCGGTCTGTGGCCTTTCCTAGCCTTGGCCCAGGTGCCGCGCCCGGTGTTCAGCCCCTCACCGGCGACCAACCTGCCTGCCTCCCTCCGTCAGCTGCCATCGCTCTGGCCCGGCCGGCAGCCCGACGGCTCAGTCCTCTTGCCAAACCAGTGGTCGTTGCGCCCTGTGGGCCGGCAGGTCGAACTGGGAGACTTCCCGGAGAATGTCGCCGTGCATCCCAGCGGACGCTACGCCGCGGTGCTGCACGCCGGCTACGGCAAACACGAGGTGGTCATCGTGGCGATCCCCGAGGGCCGGATCACGGCGCGCACCAACTTGAACGAGACATTTTACGGTCTCGAGTTCTCGAAGGATGGCCGCCAGCTCTTTGCCAGCGGCGCGGGCGACGAAGTCATTCACGCCTTCACCTTCACCGCCGGGACGCTCTCCGACCACCGCGCGCTCCGGCTCCGGCCCACCCGGGAACGCGGCGTGCCGGCGGGACTCGCGGTGGATGGCCGGGCGCGGCGAGTGTTCGCGGCCAACGTCTGGGGCCACCGCGTGTCGCGCGTCGATCTCACCCCCGAGATCAAGGTCACCGACATCGTGCTCGGTCCCGCCAGCGCCGTGCCGGAAATTGCGCCCGTGACGCCGCCGGCAGACGCCGATCTGGCCGCCGTCACCAAGCGCGCCGAGGCCGCGCTGTACGACGTCAACCCCGCCGACTCGTTTCCCTATGCCTGCCGGCTCGACGAAAAGCGGGACCGGCTTTACGTGAGCCTGTGGGCGCAGGCCCACGTGGCCGTGGTGGACCTGAAGTCGGGGAACGTCATCGCCCGCTGGGCGACGGAAGAGCATCCGTGTGAGATGGCGCTCACCCGCTCGGGCCGCTTCCTGTTCGTCGCCAACTCCAGTCGCAACACCGTGAGCGTTCTCGACACCGCGAGCGGGAAGGCCGTCGAGACAATCTGGGCCGCGCTTTACCCGCAGTCGCCGCCCGGTTCGACGCCGAACAGCCTGGCGCTGTCGCCGGACGAGAAACTGCTCTTCGTAGCCAACGCCGACAACAACGTGGTGGCGGTTTTCGACGTGGCCAAGCCGGGCCGGAGCCGGTCGCTGGGCTTCATTCCGGTGGGCTGGTACCCGACGTCGGTGCGCGTCACGCCGGATGGGAAGTTCCTGCTCGTCGCCAACGGCAAGGGACTGACGCCGAAGGCCAATCCCAACGGTCCGCAGCCGGGCGTGAAAGCCAGGCCCGGCACGACGGTGGAATACATCGCCGGCCTCTTCCGCGGCACGCTGAGCATCATCGCGCTGCCGCCAAAGGCCAGGCGTCCGGAACAATTCGCCGCCTGGACGGCGCAGGCCTGCCAGTGCAGCCCGCTTCGGGCGGACGCCGGCGTCTCGTCCCCGCGAGCGGACGGCAACCCGATTCCGCAGCGGCCGGGCGACGCATCGCCGATCCGCCACTGCCTTTACATCATCAAGGAAAACCGGACTTACGACCAGGTGCTCGGCGATATGCCGGAGGGGAACGGCGACCCGAAGCTGTGCCTGTTCCCCGAGCGGGTGACGCCGAACCACCACGCCCTGGCGCGCGCGTTCGTGCTGCTGGACAATTTCTACGTCGAGGCCGAGGTGAGCGCCGACGGCCACGAGTGGAGCATGGCGGCCTACGCGACGGATTTCGTGGAGAAGATGTGGCCGCTCAGTTACGGTCACGACAAGAGCGGCAAGTATCCTTACCCGAGCGAAGGCAACTTTTCCGTCGCCTTCCCGGCGGGCGGCTACCTGTGGGATCGCGCGGCCGAGGCTGGCGTCAGTTACCGCAGTTACGGCGAGTTCGTGCAAAACGGCCGGCCGGCCGGCGAGCCGGCGCACACCCGCGTGAAGGCGCTGCAAGGGCACTTCGATCCGCAGTTCCATGGCTTTGACGTCGGTTATCCGGACCAGAAACGCGCTGACCGTTTCATCAGCGAACTGCACCGTTTCGAGGCCGAGGGCGACATGCCGCGCCTGCAAATTCTCCGGCTGCCCAACGACCACACGGCCGGCGCCTCGGCCGGCGCCCACACGCCCACCGCGCTCGTCGCCGACAACGACCTCGCGCTGGGCCGGGTCGTGGACGCGGTGAGCCACTCGCGCTTCTGGGCCGACACCGCGATCTTCGTCGTTGAGGACGACGCCCAAAACGGGCCGGACCACGTGGACGCGCACCGCACCGTCGCGTTCGTGATCAGCCCCTGGACGCGACACGGCGTCGTGGACTCGACGCTCTATTCCACCGCCAGCCTGCTGCGCACGATGGAGCTGATCCTGGGCCTGAAGCCGATGTCGCAGTTCGATGCCGCCGCCGCGCCGATGTTCCACTCCTTCCTAGCCGCGCCGGATTTGCGCCCGTTCACCGCGAAGCCGGCGAACGTGGACCTTGGCGCGCGCAACACCAAGCTGGCCTGGGGCGCGGAGCTGAAGATGAACTTTGCCCGGGAAGACGCCGTGGATGATTTGCTCCTCAACGAAGTCATCTGGCGCTCCGTGCGCGGGGCGAACCAGCCGATGCCCGCACCGGTGCGGGCGGGCTTCGTCTTCGCCCACCCGAAGCAAGACACCGATGACGATTGAGCGCGAACTCCGGTTCCCGGCGGCCGGCCGGCCGGCGCCGGCGGACGGAGGCGGTATTCTCCGTGCTAACGGTTCACCGCTTTCATGGCCTCCGTCGGATACCGATCGCCCGCGGCCGCCCCGGGCGGAGCCTGTTCGCTGATTTGCCGAAGCTCCGCCGGGGTCAGTTCCAGATCCACAGCGCGGGCGTTTTCCTCCAGGTAACGGCGCCGTTTGGTGCCGGGAATCGGCACGATGTCCTGCCCTTGGGCCAGGAGCCAGGCCAGGGCCAGTTGCGCCGGCGTGCATCTTTTTTTCTCCGCCAGGCCCTCCAGCCGGCGGACCAGTTCGAGGTTGCGGGAGAAATTTCCGCCCTGAAACCGGGGCGAATTCCGCCGCCAATCGCCGGCTTCCAGATCCTCGGCCTGCCGCCATCGGCCGCTGAGAAAGCCGCGTCCCAGCGGGCTGTACGCGACGAAGCCGATACCCAGTTCCCGGCAGACCGGCAGGATCTCCGCCTCCACGTCGCGCGTCCAAAGCGAATATTCGGTCTGCAACGCGGCGATGGGATGGACCGCCACGGCCCGGCGCAGTGTCGCGGGGGCCGCCTCGGACAGACCCAGGTGACGCACCTTTCCTTCGCGCACCAATTGGCTCATCGCGCCGACGGTTTCCTCGATCGGCACCGACGGGTCCACGCGATGCTGGTAGTAAAGATCCACCTCGTCCAATCCCAGCCGCCGCAGGCTCGCGTCGCAGGCCCGGCGCACGTAGTCGGGCCGGCCGTTGATGCCCACGAAGCGTCCCGTCCCGTCGCGCACGTTGCCGAACTTCGTCGCGAGGAAGACCTCCGGGCGTCGCTCCCGGATGGCCCGGCCCACGAGTTGTTCGTTTTCCCCACGGCCGTAAATGTCCGCGGTGTCGAGGAAGTTGATCCCCATGTCCAACGCGCGGTGAATGGTGGCGATGGATTCGGCGTCGTCTCGGGCGCCGTAAAATTCCGACATCCCCATGCAGCCCAAACCGATCGCCGAAACCTGCGGTCCGGCCTTGCCAAGTTGGCGCTGTTTCATACTCGTCTCTCCGGTGTCGGCCGCAGCTTGCGGAGAGGACGCGCCCCTCGCGTCCGCCGCCTGCGGGCCGTCCTCAAGTTGGCCGGTCCTTGCTGAAAATCAAGAAGTCACGCGCTGTCACCGGCCCGTTCTCCGGAAGCAACTCGGGATCCGGTCTGGCGCCGCGCGGTGGTCGGCGCTTGACCGGGAGCGGGCGGGTCATTAGCTTCCTGCCGCGCTGGCGGCGCCGGCGGCAGCCCGCCAGGACAGCGTCCGGTCGGCGCACAGCGCGGGCGCCAGGCGGAGGCAAGCTGGTTCCGAAAGAAGCAGTCATTGCAGTACAAGATCAGACATCGTTCAACGCGGCGGCGTGCGGCCCTCGGCTTGGCGCTGGGGCTGACGGGCACCCTTTCTAGCTGGGCCCAGGAAGACACCGTGCAGCCTGTCCCGCAGCAACCCGTGACGCCGGAGGGCGTGGTGGCCCCGACGGATGCCGCTTCGCGCGAGGCGTTGAGCAAGCCGCCGCCGAAGTCGGGCATGATCCGCTGGGGCGCCTTCGAGGTGTTTCCGCGCGCTTCCGCTGGCGTCCTGTACGACGACAACGTCAACATCCAGCAAGGCCCGCTGCGGCAGAGCGACCTGATGTGGAGTGTTTCGCCCGGCGCGATGGTGATGGCGGGCACGCCCGGCGTGGATCTGCCCCCGGCCATTTCGTTTGAAGCGCTGCGGATGCTGCCCCGCCAGCCGTATATCGGTCTGGACTCCGAGCCGGCGAAGATGTTCCTGCTCGATTACGCCCCGACGGTCAAGTATTTCGACCGCTACCACCAATACAACTCGGTGGACCAGTCTGCCCGGCTCACGGGGATTTATTCGTTCTCGCGGCTGACTCTGGGGCTGGACCAGGACTACGTGAAGGCGCTGGACACCATTGCGGACGTCGGTGCGCGCACCACGTCGCAATACATCACGACGCGGCTCACCTCCAAATATGATTTGAGCGACCGCACCTGCGTCGAGGTCAACGGTCAATACCTGAACGCGAGCTACCAGGATCCCCAGTTCTTTGGCTCGCGCCAGTGGGAGAACCAGGACTGGCTGGACCGCCAGATCGGCGGCAAGGTGAACGCCGGCCTGGGCCTCACGCTCGGTTATTGGGACGTGGACCGGAATCCCAGCCAGACCTACGAGCAGGTGCTGGCGCGGGGCATTTACCACTTCGCGGAAAAGCTGGACTTCACGGCGTCCGCCGGCGGCGAATGGCGGCAATACAGCAGCGGCGCCCCGGCGACGCTGGATCCCATCTTCAGCCTGGCGGGCACGTATCGACCGATGGATTCCACCACGATCACGCTGGAAGGGCATCGGCTCATGGAAAGCTCGGCGCTATACGGTGATTTCAACTACATTTTGACCGGCTTCAGCGCCGGGGTCCGTCAGCGGCTGCTGGACAAGTGGTTCGTCAGCCTGAATGCCAGCTACGACATCGCGGAGTACAGCGCGGCGCTGGGGGGGATTACCTTCTTCTCTAGGACCGACGACATTTACTCAGTCAGGCTGGGCTTGGACTACCAGTTCACCGAGCACTGGACGAGCGGGGTGTATTACAACCGCACCAGCGATACCTCCAACGCCAACTTCGCTTACACGGACAACCAAATCGGGTTGCAGGCTTCCTGGCGGTTTTGACCTTGACGAACGCGCTGCGAACGGCCTTAATGACGATCCCTGCGACTCTGGCGGCTGTGTGGAAGACGGTGGCTGGCCGGGTGTCCGGGGTGAACGGGCCGGAGTGAAGCGCGGCGGAAAGGGGGTCTTCCCGATTTGGCAATTCGGACGAAGGCCGCGTTCCGACGGGCGGAATTTTCGTTGCGCAGATTGGGCGGTTACTTTAACTGGTTTGGAAGATGTTGAAACCGATCACAGCGTTGTTGGGGCTGTTGGTCCTGGCTGGCGTGCTTCCGTTGCGCGCGGCGGACCAAGCCGCCAAAGACTCCGCGCCGGCCGCCAAACCGGCGGCGCCGGCCACCGCCGCGCCCGAGACGCTCGCCCAGGAACCTTCGCGCCTCTACGTCCTGAAACCCAACGACGTGGTGATCATGAAAGTGTACCAGGAAGAAGACCTGACCACCCAGGTGCGCATCGCCCGCGACGGCACTGTGACCCTGCCTTTGATCGGCACCGTGACCCTTGGCAGCAATACCGTCGAGCGGGCGATCAAACGGGTCCAGGATTTGTATGCCAAGGACTACTTGGTCAATCCCCAGGTGACGTTGAGCATTTTTGAGTACGGCAAACGGCGTTTCACCGTCCTGGGGCAGGTCAACCGCCCTGGCACCTACGACATGCCCAGCGACGACCAACTCAACCTCCTTCAAGCCATCGCGACCGCCGGCGGTTACACCCGCATCGGCAATCCACACAAAATCACCGTCCAGCGGATGGTCGGCGACCAGAACAAGATTTTCCACGAGGACGCGGAGGCCATGGCCAACGACAAGAAATCGACGCCGTTCGAGATTCTGCCGGATGACGTCATCACGGTCGGCGAGAAATGGATCTGACCGCCACTGCCCCGCGTCCCGGAGTTCTCTCCCAATTCATGCCCACGACCTTCATGCCTGGCTTCGCCCCGTGCGGTCCCGATGTGGAGTCGGGGGCCGGGAGCCAAAGACCGGGCCGTCTGAATTCGGCCTCGGCGCGGCGCCGTCTTGCGCGGCCCAAGGAGTAAATCATGCCCAGCTCAAATCCTCCCGATTCGTACGATCCCGGCGCCACGCCCCCACCGGATGTATCCCAGATCCCCGGACAGGGCTTGGATTTCCGCACCCTGATCCACGTCCTCGTCGAGAAGTTGTGGGTCATCCTGCTCGTGGCTGTGGTCGCGGTGCTGTTGGCCGCTGGCTACATCAAACGGGCGCCGGTCCTTTATTCCTCCACCGCCACGCTCGAAGTCCAGCAGGAGGAGAAACGGCTCATCCAGACCGACCGGGGGATGGACCGCGAGGACCTGCGCAGCCTCGACGTGCTGCAGACGATTTCGCAGGAACTCAAAAGCCGCTCGCTGCTCGAGCGGGTGATCGACACCAACAAACTGGCCACGGATCCGCGCTTCGTGGGCCTGATCAAAGAAACCCCCACCCGGGAGCGGATGGTCCTCGCGTTATCCAAGATGGTGGACGTGCGCCTGCGCCGCGGCACCCGCCTAATCGACATCACGGTGGTCGAACCGGTGCCGGAACTGACCGAGAAGATTGCCAATTCTCTCGTCGAGGAATACCGGCGGCAGAACGAGGAGCAACACACCTCCACCTCCGAGGTGGCCGACGAGGTCTTGATCCAGGAGGCCCAGCGGTTGAAGAAGAAACTCCAGGATTCCGAAGAGCTATTGCAGGCCTACCGGGTGAAAACCGGGGCCGTGTCACTGGACGACCGCCAGAACACGGTGGTGGCCAAGCTGAAGGAGTTGAGCACGCGGGCCACCGAGGCGAAGTCCGCCCGCATCAAAGCCGAGAGCGACTACGCCCAGGTGGAGAGCCTCGGCACGAACGTCCAGGCGCTGCTAGTCCTGCCGGTGGTGGCCAATGACCCGAAGGTGGTCGAGATCCAGATGACCATCAACAAGCAAGACGGCGAGTTGGCCAACCTCCGCCAGCGGTACAAGGACAAACACCCCAAATACATCCAGGCCGTCAGCCAGCTCCAGGAGTGGCGAAGGGCCTTCACCAACGCGGTCCTGCAAGTGCCGCAGACCGTCAAATCGATGCTGGAAAGCGCCAGGGCCTCCGAGCTGGCCCTGAACGACGCCTTGAAAGCGCAGGAGACGGCGGCCATCGACCTCAACGCGCTCTCGATCCAATACAATGTTCTGGATCGCGACGTGAAGGCCGACCAAGCGATGTACGAGTCGGTGTTGAACCAGATGAAGCAGACCTCGGTGACCAAGGAATCCCAGCCCACCAAGGTCAAGGTGGTGCAGTCGGCCTACCGACCCGAGTTGCCGTTTTCTCCGAACAAACTGAAAATCATGTTGCTCGGCTCCTTGGGCGGCCTGTTTTGCGGCGTGCTCCTGGCCTTGGGTCTCAATTCGCTGGACCACTCCTTCAAGACGGTTGATCAGGTTGAAGATGTGCTCCAGATGCCGGTCCTAGGCGCCGTCCCCGTGATGAACGACGTCCGCAAATCCCGCATGGTCGTTTCGGACGATCCCCAATCAGCGGGGGCGGAAGCTTTCCGCACGCTACGCACGGCGCTCTCCATGCTTGGCAAGGCTGAGGACCGGCGAGTCTTTCTTTTCACCAGCGCCGTGCCCGCGGAGGGCAAGACCTTCTGCTCCCTGAATTATTCGGCCTGCCTGGCGCAGCAAGGCTTGCGCACCCTGCTCATTGATGGCGACCTGCGGAAACCCTCGGTGGAGGAATACTTCGGAAGCAGCAACGGGGCGTCTCATGTCGGCGTCACCGACTATCTTACCGGACAAAAGAAGTTCGAGGAGATCATCCAGTCCAGCAAGCTGGAGAAACTGTCCTACACCACCGCCGGAACAACGGCGCCCAACCCGGCGGAGTTGCTGGCGCAAGGTGGCTTCCCCGGCTTGTTGGCTGAAGCCCTGAAGCATTTCGACCGCGTGGTGGTGGACTCGGCGCCGATCCACGCGGTCAGCGACACGCTGCTCATGGTGGATCACGTGCAGACGGTCTGCGTGGTCGCGCGGGCCGCCAAAACGCCGCGCAAAGCCATCCAGCGGGCCATCCACCTGCTCCGCCAAGCGGGCGCGCCGCTGGCGGGGGTGGTCTTGAACCGCATGCCCCGGCGCCGGGGTGGCGGCTACGGCTACTACTACAGTCCGTACTACGACTACGCGTATCAGGGCAAGTACGCCAAAAAGGGAGTTTACGGCGCCAAGTAGTCGCCGGAGCGGGCCGCGGTGATCGCGCCCGTGGCTCTCTGCGATCTGCGCGTCCGGTTCCCCGAAACCGAAGATGGACAATGCCCGCTCCCCGCGAGCGCCTCGGGGCGCGAGACAGCCACGCCGTCCGCCGTGACGCCAAGATGGTGGGAATCCGCCTCACCGCGCTCCGCACAGTCGCCTTTCCTCCGTACAATTTCGCGCGGTTCTCCCGCCGACGGTTGCCGCTTGAGCAATTTCGTGCCGGCAAACACTGGCTAAATCGTGCATCAAGAACGCAGCCAACGGCGAAGCGAGACAGCCTTGAACAACGACGACAACAAACAAAAGACAGGTTCGCTCCCCATCGTGCCCCCCTCGTCGATTCCGGAATCCGACGCTGCGCCGCAATCCGCGGTTGACGCGCCCGGCAGCGATGGCAAGTTGTCGGCCAGCCCGGAGTATGTGTTCAGCGGCAACGCCCATCGCGCCGTCACTCGGAACCCCGAGGCCCGTGGCGTCCCGCCGATCTTCCCGGCAGCGCGGCGGCTTCACAAGCCGGAGTCGGTGCCGAATCCCGGTGCATGGCCGTGGGCTGGGGCAGTCATCGCCGGACGGATCAGCCTGGACCAGCGACCCTCCGCGGGCGGGGACAACGGGCGGGCGCGGAGACGGTCCCCGCGGGGAAGACTGACCGGTTACGTCACTTCAGAACGGAGACAACCATGCTGACATCGAAATCATCCACAGGCCACGCTTGGAGGTTTTTCCGCGCCGGCGGCTTCGACCAGGTGCGCCTCGACGCCGGGACCGACCTGTTGAACCTGGACCAGCTCGACCAGAAGTTGTGGGTCGCCCTGGCCTGTCCGACGTCCGGCCTGGAGTTCGACGCCAAAACGCTCGCGCTGATTGACACCGACCAGGACGGCCGCATCCGCGCCCCGGAGTTGATCGCCGCGGTCCAGTGGGCCGGCCGCCTGCTTAAGAACGCCGCCGACCTGCTGAACGGCGCGTCCGCGCTCCCCTTGAGCGCCATCAACGACGCCACGCCCGAGGGGAAGCAGCTCCTCGCCTCGGCCCGGCACATCCTCGCCAACCTCGGCCGTGCCGACGCCCCGGCGATCACCCTCGAAGACACCGCTGACACCGCCAAGATTTTTGCCGCCACCCATTTCAACGGCGATGGCATCGTGCCCGCCGACGCGGCCGACGATCCCGCGCTCAAGGCGGTCATGGACGACATTCTCGCGTGCTTCGGGACCGAGATCGACCGCAGCGGCAAACCCGGTCTCAGCCAGGCCAAGGCCGACCAATTCTTCGCCGAGGCCGCCGCGCACTCGGATTGGTGGAAGCAGGCCGAGGGCGACGCCACAATCCTCCCGCTCGGCGCCGCCACCGCGGCGGCGGCGGCGGCCGTCGAAACGGTGCGGGCCAAGGTGGACGACTATTTCACCCGCTGCCGCCTGGCCGCTTTCGACGCGCGGGCCGTGCCGGCCTTGAATCGCGAGGAGAAGGAGTACCTGGCGTTCGCGGCCAAAGACCTCACCCTCACGACCGCCGAGATCGCCGGCCTGCCGCTCGCCCGCGTTGAGGCGAACCGGCCGTTGCCCCTTGGCGCCGAAGTGAATCCCGCCTGGGCCGATGCCGTGACCCGGCTACGCGTGGAGGCCCTCGAACCACTGCTCGGCCCGCGCCCGGCTCTCAGCGAGGCGGACTGGCATACGCTCTTGGCCCGGCTCGAGCCTTACAAAACCTGGCTGGCCGGCAAGGCCGGAGGCACGGTGGAGAAGCTTGGCCTGACCCGCGTGCGCGAAATCCTCGGCGGGCCCACCCGTGAGCAACTGGCGGTGCTGATCGCCAAAGACAAGGCTGAGGAAGCGAACGCCAACGCCATCGTCGCCGTGGACCGGTTGGTCCGTTACTACCGCGATCTCTACCTGCTCTGCGTCAATTTCGTCAACTTCAAGGATCTCTACGACGGCGAGAAACCGGCCATTTTCCAGGCCGGCACACTCTACCTGGACCAGCGGAGCTGCAACCTCTGCCTGCCGGTCAACGACGCCGCCAAGCACGCCGCCATGGCCGGGCTGGCCGGCACTTACCTCGCCTATTGTGAGTGCGTCCGCAAAGGCACCGGCGAGAAAATGCAGATCGTCGCCGCCTTCACCGATGGCGACTCGGACAACCTCATGGTGGGCCGCAACGGCCTCTTCTACGACCGCAAAGGCCGCGATTGGGACGCCACCATCACCAAGATCATCGACAACCCCATCAGCATCCGCCAGGCCTTCTGGTCGCCCTACAAGAAGCTGGTGCGGATGATCGAGGAGCAGATCGCCAAGCGCGCCGCGGCGGCCGAGACGGAATCCACCACCCGCCTCGAAAGCGTTGCCTCGGCCGTGGCGACGGCCGACAAGGCCAAGCCCGCCGCCGGGCCCAAGAGGATCGACGTGGGCACCGTCGCCGCATTGGGCGTAGCCGTCGGCTCCCTCGGCACGGCGTTCGGCTACTTCCTGAACACCATCGCCGGCATCGAGCCGTGGCAATTCCCGCTGTTGCTGGCGGCCATCGTCCTGATCATCTCCGGGCCGTCCATGCTCATCGCCTTCCTCAAGCTGCGGAAGCGCAACCTCGGCCCCATCCTCGACGCCAACGGCTGGGCGGTGAACGCCAAGGCCCGGATCAACGTGCCCTT
>JAJXZI010000129.1 GCA_021780115.1 bacterium | reverse complement strand
TCCTTCGAGGTGAAAAAGACCTGCGCGGGATTTCTGATGGGACCCAGGCCGCTGGGCGCGGTCGTCTGGCTGTTGCACCCGGGAAAACAGACCGGCCCGTACACGACCAGACTGGCGTTGCTGGCGAATTTCAGGCAGGCATTGGTTAGGAAGGTGGCGGTGCCGGAACCGACCCAGAAGCCGCTCGGGATGTAGTAGGTCGTCCCGCTGGTGAAGGTGTAGGAACTGGCGCTGCCCGAAAGGACCGTGTAGTCCAGCACCACGCCGCGGGGGGTGTACGGCCCACGGGCGAGGGCCATCGGCTGAGCGGAAGACCGGCCCCTCGCCCCGCTCGTGCCGCGCGGGGCGAGGGAGTGGCTCGCATCGCCCGGCTCGTGACCTGGGCGGCGGGGAGTGGAGGAGTTGTCCAACCGACTCCGGGCCAGCAGCCGGCCGGCCGTGGACGGATCCGGCCGCAGCGCGGCGTGTTCCAAGGCAGCCAGTTTCGGCGCCAAATCTTCAAAGTCCACCGACTCCACCAGCACGGTCTGTTGGCCCATCTGAACCAGCTTTTTCGCCACGAAGAGTTGATTGGTGTCCGAGGGCCGGGCCAGCAGGATGGCGGCGGGTTGGCCGGGCGGGGGCAGGGTGGAGGAATCCGCGACGAAGGCGGTCCCGCGCGGGAACCAGCAATCAGCAAAGATCAGGATATGATCAATCAGGTCCGGCTCGGCCATCGTCTGGCGCAACACCGGAACGGTCTGTTGCTTCAGGACAATCGGCCGCTGCTCCAACGGGGCCGGACCGGCAAAGGCGGTCCACACCTCCAGGCGCGTCGCCGCCGAGAGGCCGAAGGCCGACGGCGGGGGCGGCGCTTGCAGCAGCACGACGTTCTGTTCAAAGCCGTTCGTGCTGTACACATACAGCAAGTCCGCCAGGGCACCAAAGGCGTTGGTATAGACCACGCGGTTGGGCGGCACCAGCAGCCCGACCGAGTCCTGGACCGGCGCCAGGAGCACGGATTGGCCCGAGGCGGCATCAAAATAGTACAGCCCCAAGGGCTGGGTGCGAAAGGTCTGGCCGCTGGCCGTGGTCAGGACAACGGCGCCCGGCGTGTTCACGTTGGGGTTGAACCGGCCTGGTGCGGGACCTGTACGGCCGCGGCTCCGCTGGGCGTGAGTTCGATGAGCGCCTGGGAGGGCAGCCATTGGCCGTTGGCCCAGTAATGCATGCGCAACCCAACTCAGTGTACTGGTGGACCTCCTGAGTCACGGCACTAGTCTGGACGTTGGTCTGGGATTGGGTTGCGGCCAGGGTGCGCCAGAAGGGGCCGCGATCCACGACCGTGTATTGGGAATCTGAGGACGTGATGGGCGTTTGTCCGCTGGCCGACAACGCCAAGGTGAACGGCACCAAGAAGAATACGACTCGTTTCATTGTCTGGGCGTCCAGCGAGCCGGACGATTTTCACCGCGCGTTCGTAACCATACGCATTGCCGGAGGAAGGTCAAGGAACATGCGGACTCTCATCGGAGGATCCTTGCGGCCCGGCGCGCCGGAGCAAAAGGTTCCCCTCCCCATCCCGCCACTCGGTTGGGCCGGCCTTCGCGGACTTGCGAGCAAAGTGCTCCAGGTAGAAAAGCGTCGGCTCGGCGATGTGCAGGTTGTTCAGGAACGGCTCGGTGTAGCGGATGTCGCCGAACTTGGCCTGGGCAATGTGGTGCTGCTGGCCGACGTGATCGTTCCAATCCACGCCCTCGGTCAGGAAGCCGTACGGGCCGTGGTGATGCCGGGCGATGGCGCGGAGGATCGTCAGGCCGTCCCGTGCGAAGGCGCGGCTGCGCGGGGGGTCGCGTCGGCGCCCGTCGCGCGCCGCCTCGAAGCAGGCCAGCGCCGCCTCGGCGTTCTCCCAGAGATACGCCGTGTCCCAGGACTTTTCCATGAAGAGCAGGCCGCGGGTCGCCACGCCGTTGCGGTCGTCGGTCATCTTGAATTGGTCCAGGCCGGCGAGGCATTGGCGGTAGGCAAACGCGCGGAGGGAATCATCCTTCAGCACCCGCGCCGCGAGGAGCAGCGTGCGGAACGCGACTGCATACGCCACGCTTTCGTGCGGGTCGTAGGTGTCGTGGTTGATGCTGCCGAAGATGCCGCCGGCCCGCGTGAACACCGACGCTTTCTCGCGCAGCGGAACGCGGTAGTCCGCGAGTTGGCGCGCCGTCAAGGCCGCTTGCAGTTGGAGAATGAAGAGGCTGTCGGCGGAACTCTGCCAGAACGGATCGTCCCCGCCCTCGGGCGACCGGCGATACACCTTGCCGTCCGGCAGGACCCGGCGCGGGAACCACCCGTTGGGCACCGGTTCGACGTGCTCGGAAATCCAGCCGGCGCACCGCGCGGCGATCTGGCGCAGGCGCTCGCGGCGCGGATCCTTCCGGGGAAGATCATCCGCAAAGACCAGCATCTGGTAAGCGACCTTGGCCATCGAGCCGGGGCAGAACCAGTCGGAATGGTGCTTGTAGTTCAGGCAGAACTTGCCGGTCGTTGTTTCGCGGTAGCCACGGATGAAACCGGTCCGCTCGTCCACGAAGCCGGCGTCAAGCACGTGATCGAGGATCGCCAACGCGTTGGATTGCCAGTCCGCTTTCCCCAGGAATTTTCCGAGCGTGTAGATTTCCCACGCGCCGCCGACGGCGTTGGCGGCCCAGCCGGGGCCTTCGAGGTTGCCGAAGTCGTGCCAGCCCATCGCCTGACCTGCGGGATCGACGAAACTGGAGAGGGAAACCAGGTGGCCGCGCTCATCGCGCTGGAGCGTCTTGGTCAGCGTAAAGCGGAGGGAATCAAATACCGAGTCAGTGATGGTATAGGCCGGGTTCTCCGGCAGATAGAAATCGGACTCGTCAACTGGTCCGGAAGCCGGCCCGGCCGCGTGGCTCGAAACCGCCAGTCCCAGGGCGACGGCAAGTGCTTGCGCCTTCATGCCGGGAGAATCCCGCCGTGCGCCCGCCGGCGCCAGCGCAAATGTCTCCGCGCGGCAATGGTTCGCGTCAGCGCCGGAGCGCGAGTTCCCTTGCGTTACGGGTTGGCCCTCACCCGATACAGGCGGCTGGTGTTCGTCGCCTGTGCATCCTGAAGATAGAACACGTCCGCCGGCGCGTTGGTGGTGAGGAGGTCTGTCCAATCCCGCAGGGTGGTCGCAAATTGCAGCGTGTAGCTCTGGCCGGCCACGCCGGAGACGCGGACGCGAAAGACGCTTCCGGGCAGGAGCGTGGGTTGGTCCAGCGTCGGTGTTGGTGCCGTCGTCGCCGGGCGCACGTTGATGGAGAAGGAACTCGTGGTGTTGCTGCCACGGTTGTCGGCGAGTTGAACCGCGAAGTTGAACAGACCCGCGCCCGTCGGGACTCCGGCGATGTTGCCGAGGAACGAATCCAGGGTCAACCCGTCGGGCAGCGCGCCGGACGCGAGCGACCAGGAAAAGTACGGGGCGGCGTTGGTCACGTCCAATTGCTGGGAATAGGTCTGACCGACCACGGCGTTCGGCAGGCTGGTCGTGGTGATGCGCGGCGGCCCGCTGGCCGGGCCAATGGGAATGAGGATGAAGTTGGCGACGGCGTTGGTCGGCGGCACCGTCACCGTGACCGGATTGGCCGGATTGTAACCGCGGGAGAGCATGTCGTAGGCGCCGAGGCTCGCCGTCCAGGCGCCGTTGAACACTGGCAGGGAGAAGCTGCCGTCGTAGCCGCTGTACGCGTTCAGGCTGTAGCTGGTGGCGTTCACGGTCGCCGTGAAGGTCAGGTAGAGTCCCGAGACCGGCGCGTTGGTGACATCGTGGACGTAACCGGAAATCTGGCCCGTGGCTCTGTGGGCGATGATGTTGTTGGTGAAGTTGACGCCATCGGTGACCTGGAAGGAATAGGGCGCAAAGATCAAACCGCGCTGCTGCGCCACGCCCGAGTCCGGATAGAACTGCCAGTCGCCGCCGAAGACGGGCAGGCTGAAGAAACCGCTCTTGTCCGTGGTGGCCAACGAAGTGCCGCCCGTGCTGTTGTTGGCGAAGAACGGGAACTGGCCCACGGGCGTGCTGGCGTCGTCCAGGATTTGCCCGCGGAAATAGGCGGTGGCGACCCTGCCGGTCACGTCCAGGTTCAGGGCCTGCCCGTCGGCGGTGTTGAAGTAGTTGCCGGACCAGAGGTAGTTGTTCGCCGGCGCGCTGCTGAGGTCTTCCACGTTGACGTAGCCACTGCCGGCATCCAGGGCCAGCGCATAGCGGCCGTTGCGGTCGCTCATGCCGAACGCGTCAAACGCGCCGCCGTCGGCGTTGGCGGAGAGGGTAATGCCCGGAATCGTGTGGGCGTGGTCGTCCTCCACCGTGCCGTAAATCAGCGCCGTGGCCCGCTTGAGCGGCACCGACGCGCCCGTGACGGGGCCGCCGCTCGTATCGAAACCCGACTCCATGAACGAACCCGGCTCGGGCACCAGATACGACTTGGCGACCGCGCTCTGCCAGCGGGCGCGTACGACCCAGACCCCGGGCGTCACCGGCAAGTTGAAATTCGCGTTGCTGTCGGTGACGGCGATGGTGAAATGGTGGTCCACGGTGAACGCGGTAATCTGGCAGTAGGGCAGCGCGGGCAGACTGGGATTGTCGCTGTCCACGAGAGTGCCGGACAGTTTTGTGGTGGCGGCGCTGAG
>JAJXZI010000156.1 GCA_021780115.1 bacterium | reverse complement strand
TGGCACCGCCAGGATCAACAGCGGCGAGAGCACCGCCAGGGGTCGCGGGTTTTGGGCGGTGTAGAAGTGGGGCAGAATGGCCAACACGGCGAGGAGGTAACCCGCCAGGTGGCTGCCCGAGTCGCCCAGGAACGCGGTGGCCTTGGGAAAATTGTAGGGCAGAAAACCCAGCAACGCGCCGCAGGCCAGCAGCGCCATCATGGCCACCAGGTACTGACCGGAGGCCGCGGCACTGAACGCGAAAAACGCCGCGCCGATGGCGCCGAGGCCGGCGCAGAGACCATTCATGTTGTCCAGGAAATTCAGAGCGTTGGTCACGGTCAGAATCCAGAGGACCGTGATCGCGTAGCTGAAAACCACGTTGTGAACGAACAGGGTGATGCGGGCGCCGGCGGCGGCCACGACCACGGCGACCAGCAGTTGACCGGCGAACTTGGCGCGTGGACGCAGTTCATATTTGTCGTCCAGCAGCCCCAGCGCGGTCATCCCAATCGCGCCGAGCAGGATCGCCGCCAATTCGACCGCGCGCCGGCGAAAGCCGTGAGCGACGAGCTGGGCGGTGAGTTGATCCAGCAGCCCGCCGCGACCCAGACCCACCGGGCCGAAGAGCACCAACGCTCCCACCAGCGGAGGTAGGCACAACCCGGACAGCAGCGCCAAGCCGCCCGCCAGAGGAATCGGCCGGGCGTGGATTTTGCGCGCGCCCGGTTCATCCATCAGACCGACGCGCCGGCACCAAGCCCGCCACAGCGGCAACGAGAGCGCGGAGATGCCGGCCGCGCCGAGCCAGGACGCCAAATAGACGTTGAAGGGGAAGCTCAAGGGGCAGCGGAGTCCGTGACGGCTGAGACCTGCGCGACACGCCCGGCCAGGCGCAGGTAGAGGCCGTAGATCTCGTCCACCATGTGCTCCACGCTGAACTGTTCCCGGACGAGTTGCTGGCCGCGGCGGCCCAACCGCTCCCGCAGAGCCGGATCGTCCGCGAGCCGGCGCAAGCAGGCCATGAGGCCGGGCCGGTCGCCGACGGAGAGCAGAAGGCCGGTGTCGTCATTCCGGCACACTTCCCGCGCGCCGTCGCAGTCGTACGCGACGACCGGCCGGGCCGCCGCGAGCGCCTGCGGCAGCGAGCGGGGCAAGCCCTCCCGGAGCGACAGGTGAACCAGCGCGTCCATGATCCCGACCAGCCGGGGCACGTCGCCCGGCGGCACCAGCCCGGTGAAAACAAAATGGCGCTGCAGCCCCAGTTCCCGGACGCGGCGCTCGAAACGAGCGCGCCAGGCGCCGTCCCCCACCAGCAGGAACCTAGTCTGCGGCCGGTCCCGCACGAGGCCGGGCGCGACGGCAAACAAATCGTCGTGCCCCTTGAGTTTGAAGAGCCGCGCGATCTTGCCGACGACAAAGTCGGACGCCGCCAGGCCGAACCGGGCGCGCACCGCCGGGTCATTTTTCGCCGCGAGAAACGGCGCGAGATCGAAGCCGCTGCGAATGGTGGTGTATTGGCCGGGCCGGCCGATGCCCGCGGCCAGGTATTGCCGCGTCATGGCGTCCGCCACGGAGATAAAGTGGTGGGTGGACCGGGCCGCGCGACGTTCGGCGGCGCGGAAGACCGCGTTGGCCAGCGATCCTTGAAACGGCCCGAACGACGGACCGTGAATCGTGTGGACGATGAGGGGCACGCCGGCGCGGGCGGCGGCCAGGCGCCCGAGGATGCCCGCTTTGCCGCTGTGGGTGTGGACGATGTCGGGCCGCTCGCGCCGGAAATGCCGCGTGAGTTGCCGCCAGGCCAGCAAGTCCTTCCACGGATGCACCGGCCGGCAAAGCGCCGGCACGAGCGTGAGCAGGCCCGCGTCGCGGACCCGTGCCTCGAGCGAGCCTTCCGGGCCGGCGGTGGGACCGGAGAGGAGACGGACTTCCACGCCCGGCTTCTCGCGCAGGCCCAGGACCGAAGCGATGGTGTTTTCCTGCGCTCCGCCGACGATCAGCCGGGTGATGAGATGGGTGATCCGCATGGCCGGCCGGCTTCACTGCAAGCCCAGTTCCAGCGCCGCCAGACGGTCCCCGGCGAATTTGGCCTCCACCGTGCCGGGGACGGCATTCGAGAGAAAGCCGTGATAATAGCGGATCGCCGCTTTCGTGTCCTTCCGCCGAAAGGCGATCTCCGCCAGGCCGAAATAGACCTGGCTGGCCTTGGGAAACGCGTCCAGGATTTTCTGGTAATCCGCCTCGGCCGCGTCCAACCGGCCCGCGCGCAGGTTGGCTATGGCGCGGTTGAACAGGGCCGGATAACTGTTGGTCAAGGACAACACCCGCGTGAGCGGCGGGATGGCGCTCGCATAGTCCCCCGCCCGGATGTGGAGAAAACCCTTGGTGAACAGGGCCGGCACGCTGTCCGGGGTGAGACGCAGTTGGCGGTCAACAAGCCGGAAGGCATTCGAGTAACACTGATGGTCCGCGTAGCACAGCGCCGCGTCGCTCAACAATTCCATGTCGCCGGGATGTTTCGCCAGGAGGGATTGGAGAAGGCTGTCGGCCTTCACGAGGTTGGTCTGGTCGAGATAGACGCTCGCCTCCAGGAAGACGACCCCCGCCTCGTTGCGGCCGCGGAGCGGCTGCAGGCTGGGTTCGGCGCGGATCTGGGCGGCTTCGGCAAGCGCCTGGTCGGGCATCTGCCACAGGCGGAACAGCGCGCCCAGCACCAGGCGCGAGGAGACATCGCCGGGGGCCAGCGCCGCGACCCGCTCAAGCTGCTGGCCGCCCTGCCGTCGCAGTCCCGCCTGGATAAACGTCAGGCCCAGATAGTAGCAGAAGCTCGGCTCGTCGAACGGGCCGTTTTCCCTCATGATTTGGTTCCAGTCGCGATACTTGCCGAACTGGTCCTCGATGGACGGGGAATACATCACCTGCTGCGTCTGGCCGGCGCGCAGACGGTGGTTGCACTCCAGGTTCAACTCGGCGGGGCGGTTGTCGGGGTTGAGCTGCCGCACCAGTTCGAAACGGTCCTTCGCTTCGGCCAGGCGTCCGCTGCGTTGCAGGGCCACTCCCCAAAAATTCAGCACGCTGCCATACCACACGCCCAGCACGCGGGCATCGGCCGGCGCCAACCGCGGCAGACGCGCGAACGCCATGAACCGCCCGCGGAACCCGGCCGGATGTTCCGCCCGCGCCATCAGGTCGAGCAGCGGGTCCACGGCCGTGTCGGTGGCGTGCTTCCAAAAGGCCTCACCGGCGTCGAGTTCCGCGGCCGTGAACGGCGGCCGGTCCAGGCGATCCGGCGCGTGCGGTTTTAGTTCGTAAAGCAGGCCGCGCGGTTCCCCATAAAACTGCTCGAAGTAATAGCCGAAACTGGGGTGCAGATAGAAGACGCGATTGCTGCGCGCCACGCGGGTGACCATCCCGATCAGCGTCCCGACATCCAGCGGCGTCTCGGCTTTGGCGCGCGCAACGAGGTTGCTCCCCGCTCCGGCGGGGGGCTTGGGCCAGCGGTGGCCGTAACGCCGCCGCAAGGAGGCCTGGTACGCGGGCCAGGGCAGGAGTTGCGTGTCCAGGAAGACGCACGGCTTGGGTTGGGTTTCGCGGGCCAGAAACGCCTGGAGGACCGTCAGGCGGACCCAATCGTCGCTCAACACGACGCCCCCTTCCGGCGGGAGGGACTGGGCGGCCAGTTCGGCGTAGCGTTGCAGATGCGGCTGGTTGCGCGCCTGGATGGCGGGAAGGTTTTTGTAAACCAACCCGGCCGCCGCGAGAACCAGCACGACGCACACGTGATGGCGGACCATCCCGCGCCAGAAGCGCGGCGCGTGTGAACGCCGGCGTTCGCCGCCCGTCGCACGAGCGCCGAACCGGATCAGAAAATAGCCGCTGTAGTATCCCACGCACAGGGCGCCCAGGTAGAACAAGGTCAGAAACGACAGGCCCACTACGGCTTGGCGGCCAATCTGGCCCGGACTGAACGGCGGATCGAACGCCATCCCCACACACGCCCACAGCAGGAAGGCGTGCGAAACGTGGAAGGTAAAGGTGCTCACGCCGAAGGTGGTCGCGCTGTCTCCGCCCGCGAACGTGCGCCAGCGGATGCTCATGACCAGCACGGGCAGCAGCGACAGCAAGCCCAGCAGCAACGCGGCATCCGGGCGATACGAGAAGAACCGGCTGACCAGGTACCGGAGCAGCCCTGCGTACGAGCCGAGACTGAACCGCAGGATCTCCCGGAAGCCCATCGTCGCCTCGGAGGAGAGCACATAGACCACCGGTAAGACCAGGAGCAGCGCCAGCCCGGCCAAGCCAAACAGCGCCGTGCGCACCAGAAAGCGGCGGCTGAAGAAGCGCAGCCCCCGGAGCCAGGCCAGCGCCAGCAGGAAGAGCGGGACAAACCCCGCCAGGGCCCAACAGTTAGCCACGCCGATGCCGCAGACCAGCGCGGCGCGATTCAGCCAGGAGGCCTCCTTGCGCACGCCATACTCCAACAGGCACCGCACGGTGTAGGCAAACAACAGCAGGTCCAGCATCTCGCCGGACGCGACGACCGCGTTTTCCCAGAAGGTGAGTTGCAAGCCGCAGGTCACGGCCGCCAGCACCGGTGGCACCCAGCCGTTCGGCAGCGTCCACAGCGCGTACTTGGTTTCGCCGGCCTGTTCCTCCAAGCGGTCGTGCGGCCACAACGCCACCGAGCGCGCCAGCAACGCCAGCGTGAGCGCCGCGCAGACGGCGGTGAACAGGTTCAAGGCCACCGGCACCCAACTCGGCGGCAACACGCGGAACGGGCAGGTGGCCAGGAAGAGCGCGGGCTGGAAAATCATCGGCTGCCAGTCCCAGCCCGTGATCTTGGCGACCACGGGCAGGCTGCGCAGCGTCAGCCAGTGATTCAGGGTCGCCAGATAAACGGCCAACGCGGCCGCCGCGATCACCCAGGGCAGGACGTCCGGAACGAATCGGCGTTCGGGTTGGGGCGTGGCGTCCACGGTCATTCGACGGAAAACGTTGCGGGCGCGCCGCGCCGTTTGGCAAGACTTGTTTGGCCGAGATGACTCAAGGCGTGGAAGTGCGCGGCGTACCGCGGAGCTCGTGCAGGAGCGCTTCGACAAGCCGGCTTTGCTCCGAACCCGGAATGGAATTCGACAGGTAGCCTTGGTAGTAGTTGATGGCGGCGTTGGTGTCCCCTTTTTGCAGAGCGACGCCCCCCAGGCCGAGGTAGGCCTGATAGGCGGCGGGCGCGGATTGCAGCACAGCCTGGTAATCCGCCCGGGCCGCGTCGCGCTGCCCCATGCGCAGATAAGCCACAGCACGGCTGAAGCGCGCCTCGGGCGAATTGGTCAGGGACAACGCCCGCGTCAGCAGCGGGATGGCGTTGGAAGGCGAGTCGGTGCGGAGGAAGATCAACCCGCGGCTCAGCAGCGCGGAAGGGTCGTTGGGCGCCCGCGCCAGCCGGCGATCCAGGAGACGCTGGGCGTAGGCATAGTCCTGGTTCTCGATGCAGGCCCGCACCACCTGTTCGAACACCGCCGCATCGCCCGGGCGGGCCTCCAGGAGCGATTGCAGGACCGCCTCGGCCTGGGGCGCGTTGGTCTGGGCGAACCAGGCGGTGGCCTCCACGAAGGCGACGGCCACTTCGTTCGTTGGCCCGAGCGGTTGCAGCCGGGGGTCGGTACGCAGCTCGGCGGCCAGTTTCAGGGCCAAGTCTGGCATGTGCCACAGGTTGAACACAACAGCGAGCATCACGCGGGCAGGCAGGTCGTGGGGCGCCAGGACCCGGAGCCGCTCGAACTGCTGGGCCGCCTGCCGCAACATGCCGGCAGCGGCGTAGGCCCGGCCCAGTTCAAAACAGAAGCTCGGCTCGTCCACGGGGCCGTTCTCGGCCACGATGCGGTCCCAGTTGCGATACTGGCCAAACCGGTCTTCGATGGGGCCGATGCGACCCGCCAGCGTCCCTCCACGGACCAGGACGTTGGTGTTGAACTGGAGATTGACCAGGGCGGGGACGTTGTCAGGCTTCAGTTGCAGGGCCAGGGTGAACCAGCGCGTGGCTTCGCGCGGGTGGTCGTTGCGCTGAAGTTCGACGCCCCAGAAATTCAGGGCGCGGGAATACCACCGCGCCAGCGCCTGGACCTCCGGGGACGGTGGTATTGTGAGGCGGGCCAGGGCCAGCAGGCGTTGGCGCAGACCCGGGGCCGGCTGCCGCGCGGGATCGAGGAGACTGAGCAGCGGCGGCAGGTTCGTGGCGGCGGCGCGCGTCCAAAACGCCTCGTTCCCGGCCAGCTCCGCCGGCGCGCGCGGCGGATCGCCGACCTGATTAGCGGGATACTCCGCCGCTTCGTAAACCAGGCCGTGCTGCCGCAAGAAAAACCGCTCGAAGGCGAAACCGAATCCGGGCTGCAGATAGCCGAGATGATGCGTTTGCGCAAGCTGGACCAGCAGCGAGTTAATCTGAATGGAATCCAGCGCCGCGCCGGTCCGCGCCGGCGCCAGGCCGGCCAAGCCGAGTTGCGGCGTTAACTCCGGAAGCGCGTTCCGGAGGTGGACGCGATATTCCGCCAGGGGCAGGGCGCGGGTTTCCACCGGGACATAGCGCCCGGCCCGGCCCTGACGGGCGAGGGTGCCCTGGAGGACTCGCAGACAGATTGGGTCATCACTGAGCACAAGCGCGCCCTCGCTGGGCAGGCATTCCGCCGCGGATTCGCCGTACTGGCTCAGCAGCGGCTGGTTCGCCGCGCGAAGGGCGGGCGCGTTTTTGCACACCAAGCCCGCCAGCGCCAGACCCAGGAACACGTAGATGAGCTTGGGCGCCCAGCGGCGCAGCCATCGCCGCCCCGTCCGGCCGCGGCGACTGGCGCGGGCCCGGCCGGGGCCGAACATCAGCAGGAAGAAGCCGCTGTAGTAGCCCACGCTGAGCGCGCCGAGGTAGTACAGCGGCAGAAAGGGCCAGGGCAGGTCGAGTTGGCGCCCGATCTGGCTGGGACTGAACGCCGGATCGAAGGCGACCCAGACGCAGGTGAGCAACAGGCAGACATGGGACGCGTGGAACACCAAGGTGCCCAGGCCCAGGGTCGTCGCACTGTCTCCGCCGGCGAAACTGCCCCAACGAATGCTCAGGACCAACACCGGAAACAGGGAAATGGTGGCCAGCAGCAACGCCACGTCGCGGTCTTGGCTCAGGAGCCGGGTCGTCAGGGGAACAAGCACGTTCTTATACCCCCCGGCGGTCGCGCGCAGCAAACGCCAGAAGCCCACCGTTGTGTCATCCGCCAAGGCCTGAACGAGCGGCAGCAGCAGAAAGAGCGACAGCCCCGCCAGCCCGAACAGCGCCATGCGCAGCAAGAACCGCGGCCGGAAGAACCGGAACCGCTTGATCCAGACGAGGGCCAGAACGAACAACGGCAGAAAGCCGACCAGCGCCCAACTGTTGGCCATGCCCAGCCCCAAAACGAAGGCGGCGCGGCTCAGCCACGACTGCCGCCGGTCCAGGCGGTATTCGAGCAGGCAACGGATGACGTAGGCGAACAGCAGCAGGTCCAGCATCTCGGCGGACGCCGAGGTGGCATTCCTCCAAAAGCCCAGTTGCAGGCCACACATCCCCACGGCAAAAACCGGAGGCACCCAGGCGTTGGGCTGCGAGAGCAGTCCCTGCGGGTGGCCCACCAGCGCCCGCTGCGGTTCCAAGCGGTCGTGCGGCAGCAGCGCCACTGATCGCGTCAGCAGCGCCAGCGTCAGCGCCGCGCCGACGGCCGTGAAGGCGTTCAGCGCCAACGGCACCCACTGCGCCGGCAGCGCCCGAAATGGATAGGTGGCCAGGAAGAGCAGCGGCTGAAACATCATCGGCTGCCAGTCCCACCCGGCCACCTGGGCGGTCAGCGGCAGGCTGCCGAGCGTCATCCAATGGTTCAGCGTGGCCAGATACAGCGTCAGCCCCGCCGCCGCCACCACCCAGGGCAGGCCGTTCCGGACGAAAGGTCGATCCGGCGGAGGAGCTTCAGCGGGTGTCATCGGGTGGAAACAGTTGTCAGGACCGTCGCGCGTTTGGCAAGCCTTGTTTGCCGCGCCGTCGAACGGAAGCCAGTCCGCGCGGGAATGGCCGGACTTCCCGGCTAGTGGACCGACGCGGTCAGTTGCTTCAGCCGCAACTGGACGAGCTTGGCTTCGTCCGAGCCGGAAACGGAATTGGACAGATAGCCGCGATAGTACCGAATGGCCGCATTGGTCTGCTGTTGGCGCCAGGCGATCTCGGCCAGGCCGTAATAGACCCGGTACGACGTCGGCGCCAGCTTGAGCAGGGTCTCGTAGTCGGCCTGCGCCCCCGGGTAATCGCCCGCCTGCAGGCAGGCCAGGGCGCGGTTGAACAGGGCGTAACTGTTGGTGCTCTGCAGCGCCAGCGCCCGGTTCAGCGGCGGAATCGCATTCGAGTAGGTTCCGATCTGGACGCACACGTAGCCTTTGTTAATCAGCAAACCGACGTTGTCGGGATCGGCGGCCAGTTGGCGGTCGATGAAGGCCAGCGCATTCGAATACCTCTGGTTCGTCAGGTACAACCGGGTGATCTGGGACAGCAGATTCGTTTCGCCAGGGTTATCGCCCAACATGCGCTCAACCACGGCCCCGGCTTCGGCATCCTGCCCGGCGGCCAAGTGGGCGGCCGCTTCGAGGAAGTCGGTTTCCAGCCGGCTCCGGGGACTGAGCGGCTGCACGTCGGGGCAAGAACGAATCTGGGCCACGACCGCCAGCGCGCGGTCGGGCAAACGCCGGAGCCGATACAGCTCGGCCAACATGAACCGCGCCGGCAGGCAGCCCGGCGCCAAAGTCACGGCCCGCGCGAATTCTTGCGACGCCTGGCGGTAAAGCTGTCCCTGGGTAAAGGTCCCTCCCAGCAGACAACAGAGGGTCGGATCGTCCACCGGGCCGTCGTTGCCCAGCAACTGGAGGATGTCGCGGTAGCCGCCCAGCCGGTCGTCCGGCGGTTGGGAGGTATCCACCACCATCTTTCGCTTCGCCGCCAGCTTTTGGTTGGTCTCCAGGTTGACCTGCGCGGCGCGGTTGTAGGCCAGTTTCCCGGCGTGTTGGAAACAGCGGGCCGCTTCGGCGAGCCGCCCGGCGCGCTGTAGCGCGACGCCCCAAAAATCAACGGCGATCGAATACGAGTGCGCGACCACCCACGCCTCCGGGGGCAGTTCCGATTTGCACTTGAGCCGGGCCAGAAACTTGTGCCGCCACCCCGCTTTGACGTTGTCCGCATCCGCCATCAACGCCAAGGACTGGGCCGCGGCCCCTTCGAGGGTGCTGTTCCAGAACGCCTCGTTGGCCGCGACCAGGGCGTCCGGCGGCGCCGGGGCGTCCAAGGTTCCGGCGGGATACGGCTTGAGTTGATAGATCAAGCCGTGCGGCTCGGCGTAGAAATCCTCGAAATAATAACCGAAGCTCTGCTGAAGGTAATAAACGGGGACACGCTGAGAAAGCTCCCCAAGCATGGCGGTGATCCGGCTGCCCGGCAGCGCCTCCTGAGATACCAGATCGGCGGGCTTGGCCGGCCAAAACTGGGGGTGCTTCCGGTGCAGGTAGGCGCGGTAGGCGGCGTAGGGCAACGCCTGGGTCTCCAGCAGGATGTAATTTCGGGCGCCGCCCCGCTGAGCCAGCCTCGTCCGGAGAAGCTGCAATGGCCGGGGGTCGTCGCTGAGCACGATGCATCCCTCGCGCGGCAGGGCTTGGAGCGCCAGGTCGGCGTATTGACTCAGGAGCGGCAGGTTGAACGAACGGATGATCGGCAGGTTCTTGATCAAGAGGCCCACCGGGGCCAGCACCAGCAACAGCAGCACCGGGACCGCGTGCAGGTAGCCCGGCGCCGACACCGGCGGGGCCTCCGGCTGCCGGCGCGGCTGGCGCCAGGGATCTTTGCCGCCAAAGATGAGCAGGAAGTAACCACTGAAGTAACCGACGCTCAGGGCGCTCAGGTAGTACAACGGCAGACACGGCAGATCGAACCCCCGCTGCCGCGGACTGAAGGACGGATCAAACGCCACCCACAACCCCGCCAGCAGAAACAGCAGGTTCGCAAAAGTGAAAAACAGCCCCGTGAACCACGCCCCCACCGGGCTGTTGTCGGTCGTGATCCGCCGCCAGCGGATGCCCATCACCGTCACCGGCAGGAGCGCCACCACGCTCAGCAGCATCGCCACCTCCCGGTGCCCGGAATAGAACCGCCGGAGGGTCGCGCGCAGAATCCCGACTTGGCTGCCCAGGACCAGGCGCAGGGTCGCCCAGAATCCAGCCGGCGAGTCGGGTGAGAATGACGCCAACGCCGGCAGGAGCACCAGCAACGCCAGACCCGCCAGTCCGAACAGGGCCATGCGCGCCAGAAAATCAGGCCGGAAAAATCGGAAGCCCTTGATCCAAATCAGCGCCACGAGGAAAAACGGCAGAAAGCCCATCAACGCCCAATCGTTCGCCATGCCGACGCCAAAGACGAAGGCGGCCCGGCTCAGCCACGTCTGCTCGTGCTCGAGGCGGTACTCCAGCAGGCACCGGATGACGTAGGCGAACATCAGCAGGTCCAGCATCATCCCGGTGACCAGCGTGGCGTTTTCCCAGAACGTCAGTTGCAGGCCGCACACCAACACCGCCAGCAGCGGCGGCATCCACGCGCTGGGCAGCGACAGCAGGGAATGTTCGCTCCGCTCCAACCGGCGCTGGATCGGCAACCGGTCGTGCGGCAGCAACGCGACCGACCGGGCCAGCAGCGCCAGCGTCAGCGCCGCACACACGGCGGACAGGCCGTTCAGCGCGACCGGCAACCACGATTCCGGCAGGACGCGCAACGGCAGCGTGACCAGGAAAAACACCGGTTGGAACAGGGACGGCCGCCAATCCCAGCCCCCGGCCTGCACGACCAGCGGCAGACTGCTCAACCGCATCCCCAGATTCAGCGTGGCCAGGTAAACCACCACGGCGCCCAGTCCCACCAGCCACGGCAGCACGTCCCGGACGAAACTCCGTCCGCCCTGATCTCCTGCTTCAGTCGTCGTCATGCGCTGGGTCAAGTTGGAAGAAAAGTCACACGTTTGACAAGGCCGGACTGTCGGCCCTCTTCACGGGTGCCGGTGCCGCGGTCGCGGCCCGCAACCGGGCGTCGGCAACGCACTCGATATGTTGGGTCTGCGGGAACATGTCCAGAGGAACAACGCTCACTAGGTCAAAGACACCCTCGCGGCCCAAAGCGTTCAAGTCCCGCGCCAGCGTGGCCGGATGGCAGGAGACCAGGATCACCTGGGCCGGCCGCATCTGGCGCAGCAACTCCAGCACCCGCGGGCTGCAGCCTTTGCGCGGCGGATCCACCAGGACCGTCGTCCCGGCCGCGACGGTTTCCCCGGCGCCCGACAACCAGTCCTCGGTGCGGCCGGCGATGAATTCCCCGTTGACACGGCCGCGCGCCGCGGCGTTGTGGCGGGCGGCGGTGATCGCGCGCTGGTCGTACTCGATGCCCACGTAGCGCTCCACCGCGTCCGCCAACTCCAGCGCAAAAAAACCCACCCCGCAGTAGGCGTCCACCAGGTGCCGCGTCCCGGCCCGGCGCAGGAACTCCCGCGTCACCTCCACCAGCCGGGGCAGCAGAAAGAAGTTGTTTTGGAAAAAGGAATCCGGCGGAACCTCCCAGCCTTCCGGCGCCGCGCGCAACACGACCTTCAACCCGCCCTTGGGCGGCGGCTGCGCCCGCACTTGCCGGAGCTGCGCGTTCAAGGCCGGCTCGGCGATCGGGCACTCCTCGACGTCCACCACCAACCGGTTGTCGTGCCGCACGAAGCCGAGGTTCAGCGCCTGCCGAAACTTGTCCCACTGGCTGCGCACCATGATCCGGTTGCGATAGCCATAAGGCTGCGGGCAGGGCACCACCGGCGCGACCACCGCGGGATCGAAGCCGCCGAGGCGCTGGAACAGGCTGGCGACCTGCTGGTGCTTGATCCGGAGCTGCGCCGCGTACGCCACGTGCTGGTACTGGCAGCCGCCGCAGTCGCCGAAATAGCGGCACCGCGGCGCCACGCGTTCCGGCGACGCCTCGACCACGCGCACGAGCCGGCCCCGGGCGAAGTTCTTCTTCACCTCCGTCAACTCCAACTCGACCGTCTCGCCGACCAGGACAAACGGCACGAAAACGACGAAGCCGTCCACGCGCCCCACGCCTTCACCCCCGAACGCGATGTCCTCGATGCGCACCACGCAGCGCTGTCCGGTGCGGAGCGCGGGCGCGGCGGGTACATTCGGGGCCTGCATGGCGCACAGGACAGGCAAAGCCGTCCGGGAAAGCAATGCAAAATCCGAAGCCGGAACCCGAATCAGGCGGGCGGGCGGCGTCGGCCGCGGCTCCTTCCCGCTCCGGTTTTTCGCGCCCCGGCTTGCGCGTTTCGGATGTTCATTTCCCGTCGCTCCACTACGCTCGCCGCCGTGAAGCTGCTTTTTATCGGCGACATCGTCGGCGGACCGGGGCGCAAGGCCGTCCAGGAACTTCTGCCGCGCCTCCGCGAGCGCCACGGACTGCACGCCGTCATCGCCAACGGCGAAAACTCCGCCGGCGGTTCGGGCATCACGCCCAAAACCGCCGCCGAGATTTTCGCCGCGGGCGTGGACGTCATCACCTGCGGCGACCATCTCTGGGACCAGAAGGAAGTCGTGGACCTGCTCGCCAACGAGCGCCGGTTCGTCCGCCCGCTGAACTATCCTCCCGGCACTCCGGGCCAGGGAAGCGTGATCGTCCAATTGCCCGGCCAGCCGCCCCTGGCCGTCCTTAACCTTCAGGGCCGCACCTTCCTGCCGCCGCTGGAAAATCCCTTCCACGCCGCCCGCGCCGAAGTCGAGCGCCTCCGGCAGACGACGAAACTCATCTTCGTGGACATGCACGCCGAGGCGACGAGCGAGAAAATCGCCCTGGCACGGATGCTCGACGGGCAGGTCAGCGTGGTGATCGGCACCCACACGCATGTTCAGACGGCCGACGAGCAAATCTTCCCCGGCGGCACGGCCTTCCTGTGCGACGCCGGCTTCACCGGCCCGCACGAGAGCGTGCTGGGCCGCGAGATCGAGCCGATCATCCGCCGCTTCCTCACCAGCCAGCCGCAGCGCTTCGAGGTGGCCAAGAACCGCGTGCTCCTCCAGGGCGCGGTGATCGAGATTGACGACCAAACCGGAAAGGCCCTGAACATCCAGCGCGTGTCGGAAGCGATGGGTTGAGGCGCCGGATTGCCTCCACCGAGGCACCGCGTTACTCTCCCGTCATGGGCACGCTCTACTACGGCGACAACCTCGACATTCTCCGGCGTTACCTCAAGGACGAGACCGTGGACCTCGTTTATCTCGATCCGCCCTTCAACTCCGCCCAGAACTACAACGCCTTCTTTCAGGAAAAGGACGGCAGCGCCACCGCCAGCCAGATTCACGCCTTCGAGGACACCTGGCATTGGGACATCGAGACCAAGAAAGCCTACGACGCCGTCACCGAGCAGCCCGGTAGGGTCCGATTTGGCACGAGACGACATCTCCTTGAATGGACCTTTCGTCCCAGTATAGTCCCTCACCATGTCGCTCGAATTGATTCCTGCAAACCTTCGTGAACTTTATGAAGTTCACCAGTGGCGGCACGCCTGCGCCGTGCTGAAACAAGACTTTTCCAGCGAGTTTGACGATGTGGTGGAAGTGCTGAACCGCTTCCGGCTTCCCAAAAGCGGGTTGGTGAAAGCTGGCGGAAACGAAAATCCCGCTACGAGTGGTTGGTTCGGCACGGAGTTTGAAAAGAAAGGCTGGGAGGAAAGTGAGTTCGACGTTCGCATCAAGGTTGATGAAACCGAGAAGCACTCTCCGACCCACGGTATTGACTGCTACAAGAATCGTGTTGGGCTGGAAGTTGAATGGAACAACAAAGACCCGTTTTTCGACCGGGATCTGAACAACTTCCGGCTGCTTCACTCCATCAACATCATCTCCGTGGGAATCATCGTCACACGTTGCGACGAGCTACAGGCGCTTTTCAATGAACTGGGGCGCGGCAAGTCGTTCGGCATGGCGACCACGCACATGAGCAAGCTGTTGCCGAAAATCGAAGGCGGAGGCGCAGGTGGATGTCCGGTCCTCGTCTTCGGGATTTCAAGGAAACTCTATGTCGAAGATTGTTAACCTCACCCAGCTTCCGGCGGCTGAGGATTTGGTCCAGAAAGTCACTGGCCGTTACGCGACCATCCTTGCCGATCCGCCTTGGCAGTTCCAGAACCGGACGGGAAAGATGGCGCCGGAGCACAAGCGGCTATTGCGCTATCCAACCATGGAGATGCAGGAGATACTCCAGCTCCCCATTGGTCGGCTCGCTGCGGCTCAATCGCATCTTTATCTTTGGGTTCCAAACGCCCTGCTAGCGGAGGGTTTGGAAGTCATGCGTGCATGGGGTTTCACTTACAAGACCAACTTGGTGTGGTACAAAGTCCGCAAAGATGGCGGACCGGATGGACGTGGCGTGGGTTTCTACTTTCGCAACGTCACTGAGTTGGTGCTTTTCGGTGTTCGTGGCAGCATGAGAACCCTCGCCCCGGGGCGCACGCAAGTGAATCTCTTTTCAACTCGTAAACGCGAGCACTCCCGCAAGCCAGACGAGATTTACCCGCTCATCGAAGCTTGTTCACCCGGCCCCTATTTAGAGCTTTTCGCCCGATTCCCGCATGAGGGCTGGAGCCAGTGGGGGAACGAAGATGTGGAGGAGAACAACATTTACGGTGTCGCCATGCGCAATGGGCATGCTGATGACCAAATGCGGCTGCTTGAGGCACCCCGGAATTACCGCGCCGGGAAATGAGGGCAGGTCGCCATCCCGGCGACGTGGTGCTCGACCCGTTCTGCGGCTGCGGCACGACGATTGACGCCGCCGAAAAACTCGGCCGCGACTGGATCGGCATTGATGTGACGCAACTGGCCATTTCGCTCATCAAGAACCGCCTGCAAGACACCTACGGCCGCCGCATGAAATTCGTGAGCGGTTCGGAAGGTAGGGACGCCGCGCTGCGGCGTCCCCACGCTGAAGGCGCGGAACAAAACCGTCCGCTGGACGCGGACGGGGACGGCGCAGCGCGCCGTCCCTACCACGACGAAAACATTTCCCTCGTTCGCATCATCGGCGAGCCGACCACGCCCAACGAAGCCGCCACGCTCGCCGAGGAGGACAAATATCAGTTCCAATGGTGGGCGCTGGGCCTCGTCGGCGCGCGCCCTGTCGAGCAGAAGAAAGGCGCGGACCACGGCATAGACGGCAAAATCCTTTTCCGCGACGACCCGAAGGCCGCCAAGCCAGAGCAGATCATCATCCAGGTCAAGGGCGGCAAGACCGGCGTGAAAGACGTGCGGGATTTGCGCGGCGTGCTGGACCGCGAGCAAGCCGCCATCGGCATTTTGATTTCTTTGCAGCCGGCCACCGGCCCGATGGAAACTGAGGCCACCAGCGCCGGTTTTTACGAGCACAAGACGAACAAGCAGAAATATCCGCGGCTGCAACTCCGCACCGTGAAAGAATTGATGGAAGGCAAAGGCCTCGAGCGCCCCACGAGCGCCGCCGCGCTGGACGAGACGTTCAAGCAAGCGCCCCGGGCCAAAGCCAGGGACCGTCAGCACGATCTGGGACTCTGAGCGGACTCGCTTTCGCTTTGCGCCCGCGCCGGTTTGTTGGCTCACTGGGCGCCGATGGGCAAACCGTCCAAATCGCAATGGGACTTCGGCGAGTTGTTTCCGCCGGAGACGACGCGCCGCGTGCTCTCGGTCAGCGAACTGACCGGCCAGATCAAGCGGTTGCTGGAGCAGCAGATCGGGCCGGTCTGGGTCAGCGGCGAGATCACCAATTTGCGCGCCCAAAGCTCCGGCCACTGCTACTTCACGCTCAAGGACGCCGGGGCCCAGCTCAACTGCGTGCTCTTCCGCGGCGAGGCGGCGCCGGCCCGCGCGCTCCTGGAGGACGGCCGCAAGGTGCTGCTCCAGGGCGACGTGACGGTGTATGAGCCGCGCGGCCAGTACCAACTCATCGTCCACGCGGTCGAGTTGCAGGGCGTCGGCGCGCTGCAAATCGCCTTCGAGAAGCTCAAACAGAAACTGGCGGCGGAAGGTCTCTTTGCCCCGGAGCGCAAACGTCCCCTGCCCCGCTACCCGGAGCGCATCGGCCTGGTCACTTCCCCGACGGGCGCGGCCCTCCGTGACGTGCTCCACGTCGTCCAGCGCCGCCACCCTGCGCTCGAAATCATCCTCGCCCCGTGCCGCGTGCAGGGCGAAGGCGCGGCGGCGGAGATCGCGGCGGCGATCCGGCTGCTGAATGAATTCCATCAATCGGCAATCGGCAATCGCCAGTTGCCCATGGACCTTATCCTCGTCACACGCGGCGGTGGGAGTCTGGAAGACCTGTGGGCGTTCAACGAGGAGGCCGTGGCCCGCGCCATCTTCGCGTCGGCGCTGCCGGTGGTGTCGGCGGTCGGGCACGAGATCGACGTCACCATCAGCGATTTCGTGGCGGACGTGCGCGCGGCGACCCCCAGCGCCGCCGCGGAGATCGTGACGCAGGACGTCTTCGCAAGCCGGGAGTTCGTGGCGGAAGCCCGCGGCCTCCTGCGCGATCGCGTCCACCGGAGACTGGAGCGGCAATCCCGGGAATCTGATCAAGTGGTCGCGCGGCTGGCGCGCTGCCACCCGCGCCGCCGCCTCAACGAATGGCTCCAGCGGCTCGACGACCTGCACACCAGCGTGCTGCGGTGCGCCCGGCAAACCACGCGCGAGCGGCGGCAGACCTGGAAGCACCTGGCCGAGCGCCTCTGGCGTCTGCATCCCGCGCAACGGCTCGCCCAACGCCGCGAGGTGCTCGCCCAGGAACGGCTCCGTCTCCAGGAACTCGCGCGCCACCGCTTCCAGACCCGGGGCCAGGAACTGACCCTGCTGGATTCCCGGCTGCGCCTGCTCGGCCCGGAACAAGTCCTGGCCCGCGGCTACTCGATCACCAGCGACGCCGGCACCGGCCGGGTGATTCGCGACGCAGCGGAGGTGAAGGCGCGGCAACGATTGCGGACGCGGCTCAAGCACGGCGAGGTGCTCAGCCGCGTGGAAGCCAAGACGTAGCCGGCCCGAAAGCCGTCGGTGTCGGCGCCTGTTTCCGGACTGTTCTTGATCCGCTCTCGGTGGAACGGGCCTCCGGCCGGCCGGGCGAGGCGTCGCTTTGGCTTCGGCGTGCCCGCACCAACGCCCTCTGCGTTTAAACTCTCCCGTCCGGTTTCATCGCACCACCATCTGGGTGAACGGCGCGACGTAGGCCTGCAGGAAAACCAGCACGCCCATGAGCGCCGCCAGCGCGAGGCTGTGGAAGAAGACGTAGCGCAGGATGGCGCCTTCGTGGCCATACCAATTCGTCGCCGTGCTGGCCACGACGATGCTCTGCGCGTCGATCATCTTCCCCATCACTCCGCCACTGCTGTTCGCCGCCGCCATCAGCACGGGGCTCAGGCCGGTCTGGCCGGCGGTGATGGTTTGCAGGCTGCCGAAGAGCACGTTGGAGGCGGTGTCCGAGCCGGTCAGCGCCACGCCCAGCCAGCCGAGCAACGTGCCGAAAAACGGATAGAGCACGCCGGTTTTCGCCAGCGCCAGGCCGAGCGTGGCATCGGTTCCGGAAAACTTGGTGACGTTGCCCAGCGCCAGCATCGCGGCGATGGTGAGCAGCGAATACCGGACGCGCCACGCGGTCTGGCCGTAGATGCGGAGCATCTCCCGCGGTCGATGGCCCATCACCCATCCCGCGACCAGCGCCGCCAGCAGGATGCCGGTGCCCGTGGCGGAAAATACGTTCAGCCGGTAGGTGGCAGCCTCCGGCTCGGCCGCGGGCAAAGCGACCGGCGGGACGCGTTGCACGAGCCGGTCCAAGCCGGGCACGGCAATGCTCGGCGCGGCGAGCCGGTCGAGGGCGTTTCGGCAGGGCGGCGTGCCCCACAGCAAAATGAAGCCGGTCAGAATCACCCACGGAAGCCAGGCCATCACGATTTTCCTCCGGTCCGGCGACGCCGGGCGGGGATCCCTGGCGCGGGGCGGTCCCGTGCCCGCGTCCGCCCCGCCCCCCAACGGCCAGCGATCCTTCGGCTGCCACCAGCGCAGCAGCAGGACCAGCGCCGCGATGGCACAGGCCCCGGACACCGGCGCGACCAGCCACGGCCCGTGGAGGTTGGCGATGAGGCCTTGCGGCACCGTGAACGCGAGGCCCGCCGTCAGCGCAGCGGGCCAGACGTCGAGCAGACCGCGCCAGCCGGCGAACGCCGCCACGACCCAAAACGGGATCAGGAGCGAGAAGAACGGCAGTTGCCGCCCCACCATCGCGGAAAGGGACCGGGCATCCAGCCCGGTGACTTGTTCGAGCGTGGTGATCGGGATGCCGAGCGAGCCGAAGGCGACCGGCGCGGTGTTGGCAATGAGCGCCAGGCCGGAGGCGTGCAGCGGATGGAATCCCAGTTGGATCAGGATCGCCCCGGTGATGGCCACCGGCGCGCCGAAGCCCGCCATCCCTTCGATGAACGCCCCGAAGGCGAACGCGATCAGGATGACCTGAATGCGCGGATCGGGCGCCACGCGGGCCAGACTCTCCCGCAGCGTGTCGAAGAGACCGCGCTGGACGGTGAGCTGGTACAGAAAGAGGATGTTCAAGATGATCCAGCCGATGGGAAATAAACCGAAGGCGGCGCCGTAGATCGTGGCGGCGGCGGCCGTCCGGCTCGGCATCCGAAAGACTCCGACCGCGATTGCCAATGCCACCGCCAGCGCCACGAGCGCCGCGAGGTGAACCCGGACGCGCAGCAGCGCTATCGAGCCGAGCAACACGACCAGCGGCGCCGCCGCCACGAGCGAGGACAGCAGCGCGTGGTGGAGCGGATCGTAGTTCTGCGGCCAGATCATGACGGCACTTTGAAGGG
>JAJXZI010000044.1 GCA_021780115.1 bacterium | reverse complement strand
GTGACCAACCTGGACGCCGACTTGCTGGACAACCTCCACGCCGCCGCGTTTTGGCAACTGGGGGGCAACAGCAACACCGTGCCGGGCAATTTCCTCGGCACGGCGGACAACCAACCGCTGGAACTGTGGGTCAATAACCAGCGCGCTTTTCGCTTGGAGCCCAACCCCACCAGTCCCAACGTAATCGGCGGATCCCTCAACAACGCGGTCACGGTGGGCGCCGCGGGAGCCACCATTGGCGGCGGCGGGAACGGCACGGGCCAGCAGAACGCGGCGGGCGCGAACTACGCCACCGTAGCGGGCGGGGCGGCTAACACAGCCAACGGAGCGGGCACGGCCATCAGCGGCGGCCTGCAGAATTTCGCCGACGGCGCTCTCGCGACGATCGCCGGCGGTTACAACAACTCCGTCAGCGGCGACGTGGCGGCGATCGGCGGCGGCGGTGGCAACGCCATCCAAGCCAACGCCGTTAATGCCACCATCAGCGGCGGCACCAACAACACCATCCAAAGCGGCGCCTCGTTCTGCACCATCGCCGGGGGGTGGCGTAACACCATCATGGCCAACGCCTATTCTTCCACCATCAACGGCGGCGCAAAACACCAGATCCTGACCGGCGCCATGTGGTCCACCATTGGCGGCGGCGCGGACAATACCATCTGGGACAACGCCAACAACTGCACGATCAGCGGCGGCTCGGGCAACACCATCGAACCCGCAACCCTTTACGCCACCATCGCTGGAGGAGAGGGCCACTTGATCCAATCCGGTTCCACCCACGCCACCATCGGCGGCGGCGAGAGCAATACCATCCTGCCCGGCACGGACCACGCCACCATTGGCGGCGGCGGGGTCAACATCATCCATTCCAATGCCTTGTACGCCACCATCGCCGGAGGGTTGAGCAACGACGTGGAAACCAACGCTGCCAGCGCCTTCATCGGCGGCGGCGAGAACAACGTGATCCAAAGCGGGGCGGACCACGTCGCCATTGCCGGTGGTCTCCAGAATCAGGCCCAGGCCAATGCGAGTTACGCCGCCATCGGCGGCGGTTCCGGCAACATCATTCAGAGCAGCGCCTCGTACGGCACCATCCCCGGTGGGAGCGGGAATGTGGTCGCGGCTCCGTACGGTTTCGCGGCGGGGTACGGCGCCCAAGCGCTATTTCAAGGCTGCTTTGTCTGGGCCGACACCGCGGGAGCCCAACTGGCCTCGACCACCGCCAACCAGTTCGTGGCCCGCGCGTCCGGCGGTGTGAAATTTTTCTCCGACATCAACGCCACCGCCGGGGTGCAACTGGCGGCGGGCGGCAACGCCTGGAGCGCCCTCAGCGACCGCAACATGAAGGAAAATTTCGAACGGGTGGATCCCCAGTCGGTGCTGGACAAGCTCAGCCAACTGCCGGTCACCGAGTGGAATCTCAAGACCCAACCAACCTCCGTCCGGCACATCGGACCGATGGCGCAGGACTTTGCC
This sequence comes from bacterium, assembly GCA_021780115.1. Classification (GTDB taxonomy): domain Bacteria; phylum Verrucomicrobiota; class Verrucomicrobiia; order Limisphaerales; family JAJXZI01; genus JAJXZI01. Next base: position 17,497 of record JAJXZI010000044.1, on the reverse strand, counting down.
GCCGCATTCGGGGTGGGAGAGGACGACCGGCACATCAGCACCAGCGACGCCGATGGCGTGGCGCTGGCCGCGATCCAGGGTCTGCATCACCTTGTCAAAGAGCAGGAAGGCGAGATTGAGTCTCTGAAAAAAACAGTTGCCGACCTCCGGGAAATGGTGAAAGTGCTAGTGTCAAAGAAACCAAGTGAGCAATGAAAGCACCCTCGTTGATCTTGGCGCTGGTGTTCGGATGCGCGTCGGCTGTCGCGTTCGCTCAGAACTTTGCCGTTAACTGGTGGACGATTGGCGGTGGTGGCGGCACCAGCAGCGGTGGCGCGTACACCGTCACCGGCACGGCGGGCCAGTCTGCTGCCGGCCGGCTGACCGGCGGCAGCTTCAGTCTCGAGGGAGGGTTCTGGGGCGTCATCGCCGCTCTCTCGCCGCTGCTTTCCATCGAACACACCGCCACCAACAGCCTCGTCATTTCCTGGCCCGGTTCGCTGACCGGTTTTGTGTTGCAGGAGAATGCCGACTTGAACACCACCAACTGGGTCAACGTCGCCACCGTACCCTTGACCGTGGGAGAGCAATGGCAAGCCCTGGTGCCTGTGCCGGTGGGCAACCGGTTTTATCGACTTCAGAAATAGCGCATCCCGAAACTGTTTATGAAAACCGCAACACAACCGTTCGCTGCTGGGATCAACCGAACCTTGCCGTTCCCTGACGGGAGTCGCCGTCGGCCTGGGTTCACCCTGATCGAGCTGCTCGTGGTGATCGCCATCATTGCGATTTTGGCGGGTTTGTTGCTGCCCGCTTTGGCCACGGCCAAGGCGAAGGCCAAGCGGATTGCCTGCATCAACAACCTGCGTCAGATCGGCACCGCCACCCTCATGTACGTCAGCGACACCAAGACCTACCCCGGCTGTTACTCCGTCCAGCCAGCCGTCTATACCGTCTGGGCTCCGCGCCTTCTGAGCCAACTCGGCACCAACCGGGCCGCGTTCTGCTGCCCGGGAGCCAGGTCGGACAGCGCATGGGATCCGAATCTCAACCCCACCCTCGGATCCACCACGCCGGAAGGCAATTGGGACGCGTACGGCATCAGTTCCAGTTCCCGCTTTTCCCTGGGCTACAATGACTGGGGCGTGGACCTGGCGCATCGTCCTCAACTGGGCTTGGGCGGTGACGTCAATGGCCCCTGGTACCAAGGGGTGGTCGCCGAAAGCTCCGTGCTCCGCCCCGTTGAGATGATCATGTTGGGCGATAGCAACTGCGACGGCGCGTCGGACGCGAGCATTGACCCCACCGAGCAGGACCAATGGCCGTCCAACCGCCACAACGGTAAAACGGACCTCATGTTCGCCGATGGCCATGCCACGTCCGCGCTCAGGAAGGACGTGATTGACCCGCGGCGCGACAATCTCTGGCGTGGTCGCTGGAACAACGACAACCAGGTCCACAACGAAGTCACTTGGACCGTGAACGGCGCGGACGTGAACAAAACTGGTCCCTGATGGGTTTCGATCTGCGCGCCGTTGAAGTTCCCGCCGTCTCAAGGACTTGGCTCAGTCGCTACCAGACGTTTTGCCGTGAGCAACAGCGCGGAGGCTGTTGAACTCCCCCCGCGTCGGCCAAGGTGATGGCGTGAAGGGGGGGCTTTGGGAGCAGGGCTGACGGCCGACTGGAGGCGCAAGGCGGAGCGGCCGGGACGAACGATGGACTCCGGACTTTCGCGGTTGGACAGCCAAACGGAATCCCAAAGCGTGCTGGCATCTCCCGGGCGGCTGTGTCACGTTGCCGGCCGTGCAAGTGCCATCGCGCCAGTTGCGCGCCTTCACCTTGATCGAATTGCTGGTGGTCATCGCCATCATTGCCATTCTGGCGGGGCTGCTGCTGCCGGCGCTGGCCAAGGCCAAGGCCAGGGCCCAGACCGTGGCGTGTGGGAGCAACATCAAGCAGTTGGCGCTGGCCGGCGCGCTCTACCCGGAAGACAACAACGACCGGATCGTAAACAATCATGGCCGCGACGAAGTTCGCGCCCGACGCCAGAGCTGGGTGAACAACGTGGAGGATTGGGGCGCCACGGACGACAACACCAACCTGGCCCTGCTGACGAGCGGCAAGCTGGCGCCGTTCCTCAGCGACACGGTCGGCGTCTATAAATGCCCTTCGGATCGATCGCGGGCGGCTAACGGACCGCGCATCCGCAGCGTGTCGATGAACTCGCTGGTGGGCGATTCCGGCGTGTTGAGCAATTACTTCAATCCGCAGTTCGTGCAATGCTACAGGACGGCGGACCTGGTGGCGCCGGCGCGCATCTTCGTGTTTCTGGACGAGCACCCGGACACGATCAACGACGGGTTCTTCATGAACCGCTGGGATGATTTCCAGTGGGGCAACCTGCCCGCCTCCTACCACAACGGGGCCGTCACCCTGTCGTTTGCCGACGGCCACGTGGAAGGCCACCGCTGGGTGGTGCCGGACACGGTGCGTCCGCCGGTTCCGGGGGGCGCTGGCGGCGGGTTCGCCGCCTCTCCGCCCGCGGACTTCGAGTGGATGCGGGAACGCGTCGGCTCGCGGAAGAATTGAGCCGGGATAATCCTTTGGATTCGTCGGGCAGCTGGCAAACCGGCCCGCCGCGTTCGCTCTCCTTCAGTCCCCGGTCCGGCTGCCGGGCACACAATGCAGAAGGCCGGGAAAGTTGAGCCGTTCCCGGTTGAACTGTTCGTAGGTGACGGCCACCACCTGTCCGCTGAAACCCAGCAGGATCCCGCCCTTCTTGCCGTGCCGGCGGCCCAACCCTTCGCCTTGGGAGGGATAGCTGCTGGCATCGTTGTAACAACTCTGGCCCGGGAAAAACTGGTAGTAGTTCGCTTCGTCCGGCTCCCACATGAAATAGGCGGCTTGGTTGAAGGCGCTGAGCGGATACGACCGGCCGGCCAGGGCGCCGTAGCCGTTGACGGCACCGTTCATGATGTAGGTCGAGAGTTTGTTCTGGCGGATGGCCCAGTATGGGTTGGAAGTGGTGTTCGTCTTGTCCGTCGGGCAGAAGTACACGCGGTAGTTCCGGACATACTGCCAGATTTGCCCGCCGCCGTAGGTCTTCTCCACGTCTCCCAGGTTCCATACCGGCGGGGCGCCGTTGACGGGCGTGTAGAGCCAACCGGGGTAATCGTTGCCCCAGTTGGGATGCGGCATGCGGTCCTTGTTGTCGTTGGCGTACATCTGCACGGCGATGCCCAGTTGTTTGTTGTTGTTCGCACAGGTCGTGCGCACCGCCCTGTCCTTGGCTGCCGCCAGCGCGGGCAGGAGCAGACTGGCCAGGATGGCGATGATGGCGATGACCACCAGCAACTCGATCAACGTGAAAGCGGCCGGCGCGCATGAATGGGATGCCCGCGCCCGGCGGGCACTGCGGGCGCAGGCCGGCAACGAATCGGCGCGCACTTCAGCGCCCCGGGCGGAAGTTGGCTTCTGTTCCATCAGCGGGTGGGTCGCGCGCCCGGCGCCGTCTCGGGGCTGCCGGGCGCGAGCGATGAGGTTACAGCTTGATCCGATAGAACCGATGGGCGCCGCCCGGCGTGATCGTGTAAGTCGGCGGCGCGGCCCCGGTGACGTTCGTCCAGACCGTCTGGGCGGGATTGCTCTGCAACTCGTCCGCGTACTGCAAGGTGCCGGCCTGCCAGCCGAGGATGATATTCTGGCCGGCGGCTTGGATGGCCAGCTTCACCGACCCATACACATCGAAGCTCTGGCTGAAATTCTGGGCCGCGGCGTAGATGCTGAGGACTTCGTAATCGCTCAAGGCCCGGCGCCAGATGCCGAGGTCATCCAGATCGAAGGTGCCGTCCACCCCGTAGCCTCCCGTCGGATCCTGGCCGATGGTCAGGGTGTTACCGGTGATCAACGTGCCCAGGCTGGCGATGGAGCGGGCGTTCACGCGGACGCCGTCCACGTAACTCACGGCCTGCCCCCCGGCGCGATCGAAGGCCACGGCCACGTGGTGCCAGGCGCCGTCGTTGATGAGCGGGCCGCCTGCCGGATCGGCGATGATCGAGCCGGTGTCCACGCCCACGGCCGTCCATTCAAACTGGTTGTTGTCTTCGCTGAGCACCCAGCCCTTTTGGTAGGTGGAATTGACGGCGTTGCCGATGATGGGCAGGTCGTTGAACCCGGTGGTGAACTTCAGCCAGACGGCCGTGGTGAAACTGTTCGTCGTGTCGAACGAAAGGTCGCCGTTCACGTCGGGCAACTGGAGGTAGTTGTAGATGCCGTTGTTCTTGTCAGTCTTCATTTCGATGGCCTGGCCGAGTTTGCCGGGGACCGTCGCGGGCGAGCCGTAGGGGATCGCGTCGTTGGTGCGCCCGGAGGAATCGCTGACGTTGCCGTCGAACTTCAGGTGCAACACGAGGCTGTTGGTGAGATTGGCGAACGTCGGCATGGGCAGCACCGTCAGCGTCGCGGGGGCGCTGTTCGTCACGCCCAGGGCGTTGGTGACGGCGACCGAATAACTGCCCGCGTCGGCAAAGGAGATGTTGGCGAGGGTCAGGGACGCGTTCGTCGCGCCGGACAGCGGGGTCGTGCCTTTGTTCCACTGGTAGGCCAGGGGAATGCTGCCGCCGGCTTGGACGCTGAAGGTGGCGCTGCCGCCCGCCACCGCGGTCTGCGGCGCCGGCTGCTGCACGATCAGCGGCGGCGTGGTGCTGCCGTAGCGGCCGAAACTGTAGTGCGCTTGAATCTGGCCGGCGGTCAGGGCGTAGGCATAAACGGCGACCTCGTCGATCTGGCCGTTGACGGTCTCCGCCGTGGCGCTGGGGTTGCCGCCGAGTTCGAAGGGAAGGCTCGAACTGAGCCCCGCCCCAGTAAACGCGATGGCGCCGGCCAGTTGCCCGTTGACGTAGAAGGAGAACATGCCGCCGTTGGCGACGCCGACCAAGTGGTACCAGGTGTTCGTCACCAACGGTGTGGGCAGCGCCTGGTCGAAGTCTTGCACCCCGTAGGTCGTGAAGCGCAGGCCGGAAGCGGTATTGATGCCGAAGCCAATCCCGTAGCCCCCCGGCAGGCCGTTGGCGAAGATCCGCTGGATGCCGTCCAGGTTGGTGAAATAGCCCCACGCCTCCAAGGTGAAGGTGGGAGCGTTGCCTGTGAAGTTGAACGGCGCTGAGTTGCTCACGATGACGCGGCTGGTCACGTTGGTATCAAAACCCACGGAGGTGTTGGGATCCAGCGGGGAATAGCCGGGCAGGCCCAGCGTGACGTTGGAGTAAAGCCCATCGTGTCCGCCGTAGTAATCAAAAGCGGTGGTGCCGCTCTGTTCGCCGAGTCGCCAGTAAGCGATCGGCCCCGCGGCGGCAATGGCGGCTTCGTAACTGCCGGCCGGAGGCGTGCGCAGCGTCAGGGCCGCCCCGGCGCTGACGAGGCCGCCGGCGACATTGGTGACGCCAACGCTGTAGGTGGCGGCGTCGCTGGACGAGACGTTGGTGAGGACGAGAGTCGGGGTGGTGGCGCCGGCGATGTTGGTGCCGCTCTTCTTCCACTGGTACGTGATCGGCGCGGTGCCCGCGGCCGCGACCGAGAAGGTGGCGTTGCCGCCCGCGTAAACCGAGCGCGCCGCCGGCGGCTGCGTGATCGTCACGGGCACGGCCGGGTTGACCGTGACGGTGAAGACCGCACTGGTCACCGCGCCGAAGGCGTTGGTGATGATGACGTCATAGTTGCCGTTGTCCGTGAGGGCGGCGCTGGCCACGGAGTAGTTGGCGCTGGTGCTAATGGGGGTGCCGTCTTTGCGCCACTCGAAGCTGAGCGGCCCGGCGCCGTAGGCATCGATGCTCAAGGTGAAAGGCGTGGTGGCGTAGATCGTTCCGGCGGGTGAAGTGAGGGGAACATTATTCACAAAGCCGGGCGGGTTTTGGTCGCCGATGGCCGTCAGGTAGAGCGTTTTCAACTGGCCTTGGAGCAGCGCGCGGTTGAAGGTGGACACCTCGTCCACCTCCCCGTTGAGCAGGTCGCTCGTGGGGTGGCCCAGGGTAGTCATCGGCAGGGTGATGGAGGCGGAATTGGAGTCCTGGAGTTCGCCGTTGGCGTAAAGCAGCGTGCCGCTGGGGGTGGCGACGAAGGCCAGGTTCACCCAGGTGCCGGCGGGCGCCGAGTAGTTGAAGATGTAGTCGGCCACGCCATACGCGGTAAAGCCGACCTGGCGGGTGTTGTTATACTGTTCCAGCTTCAGGCCCCCGCTGCTGCTGTACATCAGCACGGCGGAAACCCCCGGGGCGTCCTGGCGATTGACCCAGCAGACGGCCGTCCACGGCACCGGGACGTTGGTCCGGCCGATCTTCATCCACTTGCCCGTGCCGTCGTAGGCGACGTCGCGATTGGTCACCTCCAAGCCGGGAAAGGTGGGCGGGAGCAAGTCGCTCGTGGCCGGCTGGAGGCCGTTCATGTAATAGCCGTTGGCGGCGGCGCCGAGCGAGCCGAGGTTGGTGGCCTGGGGATTCGCAATCACCGGCTCGTCCAGGCGGAGGTAAAGAACCGGCTGCGCCGCGAGCACCTGGGCGGCGTAAGCGGTGCCGTTGGTCGTCGCCGTCCCGTAGTGGGCGGCCACTTGCGCGGCGGTCAGCACGCTGGGATAGACGGCCACCTCGTCCACGCTGCCGTTGAACCAGTAGTTGCCGGCCCCCTCCGTCGCACCCGCGCCAACGCGCAACGGGCGCGGCGAGCCGGCGGTGCCCACCGGCACGACGGTAACGTTGGTCTGCTGCAAGACCAGCGCGCCGTTGATGTAGAAGGACATCGTCAGGCTCGAAGCGTCGTAAGTGCCGACCAAGTGCGTCCAGGCGCCGAGCACCACCGGGCCGTTGGTGACGGTGGTGGTCAGCGTGTTCCACCCGGAGCCGTTGCCGGTCCAAAACGCCCAGGTATTGCCGCTGTTGGCGTAAAACATATAGCCAGCCGCGACGCCGCCGGCACTTTCGCGCGAGGTGACCGGCGAACGATAACTCCCGGCGCCGCCCTGCGCCTTGGCCCAGCATTCGACGGTGAAACTGGCCGGGTTCAGCGCGGCATCGAACGGCACGTCAATCTTGGAGAGCGTGCCGCTGAAAGCCGCCGCCGTGTCCGTGCTGCCGGCCAGCGCGCCGGGCGCGCCTTTCGCGGCATACTGATCACTGTATGCGCCGTTGGCCGTCGCGCCTTCGGTGCCGAGATTCGTGGCCACGTTGTCCGGCCAGGTGAACGGCGCGGCCTCGCTGAACCGCCAGTAGGTGAGCGGTTGCTGGGCGAGCACTTCGGCGGCATAGTCCGCGCGGGCGGTCCAAGTCGCGGCGCACAGGGCGAGGGCGGCCAGAGAGAGACAGAGGGATTTCTGAGCGATGATCTTCATGGTGGTTCTCAAGTTCGGTATCTCGTCGGACTGACTGGCGCTGACCAAGGTCCGCTGCAACGCCGAACCTTGACCGGCGACAACTGGGCGAATCCTCACCGCCAGCCGCAGAGGTCGCAAGGATAATATGACTCTCCCTCACGCGCGGGAACTTGAACTTCGACTCCGAAAGCAATCCGAGGACCGAAAGTCCGCGTTCCGCGTCGTGTCGTCCGCGGCCGCGGCTCCCGGTTTTTTCTCGATGGACTGATCCGGAGCGGGCACACTGCGGTCGCGCCCATGACCGTCACGTTGTTTATTCCGTGCTTCGTCGATCTGTTCTATCCGCAGGTCGGCGTCAGCATGGTGCGGATTTTGGAGAAGCTGGGGCACCGGGTCGTCTGCCCGGAAGGCCCCGCCTGCTGCGGCCAGCCGGCGTTCAACACCGGTTACTGGGGCGAGAGCCGGGCCGTCGCCCGCCCGATGCTGGAGCGCTTGAAGGACGCCGAGGTGGTCGTCATCGCCAGCGGCTCCTGCGGGGCGATGCTGAAGGTGTTTTACCCGGAGCTGTTCGCGGGGACGCCGCACGAAGCCCTGGCCAAGGAACTGGCGCCGCGCTGCCACGAGTTCTCCGCGTTCCTGGTGGACCAACTCGGCGTCACCGACCTCGGCGCGCGGTTCCCGCACCGGGTCACGTTCCACGACGGCTGCCACGGCCTGCGCGAACTGGGCAACAAGCGTCCGCCGCGGGCGCTCCTGGCCCAGGTGCGCGGGCTGGAGTTGGTCGAAATGGGCGCGGCCGAGACGTGCTGCGGCTTCGGCGGCACCTTCTCGGCCAAGTTCCCGGCGATTTCCACCGCGATGGGCGAGGTGAAGTGCGACGCGGCGCTGGAAACCCGCGCCGAGTACATCGTCTCGTGCGATTCAAGCTGCCTGATGCACCTGCAAGGTTTGATTGACCGGCAGCACCGGCCGATCAAGACCATCCATCTCGCCGAAATTCTTGCGCCGTCATGAGCCCCGCCGCCGCGCAATTCCAGCAGGACGCCCGCCGGCTCGCCGCCGACCTGCGCCACCGCGCGACCATCCAGACGGCGATGGGCAAGTACGAGGCGGCCCGCGACGCGCGCCGGGCGGTTTTCCACGACTGGCCGGGGGCCCGCCGCCGGGCGGCCGCGACGAAGTGGGAGGCCATCAACCACCTCGACCGCCACCTCGCCGACTTCGTCCGCCACCTCGAAGCGCGCGGCACGAAGGTCCACTGGGCCAGCACCGCCCCGCAGGCGCGCGAGGTCATCCTCGGCATCTGCCGCGCGAAGAAGGCCCGGTCCATCGTGAAGTCCAAGGCGATGACCGCCGAGGAAATCCACCTCAACGAGGCGCTGGAGCAGGCCGGGATGGAGGTGGTGGAGTCGGACCTGGGCGAGTTCATCGTCCAACTGCGCGCGGAGCCGCCCTACCACATCGTCTTCCCGGCGATGCACCTGACGCGCGGCGAAATCCGGGACACCTTCGCGAAGAAACTCCACGACGCCCCGTCAGATGATCCGGAGGCCTTGACGATGGTCGCCCGCCGCGTGCTGCGGCAGAAGTACCTCCAGGCGGACGTCGGCATCACGGGCGCGAACTTCGCCATCGCCGAGACGGGCATGATCTCGATCACCGAAAACGAAGGCAACGCGCGCCTGACCGCCGCGCTGCCGCGGACGATGATTACGCTGCTCGGCATCGAGAAGGTGCTGCCGCGGTTCGACGATCTGGCGCTCTTCCTGCCGATGCTGGCCACGATGGGCACCGGCCAGCTCCTGAGTTGCTACAACACGTTGTACGGCGGCCCGCGCCAGCCCGGCGAAGCGGACGGGCCGGAGGAATTCCACGTCGTCCTGCTCGACAACCACCGCACGGCGCTCCTGGCCGACGCCGAGCAACGCGACGCGCTCCACTGCATCCGTTGCGGCGCCTGCCTGAACGTCTGCCCCATCTTCCGCAACGTCGGCGGCCACACCTACGGCACGACCTACTGCGGCCCGATTGGTTCCGTGATCACGCCACACCTGCGCGACTTGCAGGAATGGAAACACCTTTCCTACGCCTCCTCGCTCTGCGGCGCCTGCACCGAGACGTGCCCGGTCGGAATCAATCTGCACCATCACTTGCTGCAAAACCGCCGCAACGCGTCGCGGGCGAAACCGAGTTGGTGGCAGAAACTGGCGTTCCAGGCGTTCGCGCCGCTGGCGACCCGGCCGGCCGTGTGGGCGCTGGTGACCAAGGCCGGCCGGGCCGCGCAGAAGCTGCATCCGCTGATCCAAGGCACGTCCCTCGATCCGGCCCGGGCCTGGACGAAGACGCGGGACCTGCCGCCGATCGCCCAACAGAGCTTCCGGGAGTGGTGGAGGAACCGAACGTGACGCCGCCCGAGGTCCGAGGTCCGCACGGAGGAGTTTCCGCATGAGCGAACGCGAGAATGTCTTCGCGCGCATCCGCGAAGCCCTGGCCGTCACGGCTCCCCGGCCCGGCGCGGCGCACGACGCGACCCCGGAGGTTTCCCCCGCCGACGCGCGCTCGGTGCTGCCGCCGGTGGGCGCGAACTTCCCGGAGAACGCCGCGCTGTTCCAGAAGAACGCGCTGGAGTTGAAAGCCGATTTCGTCCTGCTCAACTTCGCCAATGAGTTGCCCGCCCGCCTCACGCAACTCGCCACCGCCGAAGGCTGGAAACGCATCGCCACCCACTCCGGCGAACTCACCGACGCCGCCGGCCGGGCGCTCCGCCTGCCGACGCTCCTGGCCGACGGCCGGCACGACCCGCGCGAACTGGAGCAATGCGACGCCGGCCTGACCGAGTGCGACGCGCTGGTCGCGCAGACCGGCACCGTGGTCCTGACGAGCCGCGGCGCCGGCGGACGCGCCCTTTCCGTGCTGCCGCCGCACCACGTCGTGTTGGCGCGGCGCGCGCAGTTGGTCGGCGGGCTGCCGGACGCTTTCGCGTTGCTCCAGGCCCAGTACGGCGCCAGCTACCCGAGCATGATTTCGTTCATCACCGGGCCGAGCCGCACCGGCGACATCGAGCGCATTCTGGTGCTCGGCGCGCACGGACCGAAGAAGCTGACGATCTTCTGCGTGTAGCGGGGCAGCCGTCCCCCTGTAGCCGGGCGTCCCGACGTCCTCCCGTTCGGTCCAGCGCGTTGGCAACGCCGGCGGTTTAGCGAACCTGGGTGCCACGAGCACCGTCACGGAAATTCAGGAACCGATTGTCCGTCTGGACACGGCGGACGCGACGTCGGGTCGGCTCAATTTTCTGGCGCGCCTAGCTGAACCGGCCCGCTTCTGACCGAGGCCATTCACCGCGGCGTCAATTCTCCGGGCGGACGCCCCGCGGCCTCCCCGGCGCCTGCCTCGCCGGCCTTCGGCAGCACCACGGTGAACGCGGAGCCTTGACCCGCCGCGCTCGCGACGCTCACCCGCCCCCGGTGCGCCTCGACGACGGCTTTCACCAGACTCAGCCCGAGCCCCAGGCCGCGTTGCGAGCGGCTCTTGTCGCCGCGGTAGAGGCGCGTCCAGATCTTGTCCTGTTCCTCCGCGGGAATGCCCAGGCCGGTGTCGCGGAAGACGACCGCGGCCTGCTGCGGTTCGTCCCGAACCGTGACGGTCACCGTGCCGCCGGCGTCGGTGTATTTGAGGGCGTTGTCGAGCAGGTTGGCAAAGACCTGTCGCAGGCGGTTCCGGTCCACTTCCGCCCGACACGGGGCGGGCAACTCGGCGCGGACGCCGACCTTTCGTTCCTCCGCGACGTATTCGTACACTTCGATGACTTCGCGGATGAGCTGGCACAGGTCCACGGGTTCGCGCTGGAGTCGCATCATGCCCGCCTCCGCCTCGGTGATGTCCATGAGCGTGTTGAGGATGGCGAGCACGCGCTCGGATTCCTCGACGCAATCGGCCAGCGCCTCGCGCGTGGCGACGGGGTCGGCCCCGGATTGCAGCGCCAGTTCGGCCGTGCCGCGCAGGCGCGTCAGCGGCGTGCGCAGGTCATGCGCGACGTTGTCGAGTGATTCGCGCATGGCGCGGAGGAGCGACTCGTTTTGGTCGAGCAGCGTGTTGAACAGGCCGACCAGTTCGCCGAGTTCATCAGTGGATTGGCGTCCCGGGACGCGCGCATCGAGCTGGCCGGTGCGGAGGATTGATCGGGCCGTCGCCACGATCTGGCGGACGGGCTGCAGCGCGCGGTGGGCGAAAAACGCTCCGGCGGCGAAGCCCAGCAGGAGCGTCGCGCTGCCCACCAGGGCGAAGCTCCGGCGCACCGGGTTGAGCAGCGTCTCGCGGTTGTCGGTGCTGCGGCCCACCTGCAGCATGGCGCCGTCCGGCAGCACCGCCGACGCAAGCGTAAAGTCGCGTTCCTCGTCCTTGGGTATCCGGAGGAAGAGCTGCCGCCGATAGCCCGCCCATACCGTCGGCACGTTCCGGAACGTGATCCATTCGTCCGGGGCGCTGACGAAGGCGACATCGTTGAACGCGTCCACCAACCGGACGAACAGGGACCGCTGCTGCTCCGGCGGCTGGTTGCGCACCCAAGCGCGCAACGCGCCCAGGCCGCCGCCCTCATAAACGGCGGCGGCTTCCTTCAGCCGCGCCTCGAGCACTTCGCGGTCCTTGCTGCCGACGGCCGCGGCGAGCAGGTAGTAGGCAAGCGCGAGCAGTGCCACCGTGCTCAGCGTGAAGATGAACGCGTACCACAGGCTCAGCCGGACGCCAATGTTCCGGCGGGCCCGCTCAAGCAGGTCGAAGGACATAGCCGACGCCGCGGAGGGTGTGGAGCATCGCCCGGTCACGGTCCACCTTGCTGCGCAGCCGGTGGACCAGCACGTCCACCACGTTGGTCTGGGGATCGAAGCTGTAGTCGAAGATGTGCTCCAGGATCATCGTTTTGGTGACGGTGCGGTTGGGGTGGCGCATCAGGTATTCGAGCAGGGCAAACTCGCGCGGCGGCAGCTCGATCTTTTCGCCGCCGCGCCGGACTTCGCGGGTAAGCAAGTCCATCGTCAGGTCGCCGACGGCGAGCCGCGTCGGCTCGACGGCCTGCGTGGCGCGGCGGATCAACGCCTGCACGCGTGCCAGCAGCTCGGAGAACGCGAACGGCTTCGGCAGATAATCATCGCCGCCCGCCTGCAAGCCACGCACCCGGTCGTCCACCGAAGCCTTGGCGCTGAGGATGAGCACCGGCACGCGGGCGCCCTGGGCGCGAAGCTGTTGGATGAGACTCAGGCCGTCGCGTTTCGGCAGCATGAGGTCCACAATCACCGCGTCATAGCTCACGGTCTGCGCCAGGACGAGCGCGGCCTCACCGTCCGCGCAATGGTCCGCGGCGTAGCCGCTCTGTTTCAGGCCCTTCACCACGAACGAAGCGATCTTCTTGTCATCCTCGACGACCAGGATTCGCATGACGTCGCCCATGATGAGGGAGGTGGCGGAGCAGGCAAGCAGAAGCCACGCTCCGGGGACACGAATAGCCTGCCGGCAATTCTCCTTTTGCCGGGCTTGCGGTGGAGGGTATCCACCCATTCAGGGTGTCTGCCGTCTGCAAACACGCTCAGAGCGTGTCTGCAAAGTGGGGAGCGCGGGCGACCGCCCCGGTCGGCGACCCGCCGACCGGAACGGCGGGGCGCACCTTCGGCAAACGGTCGTCTTTATCGGCTCGCAGCGCTGTTGCCGTTCCGTCCGGCGAGTCGCGCCTGCGCTACCCCAAATGGATTTTTCAGACACGCTCAAGCGTGAACAACAAACGCGCCCGGGCGCCTCGAGCGCCAAAACTCACCTTGACATCCCTGGGGGGGGCATACGGTGCGTACGACTGATAAATCCGTGAGAACTTTCTGGGCGGCCAGGCCCAGTGGGCATGAAACTGAAAAACCAGTCGGTGGCGAGACTGAGCCCTTCGGAAGACCCGCCGGATTCCCGCACCCCAATCTTCGCGCTCGCCCTCGCGGCGGGAAAACGCTTCACGGTTTGTGCCGTCTTCCCCCCGCGCCCGCAACTCCGGCCATTTCGCTCTGTGCCATGAAGACGCCCACCGGCACTCGCCTCCACCTGGTGATTCTAGCCCTCGTCGGCCTGCTCTTCATTTACGCGGGACTCTACGAGCTGGTCCATCCGGGCGAGGCCACGATGGCGCTGGTCGTCCTAGGCTTTGGGCCTCACCCGGTTTGATGGACACCTTGGGGGCGGTGCGCTAACCGAAAGCGCAGATGAACAAGACCAAGACCGCTGAACCCAAGAACACGACGACTGCGGCATCGGTGCCGCAAGCCAAACGCTCCGATGACGCCTTCAAACGCCAGGCCGTCGAGCTGTGGATCAAGACCGGCAAACCCGGCCCCCAGATCGCCCGCGAACTGGGCGTCAGCTATCCCTGCCTCAAGGACTGGAAGCGCCGTTACTACGGCGACGCCCCGCCCGAGCGGGACGACCCCGCCCAGGAAATCCGCGCGCTTAAAGCCGCACGGGCCCGCGTGCGCGAGCAGCGGGACATACTAAAAAAACACGCTGGGCATCTTCCCCGAACCCCCGAAGAGCGCGACCAGCGCATCCAAGCCATGAAGGCCGAACATTCGCGCGCGCAACTCTGCGCCGCCGGGGACGTGACCCGCTCGGGCTCCCATGCCTGGGAACAGGCCGAACCGAGCCCCCGCGCCCAAGCCGACGCGGCCCTGTCGGCCCCAATCAAGGCCGTGCATGAGGCGCATCGGGGTCGTGAGGGCAGCCCGCGCATCCAGCGGGAGTTGGCGGCCCGAGGTCAGCGCCCCGGGCAGAAACGGATCGCCCGCTTGATGCAGGCCGCCGGCCTGGGCGGGCGTTGTCCCAAACGCTTTGGGCCGCGCACCACCGACAGCGACCACGACCAGCCGATCGCCCCCCACCGGCTGGCGCAAGCGCCTGCGCCCAGCGGTCCCCATCGAATCTGGGTGAGCGACCTGACCTACGTCGCCCCCCGGGAAGGCTGGCTGTATGGGGCGGTGATCTTGGATCTGTGGAGCCGGCGGGGGGTGGGCTGGAGCGCGGGGCCGACGCTCCAGGCGTGTCGGGTCGTGGCCGCGTTGCGCATGGCCTTGAAACATCGGCCGCCGCCGCGGGGATTGCTGCCCCACAGCGACCGGGGCGTGCCATACGCCAGCGGCGAACACCGCTCACTGATTGTTGCGGCCGGGCTGGAGTTGAGCATGAGCCGGGCGGGCAATCCGTATGACAACGCCACGATGGAAAGCTTCATGGCTACCGACAAACGCGCATGCGTTGGCCTCGCTGAGGAAGCAGGCGGTTACGCCACGCGTGCCGAGGCCCAACTGGATTTTTTGGGCTACGCCGAACAGTAGTACAACCGGGAGCGGCGCCACAGCGCGCTCGGTTACCAAACCCCTGTGGACTTTGAAACACAACTAAACTAAAACACCCATGCGCACCGCCCCTCCAAGGTGTCCATCAAACCGGGTGAGGCCCAACCCCCGTCGAATGGCAAGCAGCATGGCCCGCTCTATTTGATGGGGGTTCCCGGCCGGCTGGGCGGCGCTTCCACCAAGATGGCGCACCTCCTCCGGCTCCTCTATCGTGATTTTGATATCACGGTCGTGGCACCGTTCGGGGCTCTGGTGAAGGACAAGGAAGTACGCCAATTCGTCGAGCCGCTGGGGCCTCCGCTGCACCCTGCTGAAAGACCTGCCGCAGCGGCTTGAAGGGGTCGCGCTGGCAATCTGCCAGCGGGACTTCTTCGTTGGCGGACAGGCGCGCGAGTTGAAGAGCCGGGGTGCGAAAATCGTCTGGTCCAACGAGATGATGTGGGCCTTCAAGGGCGAGGCGGAGGCGGTCAAGGAGGGCGTGATTGACCGGGAGCTGTTCGTTTCCGAGTTCCAGGCCAAGGCCTTCGAGGAGATGTATCGCGGGGTGCCGAGCTTTCTGACCGGCAATTACATCGACCCCCTGTGAAGTATCCGCTGAACTTTCCCGTATTCTACGAGGAGTTGGGTTTGCCAGAGGTGCGCTACCGGGTCATGGCCTGGAGTCCGGAAGTGGCCAAGCAATATCGCTGGCACCGCTTCGGGCCGGAGTGGGACCTGTTGCCGGCGCAGAAGGAGCCGGCGCTCGAGTTTCTGTACAGCTTGGACGTGTTTCTGTATCCGCTGGGCCATCGGGTCAAGGAATCGTGGGGGCGGGCGGTGGTGGAGGCGATGCTGACGGGCGCGGTGCCGGTGGTGCCCGCCGGCCACCAGTTCCACAAGCTGCTGGTCCACGGCGAGAGCGGGTTCATCTGCCGGGAATACCGGGAATGGAAGGCCACGGTGCGGGAGTTGTATGAGAACTATCCCTATCGGCAGAAGATCAGCCGGCAAGGGGCAGCATCCGCGCGCGAACAGTTGTGCCACCCGGAGGCGCACCGCCGGAAATGGATCGAGGCGCTGAGCTTCTGAGAGGGCCGCACAGGGGAACAAAAGGCGCAAAAGGGGAACGCGGTAGGGCGAGGCTCCCGCCGAGCCCATCCTTTTTGGGCGAGAATCAGGGCTCCGCGGGAGCGTCGCCCTACCGGGGTCACGTCGAGTTTTGCTACGTTAACTGCTTGCACGTTTCTGCGGCGATGAGTGCGAAGTATTGCTATTGGTCGGTGGCCACCGGCGAGTATGGCGCGCTGATGGAAGAGTGCGTGCGCACGGCGCGGGCGGCCGGCGTCTTCAAGGAATTTCACGTCTTGACCGACCGTCCGCTGGCCGGGTGCGCGAGTTCTTCCGGCAGGAAGGTCTGGTGTCCCCGGTGTATCTTTCGCGGAGCGCGTTTTGGATCGTGCATCATGACGCGATTGAGCCGGTGTCCAACCTGGCGCTGGGGTTCTGGCATCGGGCGAAAGGAGGCGGGACTCCCGTGGGCGTGGACGCGGCTTTGGGTTACGCGATGCACCTCTTGTGCGCGGACCCGGAGGCCCACCAGCTTGGGAAGCATCCTGACCTGTGGGCCAGTGACGAGAGCGGGCAGTTTCGGGACGCGCTGCCGGAGGGGGCGTCCTGGGCGTGGCGGCATTCCATCGGAAACGCCGCGATCCCAGTCCGGCCGGCCATGGTGCATCTGCCGCGTACCCAGGCTCTGTTCGCCAGCGTTCCAGAGAGCACGCAAGCAAGCCGCGTCCCCAGCGCAAGCACTTGAGGCCAGGGAGGCGGCGGAGCGGGCAAGCAGAAGTGCGGCGGCCGGGAGACAGCCAACCCTCCCGCGCCGGATCAAGTCCGCCGCGGGAGGGGAGCGATCATCGCCCGACAATCAACCGGCTTTGGTGTTCTCGTCCACCACCACGTAGCGGCTGCCGCCGTTGCTCCACACGCGGACGAGCGTTCGCTTGTCCTTGGCGTGTTCCGTCAGGCGCACCGCTTCGTCGGCGCTCTTCACCGAGTGACGGTTGATTTCCTGGATCACGTCACCGGGCTTGAGTCCCGCGTCCGCGGCGGCCGAAGCCGGATCGACCTCCGTGACGACCGCGCCCTTGACGTTTGCCGGCACGTTGAGTTGCTGGCGGGTCTGTGGGTCGAGGTCGCTCACGGCCACGCCGTTCAGCGTGCCGTTGTCCGTGCCGTTGTCCCCGTTTTGGGCCAACTTTCCGGCGCCGGGCAGTTCCTTGATCGCGACTTCCAAATTCTCGGTCGCGCCATTGCGCAGGATTCGCACCGGCACGGTGGTCCCCGGTTTGGTCTCCGCCACGGCGAACTGGAGTTGCCGGCTGTCGGTGACCTTCTTGTGGTTGAATTCCAGGACAACATCGCCGTCCTTCAGCCCCGCCTGGGCGGCCGGGCCGTCCGGCAACACGTCGCCGATGAGCGCGCCGGTCGGCTCCTTGAGCTTGAACTCCTGGGCCAGCGCCGGGGTGACGTTCTGGATCATCACGCCCAGGTAACCGCGCGTGACTTTGCCGTATTGGATGAGGCTCTCCATGACGGTGCGCGCCAGATCCGAGGGGATGGCGAAGCCGACACCCTGACTGCCACCCGTGCGGCTGAGGATGGCAGTGTTGACGCCGATCAGCCGGCCATCAATGTCCACCAGCGCGCCGCCGGAATTGCCCGGATTGATCGCCGCGTCCGTCTGGATGAAATCCTCGTAGTCCTCGATGCCCATGCCGCCGCGGCCGGTCGCGCTCAC
>JAJXZI010000223.1 GCA_021780115.1 bacterium | reverse complement strand
GCCCGGACGAAACCGCGTCGAACCGCTGGGACGCGGTGTTCGAAGTGACCAACCGCTGTTCGACCGCGCAAATCATTCCGATCGACGAGCATGTCGCGACCGATGGCCGCGTGATGGAGATGTTGAGCGAGCACCAGTGCGAAGGCTGGCTCGAAGGTTATTTGCTGACCGGGCGGCACGGCATCTTCAATTGCTACGAAGCGTTCATCCACATCATCGATTCGATGTTCAACCAGCACGCCAAGTGGCTCAAAGTCACGCGGCAAATTCCCTGGCGGCGGCCCATCGCGTCGCTGAACTACCTGCTCAGCTCGCACGTCTGGCGGCAGGACCACAACGGCTTCAGCCACCAGGATCCCGGGTTCCTCGACCACGTCGTGAACAAGAAGGCCGAGGTAATCCGCGTCTATCTGCCGCCCGACGCCAACACGCTGCTCTCCGTCACCGACCATTGCCTGCGCAGCCGCGACTACGTGAACGTCGTCGTCGCTGGCAAACAGCCCGCGCCGCAATGGCTCGGCATGGACGCCGCCATCAAACACTGCACCGCGGGCATTGGCATTTGGGAATGGGCCAGCAACGACAAGGGCAGCGAACCGGACGTCGTCATGGCCTGCTGTGGCGATGTGCCCACGCTCGAGACGCTCGCCGCGGTGGACCTGCTGCGCCAGCACCTGCCGGCGCTCAAGGTGCGCGTCATCAACGTCGTGGACCTGATGAAACTCCAGCCGCAGAGCGAACACCCGCATGGTCTGAGCGACCGGGATTTCGACGCGCTCTTCACGACCGACAAGCCGGTTAGCTTCGCCTTTCACGGTTACCCGTGGCTCATCCACCGGCTGACCTATCGCCGGACCAATCACAAGAACCTCCACGTCCGCGGCTACAAGGAGGAAGGCACCACGACGACGCCCTTCGACATGTGCGTGCTCAACGACCTGGACCGGTTCCACCTGTTCGGCGACGTGATCGACCGGCTCCCGCAACTGGGGTCGCGCGCCGCCTACGCCAAGCAGGCCATGCGCGAGAAACTCATCGAGCACAAGCAATACGTCGCCGAACACGGGGAAGACTTGCCGGAAATCCGGAGTTGGACATGGGGCGGGACGAAGCCGCGCCCGACTTGAACCGCTTGTTTGTGAAGATCAATCGCGAACACCAAAACTCAAACACTAAACGCCGAGCCACGCGCGCCGGCCGTCGTCTGGTTCAGAGTTCGATGTTCGACGTTGAGTGTTCCGCGATTTCTTGGGAGCGTTTTCCCCAGTGGACCCCGCTATGATCAAAATCGCTCCGTCCATCCTGGCGGCGGATTTTCTACGGCTGGGCGAGGAAGTCAAAGCGGTCGAGTCCGCCGGGGTGGACCGGCTTCACCTCGATGTCATGGACGGTCGCTTCGTGCCGAACATCAGCTTCGGCTTCCCCATTCTGGAGGCGCTGCGCCCGGCCACCCGGTTGCCATTGGAGACGCACCTCATGATGGTCGAACCGGAGCGTTACCTCGAAGCGTTCGCCCGGGCCGGCGCGGACACGCTCATCGTCCACCAGGAGGTTTCGCCGCACTTGGACCGGACAATCCACCTCGTCAAGAGCCTCGGCAAGCGGGCGGGCGTGGCCCTCAATCCCTCCACGCCGGTGTCGCTGCTGGAGGACACGCTGGAGCTGTTTGACCTGGTGCTGGTGATGACGGTCAACCCGGGTTTTGGCCACCAACATTTCATCGGCTACACGCTGGAGAAGATCCGGCAGATCCGCGAGCGGCTCGACCGGCGGAATCCGCAATGCGACTTGGAAGTGGACGGAGGGATTGATGCCGAGACGGCGCCGCGGGTCGTCGCCGCCGGTGCGCGCGTCCTGGTCGCGGGGACTTCGGTGTTCGGCGACCCAGCAGGCCCTGCCGCGGGTCTCCGGTCACTGACCCAAGCGGCGGCTCGACGCGGGAGCAACCCGGCGGAGCGGCCAAACCATTAAGCGGTTTCTTATGCGCATCGCGATCGGCGCCGACCATGCTGGATTCGAGTTGAAGGAAAGCACGCGGGAATTCCTCCGCCAGCTTGGCCATGAAGTCCTGGATTTTGGGGCGCACAGCAGCACAATCCCCGATGACTACCCGGATTACGCCGAGGCGGTCGGGCGCGTGGTCCTCGACGGCCGGGCGGAACGCGGCATCGTGATCTGCGGCAGCGGCGTCGGCGCGTCCGTGGCGGCGAACAAGCTCCCCGGCATCCGAGCCGGACTGTGCCACGACACCTACTCCGCGCACCAAGGCGTCGAGCACGACGACATGAATGTCCTGGTGCTCGGTTCGCGGGTCATCGGCTCCGAGTTGGCGCACGAACTGGTGCGGTCCTTCCTGGCGGCCCGGTTTTCCAACGAAGAACGCCACGTCCGCCGGTTGGCCAAGGTCCGCGCCCTCGAGGCAGGCTGCCGCAGAAATCCTCCCGCCGATTCTTCAATCCAGTCCACCCCGCCTCCCTGATCCGATGAACACAAACCTTCACCCCGTTGTTTTCCTGTTCGACGTGGATAACACGCTCCTCGACAACGACCGTGTCACCGCCGACCTCAAACGCCATCTCGAGCGTGAGGTCGGCCCGGACCGGGCGCAGCAATACTGGGCCATCTTCGAGCAGTTGCGCGCCGAACTCGGCTACGCGGACTACCTGGGCGCCCTCCAGCGTTACCGCACGGCGAATCCGCACGATCCCCGCCTGCTGATCGTTTCCCGCTTTCTGGTCAATTATCCCTTCGCCAACCGCCTCTTTCCGAACGCGCTCGACGTGGTGGAGCGCGCCCAGCAGTGGGGGCCGGCCGTCATCCTGTCCGACGGGGACGTGGTCTTTCAGCCGCGCAAGGTCGAGCGGTCGGGGCTGCTCGAGGCGGTGGCGGGCAACGCGCTGATCTACGTCCACAAAGAGCAGGAACTGGAGGACGTGGAACAACGCTTCCCGGCGGAGCATTACGTGCTGGTGGACGACAAACTGCGCATTCTGGCCGCCGTGAAGCAGAGTTGGGGCGCCCGCGTGACCACGGTGTTTCCCAAGCAGGGCCATTACGCCCACGATCCCAAGATTCTGGCGGCCTATCCGCCGGGAGACCTCCAGATCGAGCGCATTGGCGATTTGCTGGCTTACGATCCTCCGGCCCTGCTCGCCGCGAATCGGGCGGCGCGGGAAAAGCGGTTGACGGGGGAATCCCGGACCAAGTAGAACTCGCCCAGCGCGAATGAATTCAATCCGGCTGCGGGCATTCCGCCACGGATGCCGGGCGCGGGAGGTGCTTCGCTCTGGCTTGAACGCGCGGCGTCGGCTAGTTTCTGCCCGGACAAGCGCATGAATTCACCCGCAATCAGCGATCGCTCCCGCGAGGGGGCGGAGGCCAGGTGCCTGGCGCGCTCGCTGGCCCAGACCCTGGCCGGGGAGCCGACGCTGGAGGCGGTGACGATTGACCGCGTGCGCAGCACAATCTCCGTCGCCACCCTCGGCCGGGCCGACGCGGACCGGCTCCACGCGCGGATTTCCCAGACGGTCCGCGCCGCGCAGGACGCGCACGCCGACGAGCAATGCTGTCTGCTGACGGGCAAAGGCGATTGTCTCTCCTGCGACCGGCCGCTGACCCCGGCCGAGCAGAACCGAATCACCATTCGCCAGCAAGGCGAGGCCGTCACCATCGCCCGGGTGACCTGCCCGACGGCGCCCAAATTTTGGCGCTGGCGGGACATCCCGTTGCCCAAAGTCGTCCAACGCGACGTCGAGTTTTTCGAGGCCGAGGAGCATCCCGGCGAGTGGAAGTGGCAACTCCTGGCGGCGCTGCTCTGCGCCGCGTTCGGAGTCGCCGCGCATCTGCTCACGCCGCACGGCGCGCGGCCCCCGGCCGTCGGCTACGCGTTCTACGCGCTGGCCTACCTGGCCGGGGCGTGGTTCGCCGCCGAGGAAGTCTGGGAGCGCCTGCGCCAGACCACGCTCGACGTGCATTTCCTCATGTTGGCGGTCGCCGCCGGCGCCGCCGCCGTCAACGAGTGGAACGAAGGCGTCGTCCTGCTGTTCCTGTTCTCCTTCTCCGGCGCCCTGGAGCATTACGCGATGGACCGCACGCGACGCGAAATCCATTCGCTCTTCAAGGCGGCGCCGAAGACCGCCACCCTGATCGACCGCGACGGGCACGAGACGGAGGTGCCCGTCGAAAAGCTCCGCCCCGGCCTGCGGTTGCTCATCAAGCCGGGCGCGCTCTTCCCGGTGGACGGCGAGATCGTCAAAGGCGCCACTGCCAGCGACGAATCCAATCTCACCGGCGAGGCCACGCCGGTGGAAAAAAAAGTCGGCGACGCCGTCCTCGCCGGCACGATCAACCTTTGGGGGGCCGTCGAGGCGACGGTGACCCGCCCGGCCGCCGAAAGCGCCCTCCAGAAGATCATCCACCTGATCGAAGACGCGCAACGCCAGAAGGCCCCGGCCCAACGGCTCATCGACCGCTGGAGCAGCGTTTACACGTATTGCATTCTCGGCCTGACGCTGGTGATGTTTTTCGTCTGGTGGCTCGGCTTCCGCATCCCACCGTTCGTCGATCGAGGCGCTTTCTATCGCGCCATGACGTTGCTGGTCGTCGCCTCGCCGTGCGCGCTGGTGCTGTCGATTCCCTCCGCCGTCCTTGCCGCCATCGCCTGGGGCGCGCGGCACGGCATCCTGTTCCGCGGCGGCGCCGCCGTCGAAAAACTGGCGGAGGTGCGCGTCGTCGCGCTCGACAAAACCGGCACGCTCACCACCGGCGAACTGAAGGTGGAGCGCGTGGAAAGTTTTCCGCCTGGCCGCGAGAGCGAGATTGCGCAACTGGCCTATTCACTCGAACGGCTCTCGACGCATCCGTTGGCGCGCGCCATCACCCGCTACGGCAAGCAACTTCAACTCGCCTCCTTCGAATTTGATCATTTTGAATCCCTCACCGGCCAGGGCTTGCGCGCCCGGCGGAACGGCGCCACCTGCTACCTGGGCCGCCGCGACCCGCTCGAAAACAGCCCGCACGCCGCAATCCTCGCCTGCGTGCCCCCCACCGAGGTCGGCTTCTCCGAGGTCTGGGTCAGCGCCGACGGCCTGCTGGGGCGCGTGCTCCTGCGCGACGACATCCGCCCGCAGGCCAAAGCCGTGCTCGAGGAAATGCGCGCGGCCGGCTTGCGCGTCGTGGTGCTTACTGGTGACCGCCGGGCCACGGCGGAACATCTCAAAACGCAATTGCCGCTGGACGATGTCCGCGCCGAGTTGCATCCCGAAGACAAAGTCGCCGCCATCCAGGCCCTCGGAACCGACGGCCAGCGCGTGGCCATGGTGGGTGACGGCGTGAACGACGCGCCCAGCCTGGCCGCCGCCCACGTCGGCGTGGCGATGGGCGCGCGCGGATCCGATGCGGCGCTTGAGCAGGCCGAAGTAGTCTTGATGCACGACCGATTGGAGAACTTTCTGGCAGCCTATCGCCTGAGCCAGCGCGCCCGGGCCATCATGCGTCAGAACCAGGTCATCTCGCTCGGGACCGTCGTCACGCTGGTCAGCTTTGCGCTCGCCGGCGGCATTCCGCTGACGATCGGGGTCGTGGGCCACGAAGGCAGCACGGTGATCGTGGTCATGAACAGCCTGCGGCTGCTGCTGGGAAAGCTCCGTCCTCCACTGACCGCGCAGCCAGAGCACGAACCGGCGCGCGACGGATCGCCGCGTTCGCCCGCCGGGCGCGGTACTTGATGGGGCGCATCTCCCCCTCCCCAATCACCCGGCCTGAAAGGAGCACGTCCAACCAAGGTGCGGGAACTCAAACCGCGAGCCGCAACCGGAAACCATCCTCTCAGTGCGCGGCGCGCTTCTGATAGACGTTGACGCGCGCGGGCGGGAGATTCAGCCAGACGACGTGCGTGGCCAGGAGATCGAAGCGCGCCGTGGCTTCGTGCCGGCGGACGCCGAGATGGTAGCTGTACTGGACCCAGTTGCCGCCGGGTTGGAGGACGGTGCGGATTCTCGCGGCCAAGCTCTTGGCCGCCTCCGTGGTGAACACCCGCAACGGCAGGCTGGAGATCACCGCGGCGACGGACTCCACGTCGCGGACATGACGGCGGAGAAGCTTGTCCAGATGGCAGGCGTTGCCGGTGATGATCTGGGCGCGCGGGAAGCGTTCGCGCAGCAGGCCCGCCAGCCGGGCCGACATCTCGATGGCGATGAGCCGGTCCTCGCGGAGGCCGCGCGCCAGCATCGCCTGCGTCACCGCCCCGGTGCCGGGTCCCAGCTCGAGGACAAAGGCCTCGGGATCGGCCGGCAGCCAGCGGGCCATCACGGACGCCAAGTGCTTTGAGCTGGGGAGCACGGCGCCGATTTGTTGCGGGTACAGGAGTACTTCCTGTAGAAACAGGCCGGTCGCATTCAGGTTGGCACGCAGTTCTTTCGTCACGAAACCTCAATCAATTCAGAGCGAATCCTCCGAATTTGCAGTCAGCCTACCCGACCGGCTCGGCGCGGGGCGAGAAAAAAGTTTGGCGCGGCAAAGGCGTTGGGTGGCCTGTCGCGCGTCGGTCACCACCGGCCAACACCGGGAAAGCGGGACACTTGATGGCTTTCTTGGGCAAATGGTGTCGGTCCGGGCGCGAACCGCCTTCACACCGCGGCGGTTTCCTCCGGACTTTGACCGCCATTGATGAGGAAGAGCACCGCCATGCGCACGGCCAGACCGTTGGTGACTTGCTCCAAGATGACCGAGCGTTCGCCGTCGGCCGTTTCGCTGTCGATCTCGACGCCGCGGTTGATCGGGCCGGGATGCATGAGAACCACGTCGGGTTTGGTCTGCGCGAGCCGCGCGCGGTTCAGGCCGTAGAGGCTGGTGTATTCGTGCAGACTGGGGAACATGGTCTTGCGCTGCCGCTCGTGCTGGATGCGCAGGAGGTTGATGATGTCGGCATCGGCGATGGCCTCTTCGAGGTTGTGGGTGACGCGGCAGCCCATGGCCTCAAAGACGCGGGGCACCAGCGTCGGCGGGCCGCAGAGCGTGACCTTCGCGCCGAGCTTGGTCAGCGCCCAGATGTCGGAGCGGGCCACGCGGCTGTACAAGATGTCGCCGAGAATGGTCACGTTCAGTCCGGCAATACGGCCCTTTTTTTCGAGGATGGTAAAGGCATCGAGCAACGCCTGCGTTGGGTGCTCGTGCGCGCCGTCGCCGGCGTTGATGACGCTGGCCCGGAGAAACCGCGCCAGAAAATGCGGCGCGCCTGCCGAACTGTGGCGGATGATGATGACGTCGGCATTGAGCGCTTCGAGATTGCGGGCGGTGTCGCGCAACGTCTCGCCCTTCTTGAAGGAGGAGGCCTCGGTGCTGAAATTGATGACGTCGGCGCTGAGGCGGATGGCGGCCAATTCGAAGCTCGTGCGGGTGCGCGTCGATGGCTCGACGAAGAGATTGACGACCGTTTTGCCGCGCAGCGCCGGCACTTTCTTGATGGCCCGCTCGCCGACGGCCTTGAACGCGCGGGCGGTGCTCAGGACGAGTTGGATTTCCTCGGCGTTCAGTGACTCGATGTCGAGCAGGTGGTGGCGGGTCCAGTTCATCGGCGGCAGGGAATGCAAGATGAGTGGAGCGAGCGAGCTTTGAAACTGCGCGCCGGTGCGCGGAAGCCAACCGGACCTCGATCACTCCCACCCGCGGTCTTCATTTCTTTTCGAGCCGGACCTCATCGGCCCCGCCCTCTTCCTGGAGCGACACCCGGATGGTTTCCTCCAGCAAGGTGGACACGGTCTGGCCGACGAAATCGGCCTTGATAGGCAGTTCGCGATGCCCGCGGTCGATCAGCGCTGCCAGTTGGATGCGCCGGGGCCGGCCGAAGTCATTAAGCGCGTCCATGGCCGCCCGCACCGAACGCCCGCTGAAAAGCACATCGTCCACCAGCACCACCGTCTTCTCGCTCAGGTCAAACGGAATGACGGTCGGGTGGATGGCCGGTGCCGCGCGGTGGTTTAGGTCGTCCCGATGCATGCCGATATCCACACTGCCCACCGGTACCGGGTGGCCCCAAAGGCCCGCCAGCAAGGCGCTCAACCGCCGGGCCAGCGGTACCCCGCCCCGGGGGATGCCCACTAGCACAACTTCAGCGCCGCACTCGTCATGGGCGGCGATCTCGTGGGCGATGCGCGTCAGCGCTCGGTCCACACCTGCGGCATCCAGAATGACACTGCGTTCAGGCATAACGAAAGGCGAGCCGGCGCGTCAGGCGCCAGTTCGCCCAACCGACACTCTCCCGTTGTGGCAGCCCCGGCAGCCTCCGACGAATAGCCAGATGAAGCGGCGGCGAGCTTATGCCCCCTGGCTGGCCGCCTGCCGGCTTTTTCGCCAGGCCGACCGATGCTTTACGATCCAATCTGTGAGCGCCCGCTCAAAACCGATGTCCCGCCCCGCCTTCTCCGACTCAATCCACTTGTGTTTCAGAATCTCCTCTTTCTCCGCCAGAAACTCCCGATAAAGCGAAGAATTCTTCAGCAAATCTTCACCGGACGGCTGTTTGCCTTTTTCGTCCATATAATGCTCAGCAAACGTCTGCCAAAGTTGATGATTCAACCAGCTCAAATGCTGGCAACCCAATCTAGCCGCCGGCCCCGCGCGTGACAATTACATTTTGCGGGTGCCGCCTGCCGTCGAGTTGAAATCGCTCCCGAAAAACGTTGAGTTTCGCCGTGATTGAAATTAAAAACTCCGCACTGGTTATGCTCAAAGTCACCGAAATCGCCTTTTGTTGCTACGCCGTCACGGACTTGCCGCGCGCCCGGGCCTTCTACGAAGGCGCGCTCGGCCTGCACCCGACCACGGTCGCCGAAGGACAATGGGTGGAATACGAATTCGGCCCGTATGCGCTGGCCATCGGCTGCGCGCCGGGATTCAATCCCAGTCCCGACGGCTGCACCGCCGCGCTGGAAGTGGAGGATTTCGACGCGGCCATTTCCCACCTGCGCGCGAACCAGGTGAAATTCCGCATGGAGCCGACGCAGTGCCCGGGCTGCCGCATGGCGATGGTTTTCGATCCCGACGGGAACACGCTCTGCATTCACAAACGGAACGCCGGCCGGTGACCCATTCGTTGGTCCCAACTCGCAATCGGAAATCGTCTCATGTCTATTCTCGTCAAACCCGACACCAAGCTTCTCATTCAGGGCATCACCGGCAGCTTCGGCGCGCGGCATGCCCAGCTTTCCCTTGATTACGGCACGCAGGTCGTCGCCGGTGTCACGCCCGGCAAAGGCGGCCAGCTCTTCACCCACAACGGCGCCCAGGTGCCCATCTTCGACACCGTTGCCGAAGCCGCGCAACAGACCGGCGCGACGGCCTCCGCCGTCTTCGTGCCCGCCGCGTTTGCGGCGGACGCCATCCTGGAAGGCGTGGACGCCGGTCTCGAACTGGTAGTCTGCATCACGGAAGGCATCCCGGTGAACGACATGCTCAAGGTGCGGCGCGCGATGGAAGGCCGGAAGACGCGGCTCATTGGCCCGAACTGCCCCGGCCTCGTCACGCCCGGCCCGGGCCAGGATTCGCACGGCGGCTGCCGGATCGGCATCGCGCCGGGCTACATCCACCGGCAGGGCCACATCGGCGTCGTGTCGCGCAGCGGCACGTTGACGTACGAGGCCGTCTGGCAACTGACCTGTCGCGGCGTGGGGCAGAGCACCTGCGTAGGCATTGGCGGCGACCCGGTCCCCGGCCTGTCGCACCTCGACATCATCAAGCTCTTCAACGACGACCCCGACACGCACGGGATCGTCATGATCGGCGAAATCGGTGGCAGCGCGGAGGAGGAAGCAGCGGCGTGGATTCGCCAGCACGGCCGGAAGCCGGTGGCCGGTTTCATCGCCGGGGCCACGGCGCCGCCCGGACGCCGCATGGGCCACGCCGGCGCCATCATCAGCGGCGGCAAAGGCACGGCCGCGGCGAAGATCGCGGCGATGCGTGAGGCCGGGATCGGCGTGGCGGAAACACCGTCGGTGATGGCGGAGACGTTGCTGAAGATGCTCTGACGCGGGAACCGTGAGGGCCGGCGCCGGCTGGGCGCATGACCTTTCCCGCATCACCCCTCCGGCCGCATGGCCCTCGTCGATTTCATCCTGAATCTCGCCGGGCTGCTGCTGTGGTTGAGTTGGCGGGCCGCGAAATTCGATCCCCTGGCGCAGGCCAAGGCCAGCACGCTGGCCGGCACATTGAAAATGGCCCGCGGGCCGCACTCCCGACGCGGGGTGTTGTTGGCGGCGGTGGCGGGATTGCTGCTAATCCGCGCGATCTTCTACTGGCAGGTCGGCCCGGCGCTGGACTGGACCCCCACACTGGATTTGACCGTGACGGCGCTGCCGTTTCGCAGCGATTACTTCAGCCGGGTTCTGCTTTTCTCGGTGCTGAGCTTCGGACGGGCGTTGGGGTTGGCTTGTCTGTGGGTCGTGTTCCTGGCCATCCTCAAGCACGGCGCGGCGGACACCGACCCGCTTCGCAAACTGGCGCGCGTGACGCTGGGCCGGCTGGCCCGCTGGCCGGGGCCGTTGTTACTCCTCGTGGCGCTGGTGCTGGGGACCGGCGTCTGGATGACGTTGCAGCCGTTGCTGGCGCGCCTGGGAATCGGGCCACGCACCGCCGCCAGCGCGCAGGTCTTCCAACAGGGTCTGTTGGTGACCGCCCGCGAACTCCTGACCCTGCGCTACCTGTTCGCCGTGTTCCTGGTGGCCCACCTGCTGCACAGCTACGTGTACTTCGGCAGTTACGCGGCGTGGGATTCCGTCAACGACGCCGGCCGCACCCTGCTGCGCCCCCTGCGTTGGCTGCCCCTGCGCCTGGGGCGGGTGGATTTCGCGCCGGTGGTGGGGATCGCGCTGGTCTTCCTGCTTTCGGAAATGGCATTGCGGTACCTGCCGAAGCTCAACCCCCACTAACCTGCACGGCGAAGGCCGCCAATCGGCCCACGAGATC
The DNA here is from genome assembly GCA_021780115.1 of bacterium. Lineage (GTDB taxonomy): Bacteria > Verrucomicrobiota > Verrucomicrobiia > Limisphaerales > JAJXZI01 > JAJXZI01. The sequence goes on along the minus strand of JAJXZI010000223.1, from coordinate 8,113 downwards.
CCGCAAAACGACGGCGACCCGCGGCGGGCGCGCACGAGGCCGCGCCGCCGGCTTTGAGGTGGCCTAGTCGGGCTGTTTACGTCCGTTCCTCGATCGGCACGAAATGGTTCAACGTCGGCCCCATGTAAACCTGGCGCGGACGGTAGATGCGGCTTTTCTGGTCCTCCATGATCTCGCGGTAATTGGCGATCCAGCCGGGCATGCGGCCGATCGCGAAGATCACCGGGAACATCTCCAGCGGGATGCCGATGGCGCGCATGATGATGCCGCTGTAGAAATCCACGTTGGGATAGAGCTTGCGTTCGACGAAATACGAGTCGTGCAGCGCCGCCTCCTCGAGTTTCTTGGCGATTTCCAGCAGCGGATCGGCGATGTGAAGCGTTTTGAGGATGTCGTCGCAGGCCTGCTTGATGATCTTGGCGCGCGGATCGTAGTTCTTGTAAATGCGGTGGCCGAAGCCCATCAGGCGTTTGCCGCTGTGCTTGTCCTTGGTGGCGGCCATGAATTTGGAGCCGTCGTCGCCGTCGCGATGGATTTGCTGGAGCATCTCCACGACGGCCTGGTTGGCGCCGCCGTGCAGCGGTCCCCAGAGCGCGCACACGCCGGCCGAAGCCGATGCGAAGAGGTTCGCCTGGCTGGAGGCCACCATGCGGACCGTGGCCGTCGAGCAGTTCTGTTCGTGGTCGGCGTGGAGGAGAAAAATCAGGTCCAGGGCGCGCACCACTTCCGGCTTCAAATCGTAGTCCTCGTAGGGACAGGAGAACATCATGTGCAGGAAGTTGGCGGTGTACTTGTAGGCCTTCTTGGGATAAATCAGCGGCAGACCGCGCGACTTGCGGTAGGAAAACGCGGCAATCGTGCGCACCTGCGAGATGAGCCGCGCCGCATAGACCTCGAACTCCCGGCCCATGCCCCAGTGCCAGTGCATCAGCCCCTCATCGAAACAACTGGCGGCGTTGATCATCGCCGAGAGCATGGCCATGGGATGCGCCCCGGTGGGGAAGCCCTGGAAATGGTACTTCATGTCCTCGTGGAGATACTGGTTCTCGGTGAGGAGGTCGGAAAAATGGCGCAGTTCGGCGCGCGTGGGCAGATGGCCGTAGATTACCAAGAAGGCCGTTTCAATGAAGGTGGACCGCTCCGCCAGTTCTTCGATGGGGATACCGCGGTAGCGCAAGATGCCCTGCTCGCCGTCGATGAACGTGATCCTGCTCAGGCAGGATCCCGTGTTGGCGTAGCCGTCGTCAAGGGTGATGTAACCGGTGTTGTTGCGCAGCGCGGAGACATCAATGGCCTTTTCGCCCTCGGTGCCGATCGTGGTTGGCAGGGGAAAGGCCCGTCCGTCCAGTTCGAGTTGTGCCGTGTTGTTCATGTGCATAGACGCTTCGTTGGCCGCAAATGTTGCGGCGAAGTCTCCGGGGCGCAAACTGATTTGGCAAGCGAGGAAACACAGCTCGCGCATGAAGGGGCGCGGTGGCCTCATCTGGTTTGGGCGAAGGGCTACCCCGCAGATATGAGCGGCTGGGGCGAAATGCTCTACGGGAACCCGGCCTGCCGTCAGGTTCTCTCTCTCGCCGGGGCCAGACGTGGCCCGTGGTTCCTGCTGGTTCCAACCGGGGACGTCCTCAAAGCGAGATTCATCCCGGACAATTCTGGGCCGCCACTTGGAAGCGCGTGTCAACCGTCTGGCAGGCTCCCGCGCTGGCGCCACGCAACACCGCTTGACAGGCGCCGATAAATCTCGAAGCCTCATCTTCAAACAACCGCTGCCGGGCGCGCCCGGGTTAACGCCGTTCACAGCCAAAACCGAATTCGCCATGAAAAGCCAGTTCAGCCGCCGTGACTTCCTCCGCCGCGCCACGCTCACCGCCGCCGGGTTGTGGGCCGCGCCGTACGTGACGAGCGGCCTGCGCGCCGCGTCGCCGAACGGCCTTGTGCTCCATGCCAGCATCGGCGCCAGCGGCCAGGCCGCCGATGACATCCGCGGCATCACGGGCGCCCCCGCCGTTCGGCTCCTCGCGGTTGCCGACGTGGACCTGACGCACACCGCGGCCGTGAAGCAGAAGTTTCCCGACGTGAAGGTGTACCAGGATTGGCGCGAGCTGCTGGACAAGGAGAAGTCGATTGACTCCGTGAACGTCACCGTGCCCGACCACATGCATGCGGCGATCGCCATGTCCGCCCTGCAACGGGGCAAGAGCGTTTATTGCCAGAAGCCGCTGACGCATGACCTGTATGAGGCGCGGCGGCTGACCGAGTTCGCCCGCAAGAACAGGCTGGTCACGCAGATGGGCATCCAGATTCATTCCAGCGGCGTGTACCAGCAGGCCGTGCGCATCATCCAGGACGGCACCATCGGGAAGGTCAAGGAAGTCCACGCCTGGAGCGAGAAGAAGTGGGGCGACGGGAGTCCGCGCCCCGACCGGAGCGACCCGGTGCCGGCCGGCTTCAACTGGGATTGGTGGCTCGGCACGGCGGCGGCGCGGCCGTTCATTGGCGGCGGCTACTATCATCCGGGCGAGTGGCGCAAACGGCTCGACTTCGGCACTGGCACCTTCGGCGACATGGGCTGCCACATCTACGACCCGCCGTTCAACGCGCTCGCCCTGACCGCGCCGGTGTCCGTCCACTCCGAAGGCCCCGCGCCGGACCAGTGGAACTGGGCCGTGAACGCCGTCATCCACTACCTCTTCCCCGGCACGCAATACACGGCGGAGCCGACGGTGCCGGTGACGTGGTATGACGGCGACGAGCGCCCGCCGAAGGAGGTGCAGGCGCTGCTGGGCGGAGACAGCCTGCCGGGCCAGGGATCGCTGTTTATCGGCACCAAGGGCGTGATGCTCCTGCCCCACATCGGCAGCGCCCAACTCTATCCGGAAAAGGACTTCGACGGCTTCAAGCGGCCCAAAGTCGAAGAGCACGACCACTGGCAGCAATTCGTCGAAGCCGTGCGCGGCAACGGCCGGACCTCGGCCAGCTTCGATTACGCCGGCCCGCTCTCCGAAACCGTGCTGCTCGGCAGCGTCGCCTGCCGGTTCCCCAAGACCACCCTCGAGTGGAACGCCCAAGCGCTGCGGTTCACGAACGTCCGCGAGGCCAACCGCTACGTGCGCCGCACCTACCGCCACGGCTGGGAGGTCAAGGGCCTGTCCTGATCACGGGCGACTGAATCCGCCAACACCTTCAGCTATCTGAAGGTGTCAGACTCGACCTGAGATGCGGTGGTGTGCCCGGCGAGGATCCCGGATGGACTTCCAGCCGGCCCGCTCCGCCCTCAGCCTGAGTTCCAGAATCTCCCCCACCAACGCCGGATTCGCCTTGCCCTTGCTGAGTATTATCACTTGACCATTCAGGAAATTGAGCACGACGGCTTTGCCGGTGCGGAAGTCGGCGGCGGGGCCAAACCCAAGGAATGATGGAGCGCCGCAGAAACCCTTCGAGAACAGAAATTGGTCGCAATCAGCTCACGCTCCAAGGGGGGATGTGCGCCATCCGGGATTGCTAAATAGGTATTGATTATATTTTTGACACCAGTTCGCCGCCACATTTGTGGACGATGAAGAACAGGATGCTGGCGGCCAGATTTTCTTTGGATTTGCTGTCGTTGTGCGTCCGGCGCTTGAGGCGAGCCAGGTAGCACCGGATGCGGTTGTTCAAGCTTTCGATGGTAAAGGTGTGCGCCTTGCCTTGGACATGGTTTTGGCCGCCGAAGATTTTCGCGTAGGGATGCCAGAAGTCGCTGGCATACTTGATTGGGGGGGGCGTGAGGCAGCTGCGCAGCCAGCCGCTCGGCCGTCTCGGTTCCACGATCCCCCAGCGTCCAACCCAAGACCGATTTGGAAGCACGATCAATAGCCCACCAGAGCCAGCAATCATCTTTTTTTTGGCGACATAAGTCCATAACTCATCCGCCTCGACCCATTCCACTTTTTCGGCGGGCGTCGGTTCTAATTGTTCGGATTGGAACCGGAAAAGCCCACCAGGATCACATTGTTCGAGTTCACGGCCAAGGATGGCATGTAATACCACCAAGGATTACTGGTGCTATTGTCGTAAAGGAGGCCGCTGGCACTGTATCTCAAGGGGTTGCCCGTCGAACTCAACTGGAACTTCCACCATTGAATCCCTGACCGGTCCACCGCGGACCTCGTCTACCCTCCACCGTAACTCCCGTTCGCGTTATCCAAGCCGACGTGCTGGCACGTCCAGAGATGCCCGTTTCTGATCACGGCCATTTGCAAACGTCAGCGTGTTGGTGCCGCCAAGTTGGGGGGCGCCGCTCGGGTTCAACCGCATCTGCCACCACGGTGCTGCCGGACAGTTCATGGCGGAGCGGGTGTGAGCTTTACCCGCCCCGGGTCCAGTGCCGGCGCCGGCCCAGCGCCAAGAGGGACCCGCCCAGCAACCCAAGGGCGAAAACCGATGGTTCGGGCACCACGACGTGCAGCGAAAAACTCTGTAGCGACAGCGAGCGATTTGCGGGACGCCCGCGCCGCTTGTGTGAATACTGCGGGTGTGCGGTGGAAGGCGAACGCGCTCCGGCACAGTTTCATTTCCCACCGCGTTGCCGCGACGCAGAACGCACCGCAAACGGCGTTGGAAGCCGGCAACTGACCGGCGGTGATTTTCAAACACTACCGGGAGCTTGTGCGACCCGATGCCGCGCAAGCGTGGTTCGCCGTCGCGCCCGAAGCGGCGGCCAACGTCATCAGCCTGAAATCGGAGGCCGCATGAACACGCGCTTAATGCACGGCACAGACTGGTACGGTCAGAACGTCGCCGGATGGTGGTGGAGTAAGAAGTTGGACGGCTGGCGCTGTCTCTGGACGGGCCGCCACTTCGAGACGCGCGCCGGCTTGGTTCCTGGACGGTATGCCCGCCGGCCAACCGCTCGGCGGCGAACTCTACGCCGGACCTGGCACAACGCACGACGACGTGGCCCGCGCCGTCCGCTCCGGGGATTGGCGCGCGCTGACGTTTCGCCCCTTCGACGTGCCGATCCTCAGTCACAAGATCGAGTCCTCGATTGCGTTCCTGGCATCGTTGCCGCTCCCGCGTCAAGCCTAGCCCGTCGAATATCGCCGCGTGGAGTCCGGCGGAAGTCCTAGCGATCCTTCGCCGGGTCACTCAGGCTGGTGGCGAGGGTATCCTGCTCCGCAAGGCTGGCGCTGGATACGCGCCCGGCTTCCGCAGCGAGAAGCTTAAGACCGTAGCACTCGCGCGTGTTCTTTATGCCTGAACGACCGACGCAATTGCCCCACACACCGATAGCGGCAGTTGTGGCGAGTTGTTGCCTGCCACGAGGTAATGTGTCCGGTTCTTGCTGCCAAACGGGGCCTATAACAGCACGGATGCTGAATGCGAGTTCATTGACCACGCGACGGGCAGAACTTGCCGGAGCCCAACCAGTCCTTGAAGAAGCGTCGCATCCAACCCTCTGGCTGATACGCCCAGAACTTGGAGAACAGTTCTTGGGCCGGCCCAGGAGCCGCGCCGGGGCGCGGGGCCGCCGTGCGCTGGCAGCCCAGCAGTTCGACCGGTGGGGCGAGCAGTTTGGTTTTATGTTCCAGACCCGCCGGGGCGTAACGGCGCCGCCGCCGGGCCAGGACTGGTGCTTTCGTTTCGGTGCTCACGTCGGTGTGCATCTCGGGTAACACACCGACTTTGGGCACAACGACCCGTTCACACGAACCGATCCCCCCGCGCCGGATGACCATCCTTTTGACGCAAATCGCACCGCCAACCGCGCGCATTTTCCTATTGCCACAAAGCTCGAATGAGAGGTATAAGATAGCGTCCGAAGGAACCGGACGTGTGCAACGCCGGTGATTCTCCTCGGTAACACCGAACAGCGAAACGAACCATGAAACCATTGCAGGCTCGATCCTCACTCCGAAACTGGGCGTTGGCCGCCGCGATTCTCGGCGCCGGTCCGCTGGTCCAGGCGCACCCCTACGCCTCCGGAGTGACCAACGAGGCGGGAACCATCCGGTTCATCCTCAACGAGAGCGCCGACAATGTCGGCGTGAGCTTTGATAACGGCGTGGCGACCAACAATCTGGGCGCGTTGGCCCAGGGTCCGAATTCCTTCAGCCTGGGGGCGCACACGAACTACGCGATTTATGTCTTCAAGGTGGGCGCGGGCGGGCCGGTCCAGATCAGCGTCGATGCCAGCAATACCGTCCGCTTCCCCGCCCCGCGCGGCATCGCGGTCAACGCCAATCCGCGGGACCATCACTTCGGTCTGGTTTACGCCGCGAATTCGTCGCCGGGGAACACGGGCCTCGCCACCAAGGGCCGCGGCCTGTACGTGCTGAAGGCCGACACGTCGGATGCCTTCGGACGGGGCACGAACGCTTCCGCGGCGCTCTTTACCTCCGCTTCGGCCAACAGCCCGTACCGGATCGGTTTGGGGCCGGACAACGCGGTGTACGTTGGCGATTTTTCCACGGCGGCCGCAACGGTCTGGGCCTTTGATCCGGATCTGAACTCGTTCACCAACCAAATCCTGGGCATCGTCGGCGAGACGGCCGGGATCGCGGCCGGCTACCACGGTGACATCTCCAGCGCGCCGTGCGTCAAAGGGTCGCTGGCGACGGGCGATTTGGTCCTTTATACTGCCGATGGCGGATTGGGTCCGCTGTACAACAGCATCAAGCAGTATGTGATCGGCGCCGGGCCGGTGCCGTGGTCGAACGCCCCGAATCAGTTGGGCTGCATCGGCCTGTGTGGCATTGCGGAACTGAACACGGATTTGGCCCTGGCCAAGGACGGCCGGCTGTTCGCCAACATCAACCGGGTGAACCATGCCGCCCCGAATTTGACCGTGTTCGATACGGACGGCGTCACGGTGCTGTGGGATTCCATCTCGGCTGCGGGCGGCGCGCTCGGCGCCGGCCCGGATCTGGTCCAAGACGCGCGGAGCGTCCGCGTTTCACCCGATGACCATTACGTGGCGTTGCTGCACACGGACAATCACATTTCCGTCCTGCGGTTGACCAATGGCATCCCCGACGCTTCGACCTTGTTTGTCATCGCCAACACTCCCAGCACCACCATCGGGCGCGCGATTGCTTGGGACGCGGCCGACAACGTGTACGCCGTCAGTTCCGGCCAGGGCTTGTTGCGCATTTACTCGCTGGGCCAGACCACCACCGCGATCACCAGTAATGACGCCTCGGGAACCAATGGCATGTTCCAACTCCTGACGCCCGCCACGCAGGTCAGCGTCACCGCCAACCCGGCCTTTGCCTCCCAAAGCGGACCGACCCCCGGCGTGTTCACGCTCACCCGCTCGAGTGTCAATCCCGGCGACCTGAATCAGCCGCTGACCGTCAACTTCACCCTGGGCGGCACCGCCACGAACGGGGTGTACACGGTTTCTCCCGCCGGCATCACTCCGGCTGCGAATGGAACCATCACCTTTGCCGCGGGGCAGACTTCCACCAACGTCACCATCACCCCGGCGGTGGATGGCCTTTCCCGGCCGACGACAACCGTGCTGTTGAGCTTGAAGGGTGGTGGAGCGTATGTGGCGACCGCTCCGCAATCGGCCACTATCACGATTGAGAACATTGGGCCGCAAGTGGTGTTCATCTCGGGCGTCAGCGCCCCGTCCATGTACAAGCGGCACACTAACGACTACGCCTCCTTCGTGCTCACCCGTTGGGGCGACACCAATGCCGCCAGTTACACTGTGTCCAGCTTCACCTACGCCGGCACGGCGGCGCTGGGGACGGACTTTGTGGGGGCCGGGCCGATAACCCTCAACCCCGGCGACGTTACGGCGACCAACACCATCTCTCCGTTGGCTCCCACGACCAACTATGCCGGTAACCGGACGGTGGTCATCGGACTGACTAACGGCAACGGCTATTCTGCGGCCAGCGGCACAGCGACGCTCACCATCATCGACAGCGCCAACCCTCCGGCGCCACTTCTCTATTCCGACCCGCTGAGCGATCCGAACGACGCGCTCCACTGGAATATCACCTTCGGCAACGGGGACAGCGCCAACGCCCCGGCGGATTACAATGTGGATTTCGGTTACGACCTGACCACCGATCCAACCGGCACCCACGGCATCATTCCTACCCCCCCGAACGGAACCACG
>JAJXZI010000049.1 GCA_021780115.1 bacterium | reverse complement strand
AAATCCAGCAGCCGATTCTCGATGGGCGTGCCGGACAACACGAGCCGGTGCCGGGCGCGCAACGCGCGGGCCACCTGCGCCGTCTGCGAACTCGGGTTCTTGATGTACTGACCCTCGTCCAGAATCACCGCCAGCCACGGCACCGGCGCGAGGCTCTCGCCGATGATCCGGAGCTGGCTGTAGTTCAGCACGTGCAGATCGGCCTCGCCGAGCCGGCCGAGAAAGGAAGGCAGTTCACCCGGCGACCAGGACTTGACCCGCAGGCCGGGCGTGAAACGCGCCGCCTCCGCGTGCCAGTTGTCCATGACGGATTTGGGGCAGACCACGAGCGACGGCAGTGGCGCGGCGGGAGGTCCGGTTGATTCCACGTTGCCGCCGTCGCGCAACCACACCAGCCACGCGAGCGTCTGCAGGGTTTTGCCCAGGCCCATGTCGTCGGCCAGGATGCCGCCGAACCGGTTGGTGGCCAGGTAAGCCAGGAAGTGGAAGCCGTCGAGTTGGTACGGACGCAGTTCCGCGGTGACGGCGGCGGGCAGCGTCGGCGTGACGCGCGCCTTGATCTCACCGGCGCGCCGCTGGATCTGCTCGACCTGTTGCTCCGGCAGAAACTTCTGCGCCGCCTCGTCCGCGAGTTGCAGCGCGTGGAGGCGTTGCGGCTCGGCGGTGAGTTCGTGCGGGTTCAGGCCCAGCCGCGCCAACCGCTCGTCCTCGTCCGCGGTGAGGTCGAACTGCAGCCGCCGCCAGCCTTTCTGGCCCAGCCGCACGTAACCGCCCTTGGCGTTGAGCAACAGCTTCACCTCCTCCGGCGTCAGCGTGGTGTCGGACACGTCCAGCACCACCCGCAAGTCGAACCAGTCGATCTCCGCCTCGGTCACGTCCAGCCGCACGCGGCCGGCGACGGCCTCCTGCGCAAACGAGGCGAGATCGCCGGCCAGCTCCACGCGCAGGTCCGGCGGCAACGCCTTGAGCCACGGCACGAAAATTTCCGGGAATTTCTTCGTGACGCGGCAGGACAGCAGGCCCGAATGGCCGTCGTGCTTGAGGCCGAGCGGCTCCAGCCAGCGCGGCACGTCCCGCAGCGCGGAACGGTCGTGGACCAGGATGGCGGGGTCGCGCCGGGACTTGGCCCCCCGTTCGTCCGCCGTCATCCGAACCCAGGACTGGCCGTTCCAGACTTCCTGGTGGCGTCCGTCTTCGGCCTCGGCCTGCGCCCGGACGACGCAGTCTTCCGTCCGGCTGCCGGGGTAGATGGGGCGCAGTTCACACCGGATGGCGACGCGCAGCGGCACGCGTCGGACGCGCTCCTGGATGCGCGGCGGCAGTTCGACGCGCAACGCTTCGAGGAATTCCACGCCGCCGCGGGTCTCCAGCGCCGGGGCGGGAATGACGGTTTCCCGCGCCGGATCCAGCACGCCGTCCTTGATCGGCGGTCCGGGGAAAGCGGTGTCTGCCGTGAGGTAAAGCGGAGGCGTTCCGGGCAGCGCGCACAGCAGCGGCGGCGCGGGCGAGCCGTCGGCCTGCGCGAGCCGGAGGCGGTAGTCCTCCATCTCGTTGGCCGCGGGCGCCACTTCCCACCGCAGCGGCTGGGTGGCGCGGACCAGCGGCTGGCCCGCGGCGCTGACGATGCGGCTGTCGAGCGGGCCCAGCCGCAGCAGGCGGCCCAGGGTTTCGCCGGCCTCCGCGTCGCCGTACTTCAACTCCATGGCGCGCCCGTAGTACACGCGCTGGTGAAACGCCTGCCAGAGCAAATCGGCCTCCGGCGGCAGCGCGACGCGGCCCGCCTTGATGTCGTGTGCGAACTGGTGAAACTGCGGTGCCTTGAGCCGCTCGAAAGCGGTCTGGCCGGGGCGGCGCCATTCCAACTCCGCCGCCTTGGGCAGCAGGACCAGGCGCAGATCAAATTCCCCCCGCGGACCGCCCGCCTCCGCGCCGGCCCACGCCTGGAGGTTCCCCAGCGTTTGTTTCCAGCGCTCGATCTCCTGCCCGCGCCGCCAGCGGGCGAGCCGCTCCTGCACCGGCCGCAGGTCGGTGACCGGCGCGAGAAATTCCGGGACGGTCACGCCGCGTTCGGCCGCCGCGTTGGCCAGGTAGAGCCAGAACTCCTCCTCGCTCTCGGGCAACGACGGCCAGATGCGCACCGTGTCCCAGCCGTAACCGCCGAACGACAAGCCCAACTCTTGGATGTCCCAGAGCGTGATGCGGCGCGCGGCGCGGCAACGCAGATAGACCTCGTTCAGCTTGCGCAGGAATTTCTTCTCCGCCGCGCGCAGCGGCCGGCCGAGCGCCGCGAGGACGCGCTCCGCGAACTCGCCGGGGTACGCAGCGTCGGCCGCGCCCTTCGCGGTCGGCGCGCGGAGCTTGGCCCCGACGCGGCCGGTCGCGCCCGCGCTGAGGTTGCGGACCAGCGCCACGTTGTGCTCCGCGAGCAGCGCCTTCACTGCGGCATAGACGTGCTTGCAGTCCAGTTCCATCGGACACGAACACGTGCCCGACCAGCCCTCGTCCGGGTCATAGATCAACTCGACTTCGTAGAGCTGGCCGCCTTTCACCAGGGCGGAATAGGCCGTGCCGTCCGCCTTGGGAATCAAGTCGCGCACGCGGCCCTGGGCGAAGTACGCCTCCCCCTTGCGCCGCGTGGCGGCGTAAAATCCCTCCAGGTAATCGTGCGCCGCCTGCGGATCGCGCAACTCAAACGAGTCGTTCATCAGAGTGGGCAGTCTAGGCGGACGCGCCGACGCGACAAGCGGCGAGTTGCCCGGTGGAGCGGCCGTCCCGACGGCCACGAGCCTTGGGCGGTCGGGCGTTCCGTGGTAAGCTGGGCGCGGCATGACCAAACGCATTCTCTCGTTGGCGCCGTTCGTCGCCGGCGTCACCGGCGCGCTGGCCGCCGGCGGCAGCCCCCAGTCGCTGGTGGATCACTGGCGCGAGCAGCAACCCGCGGGCGCCGTCGCCGTCGCGCTGGTGGGCCGCGCGGGCCCGGAGTTCTTCTTCGCCGGCGCGCAGTCGCAAGACGACACGAACCCGCCGACCGCTGACACCTTCTTCGAGATCGGCTCGATCACCAAAGGCTTCACCGGCCTGCTGCTGGCCGATCAGGTTTTGGCCGGCCGCGTCCGGCCAGCCGACACGCTGGCGCAGCGGCTCACCGACTGGCCGGAACGAACCAACTCGCCCGCGGCCGGCGTCACCCTGCTCCAGCTCGCCACCCACCATGCCGGCCTGCCGCGCCTGCCGGCGAACATGGACGCCGCGTGGCTGGCCCGCTACGGCAGTGATCCCTACGCCCGCTACGACGTGGCGCGGCTCTACCATTGGCTCGCTGACGCGAAGCCGGAGGTGGACCCAGACGGCCACGCCGCGTTCCTCTACTCGAACGCCGGCTTCGCCATCCTGGGTCACGCGCTGGCCGTCGCGGCGGACGAACCGTACGAAACCTTGCTCCGCCGGCGCGTGCTGCGGCCGCTGGGCTTGACCAACACGATCTTCCGCTTGTCAGCGCCCCAGCGCGCCCGACTCGCACCGGGGCACCACGGCGCCCAAGCCGTCCCGAACTGGGATTTCCAGGTCTTCGCCAGCGCGGGTGGGTTGCGCTCGACGCCGCGCGACATGGCCCGCTTCGTCGCGGCGATGGCCGGGGTGGGTGAGAATCCGTTGCGCCACGCCAGCGCGCTGGCCACCTCGGAGCAGGCGCCGGAGACCGGCCAGGCGACGATCGGCTTCGGCTGGCTGCGCACACCCCGCAGGCCTGGTTTGCTGATCTGGCACAACGGCGGGACCGGCGGCTACCGCAGCTTCGTGGGCTGGTATCCCGAACACCACATCAGCGTTGTGGTCCTGGCGAGCATAGACGAGAGCGTGGACAAGCTGGGGACCGACCTGCTGGACACGTTGCTGCCGGCCGCTCCCGGCCAGTGATGGGGAGAAAACGCCGGTTACGGTATCGTCTTGCTCAACCGAAAGAATTGCGGCCCGCCCGAAATCGGGATCTGCACCGAGATCTGGGAGCCGCTGGCAACGGGTGTTTGAGGCACCGCGGACCAAACGCCAGCCGGGCCGGGATCCTCGGCGGTTTGCAGTTGGAAGCCCGTGGCGCTGGCCGGCCAGGAGATCACCACGGCGGCGCCGGCGCTGGTGAGCGTCAGACTCGGTGCGCCGATGACCAGTTCGGTGATCTGCGTGGACCAAGCGCCGGGGGCGGACGGGAACGCCTGGATCGTCCAAAAATGCGTCGGGTCGGCCGGATCCACGCTGGTCGCGCTGTAATCGCCCCAACGGCTGGTGCCGCTGGTGTCGGTGTTTTGATAGCTGGCGGTGCCGGCCTTGAGGAGCAGGAGGCTGCCGAAGGTGGTCACGCCGTTGACGGTTTCGCCCACAACGGCGTACGCGCTGACGTAACTGTTCGAGCTGCTGCCGTTGCAGCCGATCACCATGGTGCCGTTGGTGTTCACGGCGATGGACGGGTAAAACAAGTCGAGAGTCGGGTCGGTGATGGTGCCCGATTGGAGCACGGCGTGGCTGGCGGCGCTGATCTGGTACCAGCGCAGCGCGGCCCGGGCGCCAGCCTGGATGCAGTGGACGGCGTAGAGCACGCCGTTGAACTGATACACCGTGGCACTAAAGCGGGCGTCGCCGTCGTCGAGATTGTTGGAGCCGTCCGGCTGCGGCGGGTTGTACGGAGCGGTGTACGGGGCCACGGTGATGTCCGTCGGAGTGGTCAGGGTGGCGCTGGGGCCGGCGGCGTTGAGCACGGCGAAGGTTTTCAAGTCGGTGTGCGGCAGGAAATCCGTGCCCACGTCGCCGACCGCCAGCACGGCTTCGCCGCCAGTGGCCGATCCCAGGTTCACGGCCGGCTGGAGGATGTTTCCCTGGACGCTGTAACTGAGCATTCCGAACTCCGTGCGGCGGGCCGCCGTGGGCGGCTGGGCCAACAGGTCCGCCTTGGGAATGGACACCAAAGTGGGACCGAGGGCATTGCTGTTGGTGTCGAAGAGGTCGGCGCTCAGATACACCCCGTTGGCATCCACCCCGAGCGTGTCGAAATCACCGACGTTGCCGCCGGCCGGATCCACCGCGAAGGCCAGTCCCTGCCACGGCCCGGTGGGATCGGCCCCGCTGGACACGGCCAGCAGGAACCGGTTGGGCAGGATCCCGTTGGGGTCAAAATCCAGCATGGAGGCAAACCAGCGTTGCACCGTGGGATCATAGACCAGCCGGGGGTCCGTGACCTCGAAGTTGTTGGGAACGGTCACGCCGGCGCGGGACCAAAACGTGAAGTCGCTCAGGTTCAAGACGCGGATGCCGTTGGCCTTGTTGAAAACGGCAAAGCGGCCGTTGATGAACTCCACGAAGTGTTGCGGGCCGACGGTGCCGTTGCTGTCGGGCGGAACCGCCGAGGAGTCGCGCAAATAAGTGCTGGCGGTGAAATTTTGGCCGATCCCGACAATCAGCCCGCCGCGGCTGGCGCCGGTGAAGCCCAGCAGCAAGGCGCCCAGACACCAGCCGGCGAGACGAAGGTTCCGTTTGCAGTGTTTCATCAGATGACGACGCATAACGAACACTCAGCGGCGGGCGGAGTCAAGCGGCGCCCCGCCCGGCGATGGGCGGGCCAGCGCGCACACCTCGTCCCGGGTGAGGGGCCGGAACGCGCCTTTGGCCAGCGGACCGAGCGGGAGCGGGCCGATGGCCACGCGCACCAGGCGGAGGACACCGACGCCCAGGCCGGCGAGTAGGCGCCGGAGGTGCCGGTTTTTCCCCTCGTCCAGCACCACTTCCAGCCAACTGTTCTTCCCGCCGCGCCGCAACAGACTCGCGCGTTGGGCCGCGAGGAAATCGCCCTCGGCGGTGACGCCGTCACAGATGCGCCGCAGAAGCGCGTCGTCCGCCAGGCAGTCCACCTGGACGTGATAGGTCTTCTCGATCTGGCTCGTGGGAGCGGTGATTTGCGCCGCCCAGGCGGTGTCGTTGGTGAAGAGCAACAAGCCTTCGCTCGCCTTGTCCAGACGGCCCACCGGCGCCAGAAACGGCAGCGCCTTTCCGGCGAGACACTGGAACACCGTCGCGCGGCCCCGCTCATCCGCGGCCGTCGTGACCAGCCCGCGCGGTTTGTTGAGCAGGAGATAAACTTTCTCCTCCGCCTGCACGGATTGGCCGTCCACCTCGATGCGGTCGCGGCGCCGGTCCGGCCGCCGCTCCGGATCGCGGACCACGGCACCATTCACGCGCACCCGGCCGGTCTGGATCAACTCCCACGCCTGGCTCCGCGAACAGAAACCGAGTTTGGACAACACGCGGGCGAGACCCACGCCCGGCGTTTCCGGCGGGCGGGGCGGGAGACGGCGCTCACGCTTCATTCCGGACACGCGGGGTCAGATGTCATACTTCGCCACGATCCAGTCCGGGATCTTCTCCGCGCGGGCGGTGGCGAGGCGGACCATGGTGTAATGGACGTGGCCGTCGCTGCAGAGCTTCCGATTCGCGCTCTTGACGATCTCAAAGTTCACTCGCACGCCGTCCTCGAAAATCTCCTCGACCCAGGTGCGCACGATGAACCGGTCGCCGAGGCGCAACGGCCGCTTAAAGTCGATGCAGGCCGTGCGCATCACCCAACCCAGACCGACCTTCGTGAACTCCTCCCACGCCAGGCCGTAGCAGCGGGCCATCTGGTCATAGCGCGCCGCCAGCACGAAGTCCAGATACCGGCTGCCGTGGACATGGTGGAACATGTCGATGTCGTCCGGCCGCACGGTCAGTTCGGTTTCGAACGCGGTGCGGCCCAGCGCGACGGCGAGCGGCCGAGGAGCGGAACTCAGGGTGGGGCGCTTCACGGCGGGTTCAATTTCCGGCGAGCTTTTCCGGTCGCGGACATTCATCCACGAACTTGAGCGCCTCGTCCACCAGGATTTCCCCCGTGTGTTCGCCCAGGCTGGTGCGCGAGATGTAATCGTAGCGTTGGAAACTGCCGAAATCCTCCTTGGTCAGGATGTAGCCGAAGGCATCGTTGGTCAGGCCGAAGAGCAGGCGGTGCGCGCCGTGCATCTTGCGTTTGAGGTAATAGCCGATGTTCGGCAGCGCCTCGCCGGGAATGGTCAGGATTTGCGCGTCGCCCAGGTCCACGACGTTCAACTGCGTCGTCACGGAATCCCCGGCAGGGGCCGTTCCCGTCACGGCCGGGAGCGCCTTGAGCAATTGGCGCATCAGGGGCGCATCCACCGGCAACGTGAGCGGTCGGGCGGCGCAGAAGAGCTTCGGCGAGGCCTGCTCCGGCGCGTCGCGGACGATGCGCAGGGCCTCATCGGCGAGCAGCCGGCCAATGCGCTGGCACTCGGCCCAGTCGCGCGCCTCGCCGCCGCCGGGCCGCCGGTTGTCGGCCGTCACCATGCCGCCTTGGGCGCTGTTCATGAAGATGCCCGTGCCGCCGCCCTGCCCGGCGACGCGCTCGTAGAGCGGCCCGATGAGGTCGGGACTGCATAGGCCCTGTTCACTGCCGATCACTTCGGGATGGATGGCGTAGTTAACCAGCGTGGCGATGGGACGGCCCGACTCGCCGAGGAATTGGATGACGGAACAGCGCGGATCGTAGAGTTGTTCGGCGTAGTAATTGTAAGCGATTCTTCCCTTCGCCTCCCCGGTGGCGATCTTGACGCGCGCGGGCTGGAGCTTCGCGAGGGCTTCGTTGATCGCCTCCGCCATGCGCCCGCAGACCAAGTCGAGGTACTTCGGGTCCGCGGCGGTGCCGCCCTTGCCGTCGGGAAAGCCGTAGCAATCCGGCGCGCTGTGGGTGTGCGTGGCGCCGATCAAGATATTTTGCGGCGGAACGCCCTTCACCGCGGCGCGGACCTTGTTGCCGAGCACGGCGGGGAATCCCAGAAAGTCCGCGCTCACGATGACCACACGGGTCGCGTCCTGCTCCAGCGCCAAGGCGCGCACCGTCAACTCGCCTTCGTGGCGGGTCGCCGGATGCGACGGCCCGACGCCGCCGGAGACGGGCAGGAGCGGATCGGGCGTGACGTCACGGACGGCGATCGCGGCACGAAAGGCGGCGGACGCGTCGCACACGACAGCCGTGACGAGGACCAGGAGCAGGAGCAACTTGGGTTTCATGGTGACAAAGGCACGCGGCCTGCCTCGAAGTGAGACAGAATTCGCGGCCCAAGACAAGCGCGCTCGCTCCCCGGCGCCGCACCCAGTGCCCGGATTCCGCGCCGCGGCGGTCCGCGGGGAAATTGGTGTTGACTCGCGCGGCTCGCCCGGCTTTCCTCGCCCCGTAATCGGAGCGGCTCCACGCGGCTCCGCTCGAACGCACGGCAACGTTATGGAAACTGGTCTGGTCTTCAACATCCAGAAATACTCCGTCCAGGACGGCCCCGGCATCCGCACGACGGTCTTCCTCAAAGGCTGCCCGCTATGCTGCCAGTGGTGCCACAACCCGGAAAGCCAGTCGGCCCGGCCGGAAATCATCTTTATCGAGAGCCGATGCATCGGGTGTGGCGAGTGCCGGCGGGCCTGCCCATTCGCCGAATCTCTCAGGGGCGAAGGGCCGCTGCCGCCGAAGGTCGAGGGATGCGATCGGTGTGGTGAATGTGTCGATGCGTGCCCGACCGACGCCCGGCAGATGGTGGGCAAGGAAATGACCGTGGATGAGGTGATGGCGGAGGTCTTGCAGGACGGGATCTTTTACGAGGAATCCCTGGGCGGCGTGACGTTTTCCGGCGGCGAACCGCTCACCCAACCCGCCTTTCTTAAGGCGTTGCTCACCACGTGCCGGGCCCGTGGCGTCCGCACAGCGGTCGATACCTGCGGATTTGCCTGCACCAACGTGCTGCTCGAAGTCGCCCAACTCACCGACTTGATCCTGTTCGACTTGAAGTTGATGGACGAGGCCAAACACTTGGAATACACCGGCGTCTCCAATGCCCCGATCTTGGCCAATCTCAAGGCGCTCGACCACATCCACGATAACATCTGGGTGCGCGTGCCGCTCATCCCTGGTATCAACGACGACGCGGAAAACCTGGAAGCGGTAGCCCGGTTTGCCTCGACGATCTCGGGCGTCACTCAGGTCAGCGTGTTGCCCTATCACAAGATCGGCGTGCAGAAGTTCCGGCGCCTGGGATTGGTCTTTCCCCTGGAAAACCTGCAACCGCCTTCCGCGGAGCAGGTGGAAACGGCGGTCGGGAGATTCCGTGCCGCGGGACTCGCCGCCCGGGCGGGGGCTTGAGGATTCAGCGCGGCCAGAGCGGCGAAGAACTGTCATTCGAAGCCATGACCGAACGGACTGCCCAATTGCGCCAGCGAAGCCTCGACACACCGCCGTCCCTCACCGGCGAACGGGCGAGGTTGATGACTGAGTTCTACCAAGCCAACGACGGCAAGTTCTCCGTGCCGGTCATGCGGGCGCAATCCTTCCTCCACCTCTGCCAGCACAAGACAATTTACCTCGGGGACAGCGAAATGATTGTCGGCGAGCGCGGTCCAGCGCCGAAGGTGGTGCCCACTTTCCCGGAACTCACCTGCCACAGCGCCGAGGACCTGCGCATCCTGAACTCGCGGCCCAAGACGTGGTATCGCGTCGATGACGAGTGCCTCCGGCTCTACGAGGAGAAGGTCATCCCCTACTGGCGCGGGCGCTCGATGCGCGACCGGATGTTCGCCGAGTTGCCGCAGGAATGGCGCGACGCTTACGACGCCGGCCTCTTCACCGAGTTCATGGAGCAACGCGCACCGGGCCACACCGTGCTCGACGACAAGATCTACGCGAAGGGGATGCTGGATTTCAAACAGGACATCGCCGACGCCATCGCCAAGCTCGACTTCCTCAACGACCCGCAAGCCTACGAAAAGCGCGAGACGCTGAAGTCGTTCGACATTTCCTGCGACGCACTCATTGTCTTCGCCGAACGCCACGCCGCGCTGGCTCGCGAACTTGCGGCGAAGGAAGCCAACGGCCAGCGCCAAGCGGAGTTGCTAAAGATCGCGGAGGTTTGCTCGCACGTCCCGGCGCACGCGCCGCGCGATTTCCAGGAGGCGCTCCAGTATTACTGGTTCTGCCATCTCGCGGTGATCACCGAGTTGAACGGCTGGGACTCGTTCAATCCCGGCCATCTCGACCAGCACCTCCTGCCGTTCTACGAGCGGGGCCTGGCCGACGGCACGCTCACGATGGAGAGCGCCCGCGAGTTGCTGGAGTGCTTCTTCATCAAGTTCAACAACCATCCCGCGCCGCCCAAAGTCGGCGTGACGGCGGCGGAGAGCGGCACTTACACCGACTTCGCCAACATCAACATCGGCGGCCTGCGGCGCGACGGCTCCGACGGCTCGAACGAGGTCTCGCACCTCCTGCTCGACATCGTCGATGAGATGCACCTGCTCCAGCCGAGCACGAACATCCAGCTCTCGCGCAAGAGTCCCGACCATTTCCTCAAACACGCGTTACGCGTCGTGAGCCGGGGCTACGGCTTCCCGTCCATCTTCAACGCCGACACGGTCGTGGAGGAACAACTCCGCCAGGGCAAGAGCCTCGAAGACGCGCGGGCCGGCGGATGCAGCGGCTGCGTGGAAGTCGGCGCGTTCGGCAAGGAAGCCTACATCCTGACCGGCTACTTCAACTTGGTGAAGGTGCTGGAGATCACGCTGCACAACGGCCTCGATCCGCGCACGGGCAAGAAACTCGGGCCCCAGACTGGCGCGGCAGACAGCTTCAAGACTTACGACGATCTCTTCGCCGCGTTCCGCAAACAGCTTCAGCACTTCGTCGAGATCAAGGTGCGCGGCAGCCGCTTGATCGAGCGGATGTATGCCGACCACATGCCCGCGCCGTTCCTGAGCGTCCTGATTGACGACTGTATCAAGAACGGCCGCGACTACAACGCCGGCGGCGCCCGCTACAACAACACCTTCATCCAAATGGTCGGCCTCGGCAGCATCACGGACAGCCTGAGCGCGATGAAACAGTTCTGCTTCGATCCCGCCAGCGGCAACGGCCGCGGAAAGACTTCGCTCCCTGAACTGGTCGCCGCCTTGGACAACAACTTCGCCACCGACGAACTCCTGCGCCAGCGCCTCGTCAACAAGACCCACAAATATGGTAACGACGACGACTACGCCGACGCCCTCATGCTCGACGTCTTCAACGCCTGCTTCGAGGAAGTGGATGGCCGGCCTGACGCCCGCGGAGGCCACTACCGCGTTGAGATGCTGCCCACGACCTGTCACGTCTATTTCGGCAGCGTGACCGGCGCGATGCCCGACGGACGCAAGGCCGGCCTGCCACTTTCCGAAGGCATCAGTCCCGTGCAAGGCGCGGATCGCCGTGGTCCCACAGCGGTGTTCAAGAGCGCCGGCAAGATGGACCACGTAAAGACCGGCGGCACTTTGCTCAACATGAAGTTCACCCCCAGCCTCGTCGCCACCGACGACGGCCTCGACAAATGGGGGCACCTCGTCCGCGGCTATTTCAAAATGGACGGCCACCACGTTCAGTTCAACGTGACCACCGCCGACACGCTCCGCCAGGCCCAGACCGCACCGGAGCAACACCGTGATCTCATCGTCCGCGTGGCCGGCTACAGCGACTACTTCTGCGATCTGTCGAAGGAACTCCAGGAGGAGATCATCGCCCGGACGGAGCATCAGGGGTTCTAGGGCAGGCAGCACCGCATTGGGCCGGACGAATGCCACGCCATTACTCTTGCCATTTGGCATGGCATGAGCCATCGTTCCGGAATGAAAACGCTGATCCCGATGGATCCGGTCGGGCGCTTGGTGCTGCCCAAGAGCATTCGCCGGTCGCTGAACACGCCCCGAACGGCGGTGTTTGAGGCGGAAGTCCTGGGCAACCGGCTGGAACTGACCCTGACGGAACCGGAGCCGGCCCAACTGCGCCGCAAGGGGAGGCTGCTGGTCCTGCCCAAGCAGGGTGTCGCCGTGGATGCCGTCGGAGCCGTCGAGGCCACCCGGAAGGACCGGCTGTGATCGAGTTCTTCGACACCACGGTGTTGGTGGCGGCGATGGTGGAGGACGAACCGCGCCACGAAGCCTGCGCCCAAGCCCTGGAGGAAGCCGCCGACGGCTACGCTTCCCTTCATTCCTTGGCCGAGTGTTACGCCACGCTCACGGGCGGGCGTCTCGGGGTTCGGTTGTCCCCCGCCGACGCCGCCCGTCTGGTCCGACATAACGTTCATGACCGCCTGACTTTGGTCAGCCTGACCGCGGCGGAGTATCTGAAGCTGCTCGACGCGGCGGGTCCGGCGGGAGCGCGCGGCGGAGCGCTCTACGACTTACTTCTGCTGGCCTGCGCCCGCAAGGCCAAGGCGCAAACAATCCACACTCTCAACCATCGGCATTTCGTCGCGCTGGCTCCGGACTTGGCGCCGCGGATTGCTTCCCCGTGATCAGCGCCGATACGCTCCGCCAGGCCCAGGCCGCGCCGGAGCAACTCCGCGGCCTCATCGTCCGCGTGACCGGCGACAGCGCCTGCTTCTGCGACCTGTCGCAGGAGTTGCCGGAGGAAATCATCGCCCGCACCGAGCACCGAGACTTTTGAGGCCGGGGCACACGGTTACTCGACGGAGTGGCAGAAGGGTGTGTGCTTCGCGCAAGCGGCGGCTTGCGCGGCTCCTCAGAAGACTGAATCTGGCGGCGCGCACTTCTGTCGCGACATCACGGCGAAGGCAGTTTTGGGCTCTGAGCTTTCAATTCTTCGTATGCCTGCAAGGTGCGGAGCGGAAGACGCGGGTCGGTTTTGAGTTGTTCGAGGGTCTTAGGGTCCATCTTCATCATCATTCTCGCTACCGCTTCCGAGTCGTCATCATCGACGGCCAGCCGTAAGCGGTCATCGCGGATCACCTTCCATTCATCATCGGCCTTCACGAGGTCAAACGTTTCGCTGTCGGTTGGATCCCACGCCGGCGGGTTCGCAGGGTCCAATGGCAAGACCTTTCCGCCTTCGATTCGAGGATTCATGATCTCGACCTCAAAAACGGCGCGATCCAGGTTTTGGCCATAGCCCGGAAAGCGACGGTGGATACGCACACCGCCCGAGGTCGCAGCCCGCCACTTATCGCCATCCTGCCGAGCTTCCCGTTTGGCAAAAATTGCGGAAACCGGTTCGGCGTTAGTACGACGGTCCCAAACCATCGCGCCTCTCAGTCGGTCAACATTGGTATTGGCGAGAGACCAGCAGTAGGTTTCCATCGCCGCCTCCGGCGAGCTCAAACCAGCATCCTTCCATTTCGGTAGCCAGGCGATTCCTTCCCGCGACCATACTCCCGCTGCTTGATTGCCTTGACTGGATGCCGCCCACTGCCGCGCTTCGTTCCGCAGTCGCGTCACTTCGCCACGGAGTCTCAGCAGATCGGAAGTGTTCTCGTTCAAGCGTTCGTTCTCGTCGCGCAACGCGGCGAGTCGGCGCGTGGCGTCGTCGCGCTCGCGGGTCATTGCCTCTTGGTGGACAATCAGGTTTTGGTTCTCGCTGCGCAACCGGCTTGCTTCACGTTGTTGCACGAAGTAGGTGCCAGCTCCGGCGGTGAGCGCGGCGGTGACAGTTGCTGCGATGAATTTCATGGTGATCAAGTGCATGGTTGTGGTGGTTGCTATGGTTGCGGCTGTAACCGTTCCTGCCAGGCTGGCGGTAGTGATAGCGGCGATCAGTCCCACGGGCGCGGCCTGAACCGCATTGGCTGAGATGACCACGACCAGCCCGCCCGCGCCGACGGTGACGCCGCGTTTGGCGAAGAATTCCCGCAGCCGCTCCACGGCGCGGCTGACGCGTTTCTGCGCGGCGTCGTCGCTCACGCCCAGTCGCTGGCCGACTTCCCGCAGCGACTTGTTCTCGAAGTAGCGCAGCAGGACGGCGGCGCGGTCGGTCGCGTCGAGCGCGGCCATGGCTTCATCGAGGAGTGGTTCGATGTCCTTCCAGACAGGCTCGCAGCCGGTCCCAATATCGGCGTTCAGGGCATTCATCTCGGTGGCGATTTGTTCGCGCAATTGCCGCCGCGCTTCCCGGCGGATGACATCAATCGCCGTGCGGCGGGTGACTTGATAGAGCCAGGCCGTGAGGAGGGTGTCGGGCGCGAGGCAGCGCGCGTTGCGGGCGAGGTCGGTGAAGGCGGATTGGGTAACTTCCTCGGCGAGTTGCGGGGAGCGGACCTGGCGGCGCGCGGCGGAATAGACGAGACCGATGTGGCGGCGGACGATTTCGGCAAAGGCGTCCTCGGCGTGGTGCTGGGCGTAGCGCGCGAGCAATTGCAGGTCGGTATCGTTCATCTTCAGAAGCATATCGCCGCCGCCGGCTGGAATCCGACAACGATTTTTCCGCGGGGCCGCGCCGTTTCGCCGGAAGCGGCCGGTCGGGGGGCGCCTTGGCCGGAGGAGGACACAATCTCAGCGTACGCGTCGTGAGAGGTGCCGCGACCGCCTTTGCCCCTCTCGCGGGGGGGCTGCCGGAGGGAATCACCGCCGACACTGAGCACCGGCGCGAGTGTCGGCGGCGATTTCTCGACGGCGACGGGCGATTGATCGAATGTGAACCTAAACGGAGCATTTGAACCGCCGATGAACGCGGATTTGCGCAGATGGGAACAACTTGGGTGCTTGCCGGGTTGCACTTGAGAGTTGGCTCGTTCGGGTTGTCCAAATCTGGGTTCATCTGGGTTCTTCGGCGGCTTCGGCTTCCGGTCGGTCTCATGAGGAACTATGTTGGAGTGGAGAGAAGCGTGATTATTGGGGAGTTGGCAAATCGGGTTTGGAATCGAACCAACACAAAGAGGTCTGGCGTGAATTGGCTTGTTTCACGAGGCCAAAACGCGTTCAGGTTGTTGGCCCGGAGGCGGGCTGCGACGGGAAGGCTGGCTTCAATTATGGAGCCACAATCTCATGAGCAGGGTCGCACGTGAACCATGCCACGACGCCACCAGTGATCCGGTCGTCGGTCGCAGAGCCAAGCTCTTAAACGGGTTCGTGGAAGAACAACCATCGGCCGGCTTACAACTTCCCCTCCGGGCGCCGGCATCGAACCACCGGCGACGCCACAACGCAAGCAAAGTTTCTCCAGTGAAACTGGTCGTCCGACGAAGAGTGGGGTGCTCATAAGCAAGAGCAATAATTGGTTGAAAATTCCGCTTGTTGACGGCTAGGTGAAAGCCTCGGTCGGACCAGCCCACCCGCCCTACAGATGACGTAACCGGAAAAACTCGCGGGGAATGATCGGATTGGTAATAGGGAAATCCATCTGCCGGTTGGTAAGCGAGTCGGGAACATCACCCCAAGCGGCCGGGTTGACGAGGTCGAGCGTATTGGTCTGCAGGATCCAACCAACATGGCTCGCCGGCCAGGATACCACGAATTGGGCGCCGGTCACCGAGGCAGTCAGATTTGTGCCCGTGGAGGAGACCGGCGTGACGCTGACCTCCCGCGACGGAAGGCTCTCACCAATTGGGTTGGTTGCCGTCAGAATGTAATAATATGCGACACTGTTAGTGAGGCTCGCGTCAGTAAAACTGGCGCCCGCAAGCCCATTTGTGATCGACGTGTACGGCCCACCGCTAACCGCGGCGCGCTTTAGATTGTAGCCGGTCGCCAAGGCGACTCCCTGCCATAACAGCAAAACCTGATGGTCACCCGCCAAAGCCTGGAGGACAGTGGGCGCTCCCGGGACAGAGGTGGCCACCGGGTAGGAGGGATTGTTGGTCGCGTTCAGCCACCAAAGCGCGCTGGTGATGCCGCGCGGATAATGCGCCCCGCCCGCGTACTGAAACGCGCCCGTCCCGTTGAGCGCGTCCGAGTACCCGGCGTGCGGCGAATCCTGAATCTGGAGGCTGGCGTGGACTTGATCCACGGGACCCTCCACAGCGCTGTTGGTGATCCCCAGAACGACTTCGACCGCGTACTGGCAGATGAAGTTCTTGCTTTGCCAGGTAATCGTGGGGGTGGCGCTGGTCATCAACCAGGCTCCGCAGGCAGCATCCAAGCATCGGCCTGGAACCAGGACGGCCGCGATATGATTTGAAAGTGCCTGCAGCATCGGCGCGTACGGCCCACCCGTCCGGTCAATGGCATTGGTCAACCCCATCGCGGCCGGGTAGGCCAACCCTTCGACCATCGGGATAATCGCGGCCGTATCACTGCCGTCTAAGAGCGCGGGAATGTAACCCAATGTCTCACGGTAACTGTTCCAGCAACTGACGATGGTTTGTGCGACGACCCGCGCCATGTTCTCACAGGCTGCCGCGTCCGCCGCGTCGCCCAGTTGGTGGAACATCGCGTCCAGGGCCAGGTAACACGCCCAGTTTCTCACCGCCAACCGCCCGCTAAATGCCGGCCGCTGGAGTGAGGCATCCAGGTCGTCGAAGGTCGTGATCTCGCCGGCGTTGACATTCTTGGTAATCCCATCCCGCGCCGCGGCGTTGGTATTGTCCCTCCAAAGCATCGAGTTGAGGCAGGTCTGCAGCAGGGCCGCGTTGTTAGTGATCCAGACGTTATCGCCCGTGTGGCTCCAATACAGGCCCGCCGATAGAATCCAAGCCTGAAGTTCTTCATCGCCCATGCAGGCCCCATAGGCCGGCCCCGTCCCGGAAGTCGGCCACAACCCCATGTCGTGGTCAAATGAAAAGCCGTGACCGGACACTGGCGTCCCGGACGGACTGTAAAGCGGAGTGTCGAAGCTGTAGCCCGTGCCGGGGAGCGCGCCGGAATAAGCGTCCAGCACGTTTCGCAACGCCCAGGGCTGCATATATGAATCAAAGAAGGCCAGGTCCACGGTCAGGTCGAACGTATTGATATAGTTGAACTGCCCTTCCACTTCCCACCAATGCACACCACCTTGGGGATCGATCAAACAGGCGGAGTCGGCCAGGTAGGAATGGAGCGCCTGGCAGGCCAGAAACTGCCGGTACGGATTCAGCCCCGCGTGGCGCATCGCCGTCGCCAGTTGCTGGCACCGTAGTTGGGCGTCGCCAATGCCGCCGAACGCGGAGTCAATGACGCTGTCCATGGAAGGATACAGTGAGGTGTAATAATAGGAGGCGCCCGTGCGGGCATCCAGCACCGCGCTGCGGTAGTAGGCAATGACCACCATCAGCGACCGGCTCTGGCCCGCCGGCACGCCCAGGTGGAAAGCGAACCCCTGGGTCAGGCCGCTGAACGCCGCGGTCAGTTGCGCGCCGCTCAGCAGCTCGCAACTCCCGCTTTGCACGGCCAGCGCCGCCTCACCCAGGACAAAACCCTGATAGGCCCCGTTGGCGAAGGTCTTCGGTGTTGCGGCAACCGGGAGGCCAAAATAGAAATCCTCGGACGTGCTGTTGGTATTGTTAATCGTGAAGACCAGCCAGGTGGCCGGCAGGAGGTAACGTTTTTTCTCGTTCAGGGTTGCGGTGCGGAGGTCGGCCATCGACCACGCGGGACTATAATGCGTGAAGGCCAGCCCGGCGTCGGCGATGGTGCATTCGTCGGTGCCTGGCGTGAGCGTGCGTTGGACGCTGGCCTCGGGGAAGTAGTGGGCATTGGTGGCAATGCTCGCCGCCGAGGCGACAAAGGGCAGCAACTGCAACCCGGAACCGCCGGACACAGCGATAAGGACGCCGCCGCCGCCCTGGTTATAGTAGAAAGGGAAGACGCCCGAGGACGTTCCCACCCCGCAGGTCGGACCTTTGTAGCCGTAAGTGATCGTGGAGCAGGCCCCCACCGGCGCGTGGTCCACGTTCGCGAACACCAGTTGATTGGAGGCGAGCAGGGAGAAGGCGCCGAGGGAAGGCCTCCCCGCCCACAGGGCAAGCACGATTGCCCCGAACAGCCGCCCGCAGGACAGGAGGCGCCTCGGTTGTCTCGCTCTCATGGCAGAACGAGCGTCATCACTGGCGACAGCGTTGACAACGTCTGGCGCGCTCTTGTCGAGACTGACGGCTTCCACGTTCGTGACGATATCTCGGCCAATACGGCTCACAAAGCAACCCTCCCACAGGAAATCGGAAACCAGTGCGGCTTGACCGTTTTAACCCTGCCACAACAGGATACTACCAGAGCGTGGCTTGGCACGTCAACCGGCGCTTCTTGCCTGTTCTTTGGAGGCGGCTGCGGCACGGCGGGCACTGCCGGGGCGAGACCGACCGGAACCGGCTGGCACAAGGGCACACGCTACCGTCAGGCCGGTTCGGGCAGCCGCCCTTTTCCAGTCGGTCAGGACATTCTCGTAGTCAGGCATCGGGTTCACGTCGTCGCACGGCTCGCGGGTGTATGGATCCGGGAGGCCCTGTGGCGGTAGTCGGGCTGGCGGGTCGCGCCAGGCGCCCAAGTGCCGGAGGGTCTTCTCTCCCCCCGCGGGTCGTCAATCACGGCGATGACGCGCATGGGGTTCTGGCAAACGGGGCAGCGGAGCGGGTCCACGTGCCAGACCCGAAGAATGAGGTCGCGCCAGCGTTTGGAGGGGAGCCTAAGTGGCGGCGCAGGGGAGACGCCCGGGCGGCGGACGACCAGTTGCGGCGGCAGGCGGCGCTGGCGGACGCCGCGCATTTTGTTGGAGTACCAGCCGTAATCGCGGACCATTTGGGCGCCTTTGTCCGGGATATGCTGCGTGATGGCGGCCAGGAAGTCGGTAGGGGTGAAGACCTCGAAGTTGCGGTTGATCTTGGCATTGAGGCGGGAGCGGTAGATGACCGTGTCGCCGGGGGATTCCAAGGTCATCTTTTCCACGGAGAAGGGGTTGCGGAGGATGTACTGGGCGAGAGCCTCAAGGTCGGCCTTCGCTTCGGGCGGCACGGGCTCGCCGGCGAAGAAGCGCAGTTGAAAGAGTGTTTCGAGAAGCCGGAAGCAAAGAAGGAAATCGCCGCCGCCGTCCAGCGCGTGCGGATGAAGGTCGAAGCGGCCCAGTCGCCGTCAGAGCGCGGCGCAGTGTTCCGCGTGCCGGTGCTCGCCGTGAAGCAGGGCGATTTTCTGGAGCAATTCGAGCAGACGCACTTGGATGATTTCGGCTGGAGCCTGAAGGGTTGCGACGCGGCGCTTGCGGAAGGGGAATTCACGCTCGCCGCCGACGTGCCGCAGACTGGCGAAGTGGACATTTCGGAAAGCGGGAAATTGGAAGCCCGCTTCATGCCGGAACTTGAAAGGCAAATGACGCTGCTTTCGGTGGA
>JAJXZI010000164.1 GCA_021780115.1 bacterium | reverse complement strand
AGTACCGCCCGCCGGATCCGGCCGCGAATCCCTACATCGCCTTCGCCGCGCTGCTCATGGCGGGCCTGGACGGCGTCCAGAACAAGATTGATCCGGGCGAACCCCTCGACAAGAACATCTACGAACTGCCCCCGGAGGAACTGAAGAAGGTGCCCAACGTCGCAGGCAGCCTCAGCGAGGCGCTCGATTGCCTCGAGGCGGACCACGAGTTCTTACTCA
The DNA here is from genome assembly GCA_021780115.1 of bacterium. Taxonomy (GTDB): domain Bacteria; phylum Verrucomicrobiota; class Verrucomicrobiia; order Limisphaerales; family JAJXZI01; genus JAJXZI01. The sequence goes on along the minus strand of JAJXZI010000164.1, from coordinate 18,967 downwards.
AGGGCGACGTGTTCACGATGGACTTCCTCGACATGTGGATCAGCACCAAGCGCAAGGAGCACGACGCCTTGCGCCTGCGGCCGCATCCCTACGAGTTTTTCCTCTACTACGACGCTTAATCTCTGCCCCCCCCGGTGACACGGGAAGCGTAGGCGCGGCCTTCGGGCCGCGCCTTCGTGCCTTCAGCCGCGGCGGCAGGCATCCAGCCGCCCGGCTGGGAAACCGGACCCACCGGCCGCCGTGCGGTGTTAATGAGGCGCTCGGTATGGCTTCCCCCAAGGACACGCCTAGCCTGCCTAGCCTGCCCAGCCGGGTGCCGGTCGCGAGGCGTGGCCGGAACGCCCCGTCCACCTCTACCGCGTGCCTACGGCACGCCTACAGGATGCCGGCGGGACGCGCACCCCTCGCATGTCCACCACACGGAAGCCAACGGAAAGGACCCACTCCATGGCAAAAGTTAGGCTCAATCCCATGCTGCGGCGGAGACGAGCCGGCTCGGAACGATCTGGGCGCCGATCCGCAAGCAACCAACGGCGGCCCGGCGGGAGAGAGGGACGCCTGCCGCCAAGCAGCGGTGTGGTGTCTCAGTGCGCCCCTCGGCCAGATCCGGCCCCGGAAAAGGCCCCGGAAAACGCTTGTCAAAGCGGAAGGGGCCGCCCAACATGGTGCCCACATAACGACCGGGCTTGCGGTCGGGTGACGGCGCCGACAGAATTTTATGATTGTGCCAGCGACTGTGCGGCGGCCTTCAGCCCTTCCGGATGCCCTTGGGTTACGACACATGAACACTTCTGAAATCTTTCCCCGCAAGCCGGTGGGCGTTGGGTTGGGCCGGCCGCTCTTGCTGATGCTGTTGATGGGCCACCTGGCCGTGACGCTGGGCCACGCGCAGGTCTCCGTGCTCGCCTGGGGAGACAACAACGATGGCGAATGCAGCGTCCCACCCGGCTTGACCGACGCGGTGGCGCTGGCCGGCGGCGGCATTCACAGTCTGGCGCTGCGCGGCGACGGCACCGTGATCGGCTGGGGCAACAACGGATTCGGCGAAGCAACGCCGCCCCCCGGCCTGACCAACGTGGTGGCGATCTCCGCCGGTTACTCGCGCAGCCTCGCGCTGACGGCGGCCGGCACGGTGGTCGGCTGGGGCCTCGGCACCCTGCCGCCCGCCGGTTTGACTAACGTGAGCGCCATCTCGGCCGGGTGGAGCGACGGCGGTCTGGCCCTGCTGGGCGACAGCACCGTGCTGGGCTGGGGCACGCAATCCAACACGCCGGCCGGCTTGAGCAACGTGGTGGCGGTGGCGGCGGGCGGCGGACACGCCCTGGCGCTGCAAGCCAACGGCACCGTGGCGGCGTGGGGCACGAACTTCTTCGACCAAGCCACCGTTCCCGCCGCGGCGACCAACGTGGTGGCCATCGCCGCGGGCCAGGATCACAGCCTGGCTTTGCGGAGCGATCACACGGTGGTGGCCTGGGGCGCCAATTACTTCGGCCAGACCAGCGTCCCGTCCGGCCTGACGAACGTGGTGGCGATTGCCGCCGGGGCCTTCCACAGCCTGGCGCTCAAGAGTGACGGCACGCTGGCCGCCTGGGGAAACAACGCCTACAGCCAGAGCGTGGTCCGGCCGACGCTGTCCAACTTCGTCGCCATCGCCGCCGGCGGCTACCACAGTCTGGGCATCCGGAACGACGGCACACCGGTCATTCTTTTGCAGCCCGCCAGCCAAAGCCCGGCCGTCGGCGAAGACGTTTTCCTCCAAGTGATGGCGGCGGGAGCGCCGCCGCTCCTTTACCAATGGTCCTGGAACGGCACCAACCTCGCCGGGGCGACCAACCCCACCTTGGTGTTGCGGAGCGTCCAGACGAACAACGCCGGCTTTTATTCGGTCATCGTCAGCAATGGTCTGGGCACCGTGACCAGCACCGTGGCGCTGGTGAACCCGCTGGGATTGCCCCCAACCATCGTGGCGCAACCGCTGGACCAGACCACGTTTTGCAGCGAGGGGGCGACGTTCCAAGTCACGGCGGGCGGCACCAAGCCCTTCGCCTACCAATGGCAGCTTAACAACGCGCCGATTCCAGGGGCCACCAACCGCGCGCTGGTCCTGAATCCCGCCACCACCAACCAGGCCGGGCCCTACAGCGTGGTGGTGACGAACATCTACGGCGCGGCCACCAGCGCCGTGGCCGTCCTGACGGTGATCGTGGAGCCGCCTTTGATCAACAGTCCCTTGACCGTCTCTGGCAAGCAGGGCGTGCCGTTCACTTACACCATCACGGGAATCCATAACCCGACTACGTTTGGTGCCACGAACCTGCCGGCGGGCCTGTCGCTGAATACCACGAACGGCATCATTTCCGGCATTCCCCTGGTGAGCGGAACGTTCGCCGCGACGGTCCAGACCATCAACGCCTGCGCCTCGGACACCGAAACACTCACGTTCACCCTCACTTCGTCCGTGCCGGTCATTACGAGTGTGCTGACCGGCTCCGGCACGGAAGGCTCGCCATTCAGTTACCAGATCACTGCCACGGAGGCGCCCACCGGCTTCAGCGGCACGGGTCTGCCGCCGAGCCTCGCCGTGGATCCGGCCACGGGCCTCGTTTCCGGCACGCCGGTGTATGGGGGCACCTTCGATGCCACCATCGCCGCCAGCAACGTTTGGGGCGTCGGCACGGCCACGCTCCACCTGACCATCTCCAACGCGCCGATCTCCGGCCTGTCCATCGCCAACGTGAAGTACGCTTACTCCTCCCCGTATCTGCTGGATTTCCAGTTCTCGCTCCGGGACAACAACGATCCCACCCAAGGTCAGCCGATCTTTGTGCCCCCACAGCTCCTGTCGGTGACCTGCATGGAAGACGGCGTGCCGATCAGCCCCTCGGAAACCGCGTTCATCGTGGTGACGAACAACTCCACCATCTCCAAACAACTGAAGGCCTTCCTCGTGCTCGACTTCACGGAGAGCATCGCTTCGCTGGGCAACGGTGACACCAATCAGGACGGGATCTCCGACGCCGTGGACAGCATGGTCACCGGCGCCGAGAACTTTGTGAACCAGATGCCTTCGTCCGCGCAACTGGGCGTGTACGAGTTCCATCGCGACGACCAGCCCCCGCAACAGGTCACGGCCCTGACGCGGGACAAAACGCTCCTGGACAACTCCATCGCCGGGATCTGGACCAACTACGTCCAGGGTTTCCCCGCCGGCTCACGGTGCTGGGACGCCTTGGTGGCGGCGATCACCAGCCTGGGCACGTCCAACCGCGACGAGCAGCACCTCGTCCTCTTCGTGTCCGACGGCAGCGACACCTCCAGCACCGCCACCATCACCAACGTCGTGAGCGCCGCCACCAACAGTGGGGTGCAGATTTACTGCATCGGCTTCGGCAATGAACTGAACACGAACACCCTCCAGTTCATCACGTCCCAGACCCAGGGGCGCTATTACACGGCGACCAACGCCAGCGACCTGGCGACGCAGTTTGCCCTCGCCGCCAAGGACCTCAACGGCCAGTACTTCCTGCGTTGGGCCACCCTCCAGCGCTCGAAGAACGGCTTCACCCCGTCCTTCCAGGTCACTTACCAGGGACTGACCGCCCTGTCCCCCAGCAACACCATCTACATGGACACCAACAACCCGATCGTGGACACCAACACCACGCCCCCGACAACCAACTATCTGATGGTGACCAACCTGGTGATCGCTCCCTACTTCCCCAGCCAGTACACCGGCAGCGTCCTGGTCGGATCGCTGCGGTTGAGCGCCGATGCCGCGGTGTCGCCGTCCTCGGTCACCTTGCGCGCCTTCTATGTGCCGCGTTACATCCGGCAACTCCGCCTCCACTACCGCGCCAACTGGGCCACCACCGCGCGCCTGGAGTCCACCGGCCCGGGGGAATTGCTCGACGGCTGGAGTCTGACCGAGACCAACGACGGCGCGGGAGGCGCCTGGCTGTTGGCCTCCAGTCCGTATCCCGCCAGCCTGACCAACAGCATTCCGTTTGGCGCGCTCGGCAACCTGATTAATTTCTCCTTCGAGGGCATGACCAACGCCCAGACGGCGTTCAGCATGCTTCAGGTGGACAACACCCTCTACACGAACACCGGCGGCCAGAGCTTCGTGTTCGACACCAATCTGACCAGCTTCCTCACCATCTACCCCGCCCTGCCGCATGGCACGCCGGGAGGCTGGCTCCAGTTGCATGGCTTCCCGGTCACCGCGGCCGCGGAACTGACGGACCCGGATCACGACGGCATGCTGACCTGGCAGGAGTTTGTGGCCAACACCGACCCGCGCAATGCCAGTTCCGTCTTCGTCGTGCGGAGCTTGTTACCCAACGGTCCCCAAGGGCAGTACCAGATCACCTTCAGCACCTCCACCAACCGGCAATACCGCGTCCAGTTTTCCACCGATCTAGTGAACTGGCAGACGTTGCAGGACAACATCCCGGGCATCAACGCGGACGTGACGGTCACCGACAACGTCAACCTGTCTCCCCCGCAGATTTACTACCGCGTTCAGGTTTATCTTTACTGAGCCACGGGGACCGCGGGCGGCTGCGGCCGCATTGGCTTCCCGCTCTTGCGGCGGCGCTGGGTGGATCCCTTGCGCTCCGCTGCCGGGGGGGGGAGGAGCCACAAGCCCTGGACTTTGGACTTTGAAGTTCTCCATCGGCGGAATATAACCTCCGCGTGTCTGGGAGCCTCCGGCAAGCCATCGATGCCACGACGCGCTACTGCGCGGTGCTCGGACATCCCATCAAACACTCGGCCTCCCCGGCGCTGCAAAATGCCGGCCTCGCCGCGCTCGGCCTGAACTGGCGCTACCTCGCGTTCGACGTGCCGCCCGCCTTGCTGCGCGACGCCCTCGCCGGCGCCAAGGCGATGCGGTTCGTCGGCCTGAATCTCACCGTGCCGCACAAGCTGCTCGCCTGCGACATGGTGGACACGCTGGACGAGTCCGCCGTCTCCTGGGGCGCGGTGAACACGATCCGCTTTGAAGCGCAGGACGGCGCCGGTGCCTGGGTGCCGCTCCCTTGCCTTGGCGGCGTGCCCCCCGGTGCGGTCCGTTCGCGCGGTTTCAACACGGATGCCGACGCCTTGGTGCGCTCCCTGCGACAGAGCCTGGGGCTGGATCTGGCGGGGATGAAGGTTCTTCTCCTTGGCGCCGGCGGCGCCGGCCGCGTGGCCGCGCTCAAGCTGGCCACGGAGCGGGTCGCCCACTTGTTTCTGGTCAACCGCACGCGCTCCAAGGCCGAGGCGCTCGCGGAGGAAATCCGCAGCCGTTGCCCGCCCACAACGGTGACCGTCGGCTATCCGGCTCCCCGCGTGGATTTGGTGCTGAACGCCACGTCCTTGGGCCTCGGCGCGGAAGACCCAGCGCCGTTCGACGAAGCGCAGTTTTCTCTGAGCCGCGCCGCCGCGGCGTACGACATGATCTACCGTCCGGCCGAGACGCGCTTCCTGCGCGCCGCGAAGGCCGCGGGCTGTCGCGCGGCCAACGGGCTGGGCATGCTCCTCTACCAAGGCGCGCAAGCCCTCGAGATTTGGACCGGCCGCTCCGCGCCGGTGGAAGTCATGCGGCGGGCGTTGGAGGCCGAAGTCTATGGGACTTGAAACCGCCCTCGACGCGCGTCACTGGGCGCCGATGCCGTTCCCCTTCTGGTCGGCCGTGTTCTTTGTGGTGGGCGGCGTCGTCGGGAGCTTCCTGAATGTCGTCATCCACCGCCTGCCGCGCGGCGAGAGCATTGTCTCGCCGCCCTCGCATTGCCCGCACTGCCAGTACGCCATCCCGTGGTATCTCAACGTGCCGCTCGTCACCTGGATTCTGCTCCAGGGCAAGTGCCGCCACTGCGGCGCGCGCATCTCCCCACGGTATCTGCTCGTCGAGTTCCTCACGGCGGCGGTCTTTCTGGGTTGCTGGCTGGCGTTTGGGCGGTTGGCCCCGGCGGTGGCCGCGGTGTACTGCGTCTTCCTGGCGGGATTGATCGCGGCCTCCTTCATCGACTGCGAGCATTTCATCATCCCCGACGAACTCACGCTGGGCGGACTGGGCGCGGGCGTCCTGCTTTCGCTGGGCCTGCCGGCGCTCCAGGGCGCGGCCGATTCCGCCCAGGCCCTGACGCGCAGTCTGGTCGGCGCGGGCGTCGGCGCCGGCTTGATCTATGGCATCCTGCGCCTGGGCAAGTTGCTCTTTGGCCGGCACCGGGTCGAACTGGCGCCCGACGCGAAGATCGTCTTCACCGAAACCGCGCTCGTCCTGCCGGACAAGGAAATCTCGTACGACGAGTTGTTCTACCGCAAATCGGACGTCGTGACCGTCCAGGCGCGGACCGTCGAAATGATTGATCGCTGCTACCGGGATGTCCGCCTCCGACTCGCGCCAGACCTGCTGGAGATCGGCGACGACCAGTTCCAGCCGGAGGACGTGCCGCACTTGGAAGCCGTGGCGGCGGAGATCCTGCTGCCGCGCGAGGCGATGGGCCTGGGCGACGTGAAATTCATGGCGGCCATCGGCGCGTTTCTGGGATGGAAGGCCACGGTCTTCTCGCTCTTCGCCAGCTCGGTCATCGGCGCCGTGATCGCCGGCGTGCCGTACCTGCTGCGGCGCGGCCACGGCTCGAGGCAGATACCCTACGGACCGTATATCGCCCTCGCCGCTGCGGTGTGGATTTTCTGGGGCGACCAAGTCATGGCGTGGGTGCTCGGTTCCAGATGAGGCACGCCCCGGCGTCACCCCACGCCTGGCCTCGACGCGTTTCGTCCTTGTCCCTCGTCCTTGCCGATCGCCGGTAGAGCCCAATCAAATGGGCGACGCCGGTGCTGCCATGAGACCGAAACCGCAGATGGACGCAGATGAACGCAAATTGAGGACGGATCGAATATGTCATCGTCCAGGTGTAGCCCGACCGACATTCAAATCATTCGCATCCGTGTCAATCTGCGTTCATCTGCGGTCCAACTGCTCTTTCTAGGATGAATCCGCGCCGCCTCGGCCCGTTCGAACTGCACGCGGCGGTGTTGTTGTTTGGCCTCGCCGGTCTGTTCGGCAAACTGCTGACGCTGCCGCCGCTGGTGATCGTCTTCGCCCGCGCGGCATTCGCCGCGGCGGCGCTGGGAGTAGTTGCGCGGCTGGCGCCGCGGTCCGCGCTGGGAATCGTGCCCCGTGGTCGCCCATTGGTGGGTCTCGCGGCCGGAGGTCTGCTGCTGGCGTTCCACTGGGTGGCGTTCTTCCAGTCCATTCAGGTTTCCACCGTCGCGATTGGGGTGCTCAGCTTCTCGAGTTTCCCGCTCTTCACGACGTTCCTTGAGCCGGTCTGCTTTCAGGAACGGCTGCGGGGCGTGAGTATCTGGACCGCCGCCGGCGTGCTGCTCGGCGTCGGGCTCATGGTGCCCGCGTTCGATCTTCATCACGCCACAACGCTCGGCGTTTGCTGGGGCGCTCTCTCCGGACTCGCCTTCGCGGTGCTCTCGCTGCTGAACCGCCGGCTCGTCCGCACCCAGGCGCCCCTGCTGATCGCCGGCGCCCAGAATCTCGTCGCCGCCCTGGCCCTGGCGCCGCTCCTGCCCGCCCTGCGCGTCCCACTCACCGGCCGTGAGTTGATCTGGCTGGCCGTTCTGGGCATCGGCTGCACGGCACTGGCGCACACCCTGTTCGTCCGCAGCCTCGCTCAGGTGCGCGCCCACACGGCCAGCGTCGTGACCGGCCTCGAAGCGGTGTATGCCGTCCTCTTCGCCTGGCTGTTGCTGGGCGAAGCGCCTTCCGCACGGACTCTCCTGGGCGGCGCCATGATCCTGGGAACGACGGTGCTCGCCACGCTGGCCCGCGATCGCTGATTGCCGGGCGCGATGTCGGTGTTCAGCCCCGCTCCAAAGAAAAACCCCGCTGCGCGCAGGGCGCAGTGGGGTTTGCGAAAGAATCTTGTTGCAGCGGCGCTCAACTCTTGCGCGCCAAGCTCCGGCGACCCAGACCCCAGACCGCGAGGCCGAGTGACGCAAAGAGCGTCCACGTTTGCGGTTCGGGAACCGCCTGATAGCCCCAGTTCAGCGAGCTGATGCCGGTGACACTGCCCGAGGAACTCAGATTCATCGCGGCGTACAGAGACGTCGCGGTTGTGCCCAAGGGGATGGTCAACCCGGTGACGGGCAGCGTGCCCCGGTCATCGCCCAAAGTCCCGGTGACACTGGCGGTCTTGCCGCCCGCGAGCACCGTGAGCATGAGGTTGGCGGTGATCTGCTCGGCCAAGCCCACACCGGCGGAGCCGCCGAAGTCGCCCGTGTAGAGCGTGGTGGCGCTGGCCGTGCCCATGGAAAAAATCGACACCTTGTCCGCCCCGGCGGTGGCGAGGTTTTGGATGTACATCTGGAGGCCGTCCAGGTGAGTGGTATCACTGAACTCCACCCGCAAGATGGTGCCGTTGCCCACGGTGCCCGTGAAGTTCATCGAGTAGGTGTCGCCCACCCGCCATGTCCCCGGCACGGTGCCGGCGGCCGAAGTGGTGCGGGCATAACGCCAGCCCGCAGCCGCGCCGGTAATGCTTCCCGGAGCGGTGGTGTTGAGCGTGGGCAGGGTGCCCCCTGAATAAGCGGTCCAGGATCCGGCCGCGCTGCCGAGGTAATCGAGAGTCTGCGCCTTCGCGCTGAGAATCGCCCCGACGGCAATCGCCGCGCCGACCAAGAGTTTTCCGGTTTTCATAATGGGAGTGCTGATAGCGGTTTTGGAGTCAATCTGTCAAGGTTAAGATTTGAACCAGGGTTTGGCGGGTCCGCCGCGTTTTTTCTTGGTTGAGGCCGGGTGCCTGCGCACCCGGCCTCCCCAAGAATCACGGCGTCGCCGCGTCGCGTCAGTGCTTGGCGCGGAAGAACAGCATCGCGCCCTGGTTGACCGGGACCGTCATCGGCGAGGAGCCGGTGACATCCGTCCACGTCTTTAGGTCGGTGCTCTGTTGCAGCGTGCCGGTGAACGTCAGGGTCAGGTTGCCGGTGCTGTAGCTCATGCTCAACGTCGGCCGCGTCTGCACGGCCAGGGTCGGATAGTAGGTCATGAGCGCCGGACCGTTGGTGCTGGCGCTGTCGTTAAGCAGCACCTTGTTGGTGCCGACCATCGAGAACCACTCGGCGTTGGCGCCGCCGTTGCCCTGCCAGTAGAGGGCCCGGAGCGGATAGACACCGGCTTGCTGCACCTGGATGGCGAACGTCACGTCCGAGGAGCCTTTGCCGTAGTCCGCGCCGCCCAGCGGCGAGTTGGCCGCGGTCGGATTGCTGAAGTTGTCCACCGGATTCAGCGTCACGAGGACATCGTTGGTTGCCATCGCGGCCACCAGCGAGTCGCCGTTGGTCTGCGCGATGCAGATAACCGGCAGGTCGATCTGCGGGTCGCCGCCAACCTCGGGCGGAAACCAGCCGTCGCCGGAGCTGTATTTCGGACGGTTGTTGACCACAATCAGTGCCACGGCGCCGGCCTGCTTCGCAGCTTGGATCTTCTCGAAGTAGTTGCAGGTGCCGCGATACACCAAGGCGATGTTATTGGAAACCGCCGAAGCGTTGAGGTAAGGCGTGCAGCCTTCGTCCGGAACGCCGGGCCGGTTGCCGTTTTCGGTGCCGCCACCGGCGCTGAGTCCCTCCACCACTTTGCCGGAGATCGGGGCCGTGAGCTGACGCGTGCCGGCGTAGGTGCCGGGCACGGCGAGATAGGTACCCGCCACGGCGGCCGGGCTGGAAACCACCAGCGCGCCGTTGTGGGCCGGGGCGGAGAAGCCCTTGGTGATGAGGAAGCCGTCATCACTGTTGAAACCCATGATGTAAAGCCCGTTGGTCGGGAAGTCCACGTAGGCGAGGATTTCGGCCGCGTAGCTGTCGGTGTGGTGCCCGCCATCGGCGCCGGTGCCAACGCCCGGGATGCCGGGCCACGGCAAGTCGGAATAGCCGTTGCCGGGCTGGAAGTCGCCGTCGTGGTTCCCCGGGGTGTCGAAGTTGATGATGCCGTTCGTCGGGCTGTTCCCGCTGAGGGTGAAGTAGCCATTCACCGGCGCTCCGTAATACAGATTGGAGTAAACGTTGATGACGTTCGGGCCGTAGAGTCCGGCCAGCACCTGCTCCCCGTCCGCGATGCGGTTTTGGATCTGCGTGCCGCCTTGTTGGTCCGCCTGATACGTCCGCACCAGGAAGCCGGTCTGGCTGGTGTTGATGCTGGAGAGCGGCAGGGCGTTGGTCAGAACACCATACCATTCCGTGGCCATGGTGAAGGTGTTGGTGTAGCTGCCGTTGGCGTCGCTGTAGGTCAATTGCAGGTTGTTGATCGCGCCCGACGGCCACCAGGTGGCCGGATTGTTGATGTCCGGCGTGTAGGAGGCGATCCACAGGTTGTTGCTGCCCGCAGATACCACACTCAACGGGATCGTGACCCCATTGTCAGTGAGGGCGATCGTGCCGGTGTTGAGCGAGGCGCTCCCGCTCTGCAACAGGATGGAGAATGCCTGCGCGCGACTGACGCTGTGGTTCAACGTCAGGCGGTTCGCGTAGTCTGGCGACGGGATGGTGCCCAGCACGTGGGCCGGGTCAGCGATCGCGGTCTGATAGGCCTTAATGTCCGCCGGCACATGGGACTCACCGATCAGGAGATCCTGGTAGGAGCCGTCCGGCAGGTGCTGCCAAACGGTCCACTCCACGCCCGCTCCGCCACCGCCGTCTTCGTAAAGGACGCGGAACGCATAGGCCCCGGGCGCCTGGACATAGAAGTCGCACTTGGTCCCGCCGTAAGTGCCGGAGGAACCGCGGCCACCGTTGTACCAGCCCAGCACCACGCCGTTGCGATCATGGATGTCCCCGCGGGGCGAGACACTCAATTGGAAGCCGTCGTCGCTGTTGACCTCCATCGTGTAAACGCCGGCCGTCGGGAAGACGACCCAAGCGCCAATATCCAAGCTGCTGTTGTCCATCGTCGTGGGGTTATTGGCCACGAACCCAAAGTTGGTGGACTCGTCGTAGTTGTAGGGGAACCCGGCCCCCGAGGTGCTGTTGCCGCCGCCGATGTTCGGACCGGAGAAGTCGATGACGTTCGGCCAATCGAAGTAGCCGTTGGCATCCACGCCGGTCTGATTGGCGATGTTCGGCCCATGGATCCCCATGAACTGCTCCGCCGTCCACTGCACGGTGTTGTTGTTGCCGGCGGTGGTCTGATAGGATTGAATGCGGAAGCCGGGCAGGTTGGTGTTGATCAGGCTGGGATCCTTGCCCCAGGAGGCCGGAACCTGCGTGAGCGGGAAACTGCTGTTGTTCTCCGCCGTGAAGGACCAGGAATTGGTGTAGCTCGTGGCCGTGCCGTCCTGGTAGGTCAGCATGATCGTATGCACCGAGTTCCAGGCCCAGAGCGTGCTGGGGGCATAGACCACATGCGTGACGCCGGAGGCTTGGGTAACGACCGCGCCTGGCCGGGCAATGCCGTCCAAGCTGAAGACCACCGTGCTCTTGTTGACGGGAGAGGAGCCGTCGCCCAGATCCACAATGATTTCCTGGTCGAGCGGGACACCCGTCGCGTTCATGACCGGCACGTTGTATTTGACGTACGGGGCGGCGCCCGAGGTAACGGCTTGGTACACCTTGACCGGGCTGGTCAGGCCGGTCAGGCTATTGGGGTTGCTGGGCAGGTCGTTGGCCAGGATGTAATTGCCGTTGCCGTAATCGAAGTACCACTCAATGGCCCGGCCGCCGCCGCCGTTCTCCCAGATCAAGCGGAGCGGATACAGGCCGGGTTGATTGATGATCCACGCCAAGTGCGAGGCATTGCCGGGCGTCGTGCCGATGCCGCGTCCGCCGCTGAACTCCATGACGGTGGTGCCGACGCGGTTGCGCGCATTGCCGGCCAAGGTGATGCGGAAGCCGTCATCGCTGCCGACGTAGGCGTTATACACGCCACTGGTGGGGAAATAGACGTAGGCGTTGAATTCGAGGGCGCAATTGTCATCAGTCGCCGCGTTCGGTCCGCCGAAGTTCGCGTTGGTGTTGGCGCTGCCCTGGCCGATGCCGAAGGTGGCCAGCGGCGTGTCGTAGCCCTTGCCGCTGAGATAGGTCATGAAACCGGGATCGCTGGCGGTTCCGTCCACGTTGGTGCCGGAGAAGTCCACCGGGCCGACCCAGGCGAATTCGCCGTTGACCGCCCCGCTCTGGTCCGCGTAATTCGGGCCGTGATAGCCTTCGAGCTGCTCGTCCAGCCACTGGCTGTTGTTCGGCTCTGGCTGCCACCAGGGATTCTGGTAGGACTTGACGACGAAACCGGGCTTGGTGACGTCCGCCGCCGCGAGCGGAAGCACGTTGTTCGTGGGGAAGACGAAATACGTCGGCGTCCCGAGCGTCGCGCTGTTGGTCAGGACGTTGCCCAGACCGTCGGTGGCGACCATAACAACCGTGTGGTTGCCGGCCGACAGCCGGGTGGACTGGATATACGTGGCGGTCGAAACCAAGCCGACGGTGTTCAGCACCACGGAACTGGTCACGTCGGTCCCATCCAGGCTGGCGGAGTTGATCTTGGTGATCGTGGCCGGGCCGACGCCGTTGTAGGTGGCCACGAAACCGTAGAGACCGGCGTTGCCGGCCGGCGCCACGCCCGCGAAGCTCGCCTGAACGGACGGGGTGGTGACGACGTGAATGTTGTCCACGCCGATGTTTTGGTTATTGCCCCCGGTGCGTCCGGCGATCAGCAAGCGGGCCTGCGTGGTGGGGAAGTTGGTCAGTTGGTAGTGGTCGAGAATCGTGTGGCCCTTCCAAATGACGGTGACCTGCTTGTTGGTGTCCAGGATCGCGGTCAAGTGCTGCCAGCACAGGCCGGCGTAGGAGCCGTCGCCGCCGGTCCAGGGGCCGGTCTGGGCACTGTTATAGTCCGTGCATTCGCCGCCGGGGTTGTACATGCCGTTCCGATCCGGCAGCCCGTTGGTGTAGAACGGATATTGGACGTAGGAAACCTCGTCCAAGGCGACGCGCAGACCTTCGCGGTCGTTGCTGCCACCGTTGTAGTTCGTGGAGGCGGTGCCTTTGGCCGGCACCCAGTTACCCTCCCATGCATCAAAGCCGAGGACCAAGCCGGTCTTGGTGCCGTTCTCGGCGTCGCCGCTGCCGTCCGGCACGTCGTCGGTGTAGGGCGGCGTGTTCTTGCTGGGGCCGGTGTCGCCGCCGGCGAAGTTGCCGGAACCGGTGGTGGTGCCGTTGTTGGCGGCGGCGTCGGCCAGCACCTGGTCATTCGGGCGGGCGAAGTTGATGCTGAAACCGTCGGCGGGGCGCTGGGTGGTGCCGTTGCCGACACGCAGGTCCATGTCAATTTGAAAGGCCTTGATCGGCAGGCTGGTGGTGGAGCCGTCGGTGTTGGTGTAGAGATCCACGTCCGGGAAGACGAAGAGCAGGCCCGAGCTGCCGGCGGCGGGGGCGATCTGGAGCCAACCGCCGGTGGCCGGGTTGCCATCGGTGGGCTGCCAGTAGTTGGCGTAGTTGGGACCGCAGATCAGGAAGCCCGGAATCGAGCCGGGATCTGTGTCCATGTTGAAGGTTTGATCGCCTGCGCGAACAACGTTGGTACAAGCGGCACCCAAGGCCACCGCGCCCAATATTCGGAGGAGTTTTTTCATCGTGACGGAACTGTTGTCTTGCTGTTCAGAGTTCTACTGGTTCGGCCGGCTGCAAACGGGCAACCGGATCGCAATGGGCTACTTCTACACCGAACGTGCCGGGGAGCGCAAGTAAAAAGTCGGATTGTTACGATTAAAATGCGCCGGGGTTCCGATCCGGGGTCGGCCATCAGGTTTTGGATCGCTGGCGGGCGGGCGGAAAAGTCGCTGAACCGGGCCTCCGGCCCAGCGCGGGAAAAGCTGCTCTTGCCCGGGAACCGGAGCGCCGGCTGGCCGCCGGCTTACCATGAGCCGAACGCCGAAAGCCGGTCACAGACCGGCGCTCCGTTCGCGTTGCCGGATTCAGGGGCGCAAGCAAGGCGCGTTCGCGGAGCGAGTGAGCGCGGCAACGCCTCAACCTTGGCGCCGTCCCGCCTTTCGCTTGACATCAATCACCCGTGGGAAACGATGGCCGCATGTGCGCCCTCCGATTGAGCCGTTCCCGCCCGCGCCCCGTTCTACGCGCCCTCCGCCCGCTGGCCCTCCTGACGCTTGGACTCGCTTGCGGGCGGGCCGTGCTGGCGGAGGAAATCAGCAACGGCCGGGTCACCGTGCGCGCGGTGGGAACGGCCGGCGCCTTCACGGGGTTCGACGTGCAGGCGGACGGCAGCAACGTGGCGGTGGTCCGGTTCAGCTCGGCGCGCGTCCAGTGGACGGCCGGTGGTTGCGCGGTGTCCGCCCCGGACCACCTGGTTTTTACCGGGCTGCGCGCCCGACCGGAAACCGGCCTGCGCTTCGGCGACACCAACAGCTTCCGGGTGGACCTGAAACCGGGCGATCCGTATCCGGTGGTCTCCTTCGACCTGACCGTCGCCGCCTTCGATCCGGCGCGCTGGAAAGCGACCGTGGGCGAGGATCCGTTTCATTTCCTGGCGCTGTATCTGCCCGAGGCCGAGGCCTGGCACCAGCGCGGCTGGCTCAACGCCACGCCGCGGGCGGACCGGTTCCCGCTGCTGCTCGACCGGCACGCCGGCACGCCGGAGATTTCGGCTTACCATTACAACCGGAACTGGAGTTACACGCCGCCGCTGGGCGCGCACCCGCTGCCGGTGATCGGTCTCTGGGCGCCGCGGGCCGGACGCTACGTCGGCCTGGAATTCCAGACGACGCGGCTGGCGGACAATTCCGAGAAAGACGTTGCCACCGGCTACCGGTGGCAGGAAGGGGCGGACCCGGCGCGTCCCGACGCCGGGCAGTTGGTGGCGCTGGTCTATCCGTTCGGCGGTCCGGGCTACCAGCAACTCGTTTTCCCCGCGCCAGGCGCGCGGCTGAAGTCGCACGGCACGCTCCTCTGGAGCCGGAATCTTCCCGCCACGGATGATCCGAACCGCTTCGTCTGGTCGTTTCTGTGGGAGCGCACCCGCGAGCAGTTGCCGCCGGTGCCCGCCGTGCCGGACGTGGGCTGGATTCCCGGCGGCATTCGCCAGGCCGACTTTCAAGGTCCGCCCCAAGGCGGCTTGATCGGCGGCGTGGAGAAACCGTTTCAAGTCGCCGGCTCCAAAGTCCTCTCCGGCTGGACTTGGCACAACGAAAGTCCCACCGCCGGACCCGCGCGCCGCGGCCAGACTAACCGCCTGCAGACGCTGGAGCGCGAAGCGCGCGAACTGCTGCCGTTGGCCAGGCATTTTCCGGTGGACGGCGACGACTGCGTCTTCTGGGAGAAACCGTTGGCGGGCCAATGGACCGAGGAATGGGGCGGCGCGCCGGTGACGACGCTTCACAACGCGAACGGCTTCGCCGCGGGCCGGTTGTTCCTGGGGCTGTACCGCGACCTGGGCCGGAAGGAATACCTGCCGGTCGTCGAGGGCGTTTTCAACTGGGCCAAGCACATCGCCTGGACGCGCAACGAGTTCGCCGACGTGCCGTCGTCGCCCTTCGCCATCGGTGGCACGCTCAGCGCCTCGTTCTGCCTCGAGTACTCCATGACGTTCAAAGACAGCGACGACGCGCGCCAACGGGACCGGGCGAAGCTCGCGTTGGAACTGGCCCGCGCCTTCACCTACCGCTACCTGGTGATGTGGCCGTCGGACAACAACCGCGACGACAACCTGGATTCGAGTTTTCTCTGGGAACCGAACAGCGGCCGCGATTGGACCGGCGCCGCCTGCGCGAACGAAGTCTTCTGGAACCTCGACACCCTGGCGCAGGTCGCCGTCCACACCGGCGATCCGGTGCTGATGTGGGCACTGCAAGGCTCGCTGAGCCGCTGGCACTTGCTCTACCAGGACGTGCTCAGGGACAAGCTGGCCGATTACCAACCCGGCGACATGACGGAAGGTTACGGCCTCTACGCCGGCAACATCTACGGCGTCGGCCAGCGCGCCGGCTACGGCTTCGCCGGGTCGCTGGTGATGACCGAGCCGGTGGGCAAGTCTTCGCTCCGCGTCCTCGCCGGCGAGAAGGCGGCGCTGGCCTTTCGGAAAGGCGCGGTGCCGATGGAAATCAGCGATTACCGCTACACGGCGCCGGGCAACCTGGCGTTCACCGTTCTGAGCGACCGGCCGAAGTTCGATCTCTCGCTGACGGTGCCGTACGTGGATTTGAGCGACAAACCGGTCGCGATCCTGCGCCAGGGAAACCGGATTCCACTCAAGCCCGGCGAGGATTTCGTGCGACCGGCCCAGGCGCTCTGGTCGCTTTATCTGAGAAACATCGAGCCGGACGACCGGGTGATCGTCGGCCAGCCGGACGACAGCGGGCCGCTGTTGCCCACCGCGCCGCCGCTGGCGCAGGGCAGCTTCCCGCGCAACCCCGCTTCCGCGCCGCGCCCGCCGGTGGAGACCGGCGGTTACGAAGTGGTCCCGCTCCCCGGCGACGCTGCGCCGGACCTGAGCTGGGACGATCCCGCCGGCTGGGCCGGGCTGCCGCGCGGGCGGTTCTGGGCCTACGGCGTGCCGTTCGAGTTGGCGGCGCTGGCGGAGCGTTGCACCGTGACGCGCCCGCTCCACTTCGCCCGGCCGATCCGCGACGCGCAGTTCGTCTATCTGCTCTACAACTCCGGCGAGGGTCCGGCGCCGGCGCTGATCTACGACGACGGTCAGCAGGAACCAGCGCCGGCGCGCCTCGAAGCCCTGGCCTGGCGCGCTTGGCCGCCGCTCTACACCGCACGGCTGTTGCTGGCCCAAATTCCGGTGCGGCCGGGAAGCGCCGTCGCCGGCCTTGATCCCGCCGGGCGCGCCGTCTGGGCCGTGACGGCGCTCGGGCGCAACGGCGCCAACCGCGAGCGCGCGCCGGCCGCCGGCGCGGCGCTGGCCCAAGGCGCGGCGGAGTGGAAGCGGATGGGCCAGGAAGAGGCCGCGTTGGCCGCGTTGCGGGAGACGGTCGCGGCGCTCCCGCCGGGAACGGTGGCGATCCTGCCGCCCAAACCGGCGGGCGAGGCGTTTTCCATCGCGCAGCGCATCGGGCTGCTCAAACGCGCCGTCGTGCTCGACGACGCTCAACTCGTCGATCCCGCCGTCTTCAACGCCCGGCGCCGGCCGGTGGCGCTTTACCTGGACGGCGAGGACTACGTCCACACCGTCCGCGCGCCCGGCGACGGCGCCGCCGCCCTCGACCGCTACGTGAAGGACGGCGGCACGCTGGTGATCCTGGCGTCGCAACCGTGGCCGCTGTATTACGCGACCGGGCCTGGATTCCGCCGGGCCGAGCCGCTCACCGAACGACTGGGGCTGCCGCTGGGAATGGCCCTGGAGGGCGCGCCGGCCGAGCGGCTCACGGTGCGGTGGGACGCGGGCCAGTCGCTGGTCAAACTGGCAGCGACGGACTTTCCTTACCCGGAGGGCGACCCGCGGCTGCGCACCATCGACCGGACCCGGATTCCGCGCGGAGCAAAATACACGCCGGTCGCCCGCGTCGTCGGCGCCTCCGGCAAGGACTACGGCGACGCCGCGGGGCTGATTGAATGGCCGGGCGGAGGGCGGATCCTCTACGTGGCGAGCGTCCTCCAGCATGATTCCGCGCACGGGTTCGGCTTCAGTGAAGGCGCGCTCCGGTTTCTGCTGGGCGCGGCCCAGGCGCGCTAGGCCAGCCCGCGGAACGGTCGGACCGGGGCGTGCCGGCGTCAAAAAACTCGCGCCCGACCCGTGTTTTGTGTTGCCAAAGGGACGCTTCCATGTTACGCCTTGGCCGTTCAACCCATGAATTGTTTCCACGCCAACGCCCGGCGCAGAGGAGTCCCCTTCCTTGGAGAGCCGGCCAATTCGTGGTCGGACCTGGGCCTATCCGGTCGGCGGTCATGGGCGCGTTGCGGCTCGGTGAGTCGCAGCGGTCCCCGTGGGCAAAGAACCGGATCGGCATCGTCGGAACCAACCCAACATCACCCTTGAGAACACCTATGAAACGCAACCTGACCATCTGTTCGTGGACCTTCGGCCGGATCGCCGCGTGCGGGATCGCGGCGGCGTCGCTGCTGGGCCAGGCCGTCTTCGGCCAGACCATCCCCAACCCCAGCTTCGAGGCCGACACGTTCACCAACGCTCCGGGCTACGTCAGTCTCAACAAGGCCATCACCGGCTGGACGGCAAGTCCGCCAAACCACGTCGGCCTCAATCCGGCCGGCGGAACCAATATTTTCGCCAACAATGGGGCGATCCCCGCCGGCACCAACGTGGCGTTCCTCGAATCGAATTACGACGATCCGACGACGCCGTCCACGCTCAGCACGACCATCAGCGGTTTGACCGTGGGCACGACCTACAAGCTGATGTTCCGCGCCAATGCCAGCAACGGACAGACGCCGAACGTGAAAGTGTATATCGACGGGGTGGCCGTGCTGCTGCCGGGCGGTCCGGACGGCTTCTCGACCGCGGCCGTCACCGGCGCCAATCCGTACTGGCACGTCGCGTTGGAGTTCCAAGCCGCGGCCGCGTCGCAGATGCTCTCGGTCGTCAACGACGCCAGCGGGACCAACACGCTGCTGGTGGATGATTTCCAGATCGCCCCCACCAGCGGCCGGTTCACCGTGGCGCCGTGGACCAGCGACGCCGACTCGGGGGTGAGCGCCACCAACTTCTACACGCACGCCTTCAACTTCGGGCGGGCGACGAACCCGGTCATCAATTCCGTCACCTTCCTCGGCGTGCCGGGCGCCAACCCGTCGTTCCCGGGCCGGTTCACGACCACCTACCTGGGGCTCGTTTACAATGGGGACAACAATGCGCTGACCATCGGTGGTGACGGCAGCGCGGTGTTGGCGGGCGACTTCGTCTATGGCGGCAACGTGCCGGCCGGCCAGTACCAGAGCATCACGATGCAGGGGTTGACGCCGGGGGCCGAGTACGTCGTGACAATTTACTCGGTGGGTTTTGAACCCC
>JAJXZI010000334.1 GCA_021780115.1 bacterium | reverse complement strand
CAAACACGCCCGTGCTGCTGTCGCTGTGGATGGTGCTGATCACCAGGTGACCCGTCAGCCCCGCCCGCAACGCGATCGCCGCCGTCTCCGGGTCCCGGATTTCGCCCACCAGGATGACCTGCGGATCCTGCCGCAGCAGCGAACGCAGCGCGACCGGATAGGTGAAGTCCTTCAGCGGATTGATCTGCGACTGGCTGATCAACGGCAGGAGAAACTCCACCGGGTCTTCCACCGTGCTCACACTCACGGCCGGTCCCGCCCGCTGGACGATGTGCATCAGCGCGCTGTACATCATCGTCGTTTTGCCCGAACCCGTCGGGCCGGTGAAGAGGATCAGCCCGCTGGGCCGCGCCAGCAAGGTGGTGAACCTCTCGTAAACGTCCTCCGCCAGGCCCAGCGCGCCCAGTTCGAAGCTGCGGGTGCTGGGGTCGAACAGGCGGATGACGATCTTCCCGCCGCGGACGGACGGAAAGAAGGAAACCCGCAACTCCACTCCGCCAAACAGCGGATCGGACTTCACGTGTCCCTCCTGGGGCAGATCGCCCTGGTAGGAAACCAAGTCGGCCATCACTTTCAGGCGGAGGGCAATCCGCTCCAGCAGGTGCGGCGGCAGATGCGCCAGTTCGGTCAGCACGCCGTTGAGGCGGACGCGGATCGCGACCGAGTCCACCCAGGCCTCAATATGAATATCACTGGCGCCGGCCTCGATGGCATCGAGCACGACGCAGTTGACCAGCGTGGAGATTTCCGGCTCCTTCTCGCCGCTGGCCGTTTGCAGGTATTGGACGGTTCGGTTCACAAAAGCGGCCCGATCCTGAGCGGCAAACCCGGCGCCGCGCCGCGTCCGGCGCCCGCTTGGATCGTCCGCCGGAGATCAGCCTGGGGAAGCCGGCTGCGCGGGGCAAGAACAATGGCCGGGTCGGAAACGCAAGTTGTCGGCCGGTCCCACCGGTTCCGCTGGCGCGCGGCATTTTCCGGAGGAATCCAGCGTTGACCGTGCGGAGTTTCAACCACAAGTTATCCACTCGATTGCACAATGCAGAACGCGAATTATGGATTTGAAGCTGCCCAAGCTCGGTGAAGGCGCGGATTCCGGCACGGTCGTGAACGTCTTCGTGAAGGAAGGCGACACGATTGCCAAGGACCAGACCGTCATCGAACTGGAGAACGAGAAAGCCGTGGCGGGCGTCCCCTCCACGGCGGCCGGCGTAGTCGCCAAAGTGTACGTCAAGGCGGGTGACAAGCTCAGCGTGGGCCAACGCATCCTGACTGTGACCGAAGCCGGCCAGCCGGCGGCCGCTGCGATTCCCGCGGCCGCGCCCGTGCCGGTGCAGGAACCCGACACCTCCGCCCCGGCCAGCGCGGATGAGGAGCAGCCATCCCGACCGGTCGCGGCTCCGGTGGCCTCGCCGTCCATCCGGCGTTTGGCGCGCGAGCTGGGCCTCGATTTGAGCCGGGTGCGCGGCAGCGAAGCCGGTGGACGGATCGTCATGGCCGATTTGCGCGCCTACGTCCAGCGCCTGCAGCGGGCGGCGGAACGGCCAAAGAGCGCGGCGCCCGCTCCCGCCCACCCTGCGGCGGAACCCATCGATTTTTCACAATGGGGTCCGGTGTCGAAGCAACCGCTCACGCCGCTGCGCCAGGTCATCGCCCGGCGGATGTGGGAGAATTGGAACGCCATCCCGCACGTCACGCAGTTCGCCGAGGCGGACTTCACCGTGCTCAACGATTTGCGGAAGAAACACGCCGCCGCCTACGAAGCGAAGGGCGTCCGGCTCACGCTCACGCCGCTGGTCCTTCAGGCGGTGGTGGGGACGCTCCAGAAGCATCCGCTGTTCAATTCCAGCCTGGACGGGACAGGTGAGGCAATTGTCCTCAAGGCGTACTTTCACATCGGCGTCGCCGTCGATACGGAGCAGGGGCTGATCGTGCCGGTTGTCCGCGACGTTGATAAAAAGAGCCTCCTGGACCTGGCGCGGGAACTGGAGCAACTGGCGCAGAAGGCCCGGAACCGCAAGGTGTCTGCGGACGAGCTGAAAGGCGGCACGTTCACCGTCTCCAACCAGGGCGCCATCGGGGGCGCGCACTTCACGCCCATCATCAACAAGCCCGAAGTGGCGATCCTCGGCTTGGGCCGCGGCACGCTTCAGCCCGTTGTGCGCGCCGGCCGGATCGAGCCGCGCCTGATGGCGCCGCTGGCGCTGTCCTACGACCACCGCGTCATCGACGGCGGCCTGGCAGCGCGGTTCATCGTGGATTTGGTGCGGGCGCTGGAGGAGTTCAGCGAAGCGCGGGTGAAGATTTGATTCCACCGGGAGCGGATTCAGTTGCCCGGGTGCGAAGCCCGTGAGCGAGTCCTCGCCCCCGATCAACAGCGAAAGAAAACCATGGAACCGATCAAAACCGAAATCGTCGTCGTCGGCGCCGGGCCGGGAGGGTACGCGGCGGCGTTTTACGCCGCGGACCTTGGCAAGAAAGTCATCCTCGTCGAGCGCGAGCCGCGGTTGGGCGGCGTCTGCCTGAACCGTGGGTGCATCCCGTCGAAGGCGCTGCTGCACGCGACTCACCAGATCGTCGCCGCGCGCGAGTCGGCCCACCGCGGGATCACCTTTGCGCCGCCGACGGTCGAGGTCGCCAAGCTGCGGGCGTGGAAGGAATCCATTTTGGAGAAACTCGCGCAGGGCGTCGCGTTCCTGGCCCAGAAGCGCGGGGTGCAAGTCATTCGCGGACGCGGCTACTTTGAAGATTCGCGCACGGTGCGGGTCGAGACCGAGCAGGGCCAGCAGTTCATCCGGTTCGACCAGGCGATCATCGCCGTCGGGTCGCTGGCGGCGATGCCGAAGGTCTTCGACTTGGGCAATCCGCGCGTCATGACCTCCACCGAGGCGCTGGAGGTGGAAGAGATTCCCGAAACCTTGCTGGTGGTGGGCGGAGGCTACATCGGAATGGAGTTGGGCACCGTCTATGCCGCGTTGGGCAGTCAAATCGTGGTGGCGGAAGCGTTGGGCAACGTGTTGGTGGGCGCCGACCCCGACCTGGCGCGTCCGGTCCTGGCGAATGCGAAAAAGGCATTCAAGGCGGTCCGCCTCCAGGCCAAGGTGACCCAGATGGCCACCGTCGGACGGCAGATCAAGGTGGAGATGGAACACGACGGACAAAAGCTGGAGGAGTCGTACGACCGGGTGCTCGTCGCCGTGGGCCGCGTGCCCAACAGCGCCGACCTCGGATTGGAGAATACCAAGGTGACGCTCGACGACAAAGGCTTCATCAAGATCAACGCCAGGCAGCAGACGGAGGATCCGAACATCTACGCGATCGGCGACGTGGTCGGCGGCGTGATGCTGGCGCACAAGGCGCACAAGGAAGCGCGCATCGCCGTCGAGGTCATCAACGGCGAAGACAGCCGGTTCGAGAACATCATCATTCCCGCCGTCGTCTTCACCGATCCGGAACTGGCTTGGTGCGGTCTCACGGAAGCGGAGGCCCGGGAGCGCGGACTCCCGTTCGAGGTCGCCCGGTTTCCGTGGTCGGCCTCGGGGCGCGCCATGTCGTTCGACCGCACCGACGGCCTGACCAAAATGATCATCGATCCGGAAAGCGAGCGGGTGCTGGGCGTCGGCATCGCCGGCGCGGGGGCGGGGGAACTGATCGCGGAAGCCGTGCTGGCCTTGGAAATGGGCGCCACGGCCGAGGACATCGCGTTGAGCGTGCATCCGCATCCGACGCTTTCGGAGACGCTGATGGAGTGCGCGGAAGCGTTTTACGGCTACGCCACCCACGCGCTGGCCCGCAAGCGGAATGAAGCCCCGCCGTCGGCAACCCGCTGAACCCCAGTTGCCCGCCGAAGAACACCTCAATCTGCCCCAGACGAGTCGTACCACACGCAGGTCATCCGTGCGTCACGACCGTGTTCCGGACGAACGCTGCGCCGTCGTCACCGAACCGGAGCGAATTTCGGCGTTGAAACCCGCGTGGCGTGCGGTAATCTGACGGCGCGCTTGGCTCTCTCGCCAAGCTCCCGTGGTCGGGGCGTAGCGTAGTTTGGTATGCGCGCTTGCTTGGGGTGCAAGAGGTCGTGAGTTCAAATCTCACCGCCCCGACCATTCGGTCCATACGGAGAACATTGATGGCGGTGGAGGTTCCGGCCGTTCGTTTGGCGCAGGCCATCAGGTTTACCCCATAGATCCACCCAATATTCTGGAGCGGTTTGACCGTGAAAGCGGGCGGAACGTGGTACGCGGGCCGGCGGCGGAACTTCGTAGGACAGCACTTTTTTGGCGCGTGGGGATCGACGGTGGCAAGAACGAGCCGCAGCGCGCCAATACGTCCAGGAGCAGGAGAAAGCAGACCAACGCCTCGAAAAACTGGGAATGGCGGCGCTGATGCGCCTGTCGTTAGCAACGCACCCGCTTGGGGCGGTTCCCCCTCTTTCAAGTTTCCGCTTGGCCGGAGGGGGCTGACTTTATTGCGCGGCTTCGCATTCGGCGACTTTCACCTCGTAGAAATCGTCGGTGAGGAGGCCCTCTTCAAAGAGGAGCTTGAGCTGCCGCAGACGCCCGGCGATCTGTTGCTTGGTGAACTTGGGCTTCGCGTCCGCCGCGGGCGGCGTCGCATTGGTCCCGACAGTGGCGTTCGTGGACGGTGGACGAGCGCGGGCGATACGTCGCGGCGGAGGTTGGTAGGATGGGTCGAACACAAGAACCTTCAGGTCGCTGGCGGGAACGAGATGCCGCCACAGGAACGCTTGCATCCGGTCTTCCGCCGGCACGGCTTCGTGGACGATCTCCTTCCCTCCCAGCTTCGCGCTGCCCACAACGGATAGAGTCACCGGTCCCTTCGTCGCGGCGAGGTCGCACTTGAAGGTGAACCGTGCCACGGTTTGGGTTGTCAACAGCGTGCTGGGAAAGGATGAGAATCCCCGGGGGGGATCTTTCAAACCAAGTTTGATGGGGCCGGTGAACCCGTCCTTGCGGATGGCATAGACGCTGAGCGTGGCGGTGGACTTGCCGCGCAGGCCGACGCTGGAGGGCACGACGCGCAACGCGAAATCGGGCTGCGGCGCGCTGAGGCGCAGACGGTAGCCATACTCCTCGCCGCCTTGGCGCGCGGTGTCGCCGATGTGGGCATAGTAGGTGCCGTCAGCGGGCAGCTTGACCATGAGATAGGAATCCGCTTGGTGCGTGTTCAGTCCAGACTCCAGGTCCTCGTGATCGTCGTTAAACGCCAGCACGGTGCCCTTCGCATCGGTCAGTTTGATTACGGAGTCCAGCGGGGAGTCGAGCCGACGCGCCGCAACCTCCGCAACGATCGTGTCGTTGGACTTGCCGGTGAATTGGAACACGTCCCAGTCATCCGGCTTGCCGATGCGCCCGTTGATGATGATCGGCAGCGTCACTTTCTGCGCATGGGCCGGATCGTTGTTGGGTTCCCGCTCGAAGCATTCCGGCAACGTGTCCCAAGCGAAGGGCACGCGGTTGGAAAGGAATCCCTTCCGGTTCGCGGCAATCCACTGGATCCCCGCCGGGGCGTCTTGGGCCGGCGGTGTCAATTCCGCTTCCTCCAAATTCCAGCCTTTCATCTTGATCGCGCCCCGTTCGCCGACTCGCCGGCCCAACGGAAAAATGCTCGTCGCAAACGGCAGCTCGCCGACGGTGATGCGATAGACGAAATCTTCGCGGCCGCGGTAAATACTGTCGTGGATCTCGAAGACATATTCACCGTCTTGGGGCACTTCATAGAAGATTGTCGGGTCGGGATTGAACCGGTAGTCGTCGTCATACGCCACCTCCTTCCCCTTCGCGTCGTAGAGCGCCAGCACGGGCTGGAACCAGCCGGGAACGGCGTCGGCGAGAAACGGCACCAATTGCCGGCCGAGGGTGGTGATCACCAGCCGCTGGCCCTTGCGCGCCTCGAAGCGGTAGCGGTTCACCTCACCGGAGGCGATCTGGCCGTTCACGGTGCAGGGCACGGTGATGCGATCCTCGATCTCGTCGGCCGGTCGCTTGCGCAATGACTGTGCCTCCTTGCCGAGTACGTGGAGGGTGGAGGTCAGCATCGGCTTCCGGGAGAATTCCGGCACCTGGCCGACGTGGAAGGGGAGCGGATTCGAGACGCCGTGCAATGTCGCCAGCCGGATTTCCCGCGCCCCGGGATCGGCGTCCGGCGCGATCGTGACCTCGACCATCGTCAACGAGGCGTTCGCCGCCGCGGCCGGCGTTTGCACGAATTCGCGAATCCGGCTTTCGATTCTGGCGATCAGTTTCCGCGGGAATTCCTCCTGGCCCAACTCCGCCGAAGTCTGCTCCGGGGCCGTCGCCGAAATCGTCGGTGGCGCTGGCGAGGTCATCATCGACTCTCTCGCGGAGGCGACCGCCGATGTGGCTCGCTTCAACTCCTTTAGTTGCTCGTTCAACAACTGCAGTTCCTGGTTGTTCAGCCGCCGGTAGTAATCCACCACCTTGGCGGTGACACCCGAACCGCTGACCAGCACCACGGTGACATCTTCTTGCCCCTGTCCACCCAGCCGGATCTGGAAGGTCGTGCCCTGCTGGCCGCCAGCAGGATAGACATAACCGATGTAGGGCCGCACCTGCGCCCGCGCTGCCGGGACCATCGTCCACAGGCTGACCAATCCTACCAGTGCAAGCCGTGGAAGCTTACGCATGGGCTGATTCACAACCGTCCGGCCAGTCTGGAGGACCGTATGTGTTGGTCGTGTGTAGTCCAGGCATCTCGCCCGACGGAATGGCCGGCGTCCCCAAAGAAAGTCGCGCATCCTTGGTCAACCGGAACCCGCTTCCGTTCCGCTCGGCGAGTCGCCGAGCGGGGCGCTGGGTCGCCCGCGCTCTCCGCGCGAGGAAAACACGACCGTCTGGCCAACGCTTCATGACATGATCTCGCTCAATAGCCCGCCGGACTTCACATTTTCCGAGGCCGAGGGCAAGACGTGGGCCTCGGTGCCCATGGGATGGGGCAGCTTCGCGCTCGCATTGATTCCGCTCAACGCATAGATGCTGCCGAGCAGGTCCACCGGATACACGGGCCGGTCCTTGACCTCTTCGGCTTTCGCGTCGGACGCGCCGACCACCTGGCCGCCCTTAAAGCCGCCGCCGGCGACCACGGCGGTGAAGACATTGCCGTGGTGGTTGCGGCCGCCATTCCAGGGCGGTTGCCAGTCCACCCTGGGCGTGCGACCAAACTCCCCGCAGCACCAGACGAGGGTGCTTTCGAGCAAGCCGTGGTCGTGCAAATCCTGCAGCAACATGGCCAACCCCTGATCCAGTTGCGGGCATTGCCGCCGCATGGTTGCGAAGTGGTTGCTGTGGGTGTCCCAGCCTCCGGGGTAGTTGATGACGACGTAAGGGATGCCGGCTTCGACCATCCGGCGCGCCGCCAGGCAGTCTTGCCCGAACGTGTTGCGACCGTAGCGGTCGCGCAGTTCCGGTTTTTCCTTCGACAGATCGAACACTTCCCGGCCCTGGCCCAGAATCAATTCATACGCCTGTTTCTTGGCCTCCTCCGAAAGCGCCAACTGGGGACTGGCGGCCAGGGTGTGGCCCATGGTGTTCATCTTGTCGAGCAATGCGCGACGGGCCTTTTGCCGGGCGTCGGTAATGCCGCGGGAAACGACGCCTTCCACCTCGAACCGGGCCGCGTTCGGATCGCCGCCGGTGGCGAACGGCTTTAGTTTCGGGCCGAGGAAGCCCTCTTCGGAGAACCGCCCCTGCGGCTGCGTCAGCACCACGTAGGGTGGGATGATCCCTTTGTAGGTTGGGCTTTTGAACAGCGCGAACACGGCGCCGACGCTCGGATAGGCCAGCCGTTCGCCGGGCACGTGCGCGGTCTGCATCAGGTAGGCCGCCGTTTCGTGGCCGTTGTTGCGGTGCGTCATGCTCCGGATGAGGGAAAACTTGTCGGCCTGCTTCGCGAGATTGGGGAACAGTTCGCCGATCTGGATGCCGTCCACGTTGGTGGGAATGGCGGTTTTGAACTCACCCATGTAATCGTAGCCCGCGTCTGGTTTCGGGTCCCACGTGTCGTTGTGGGACATGCCGCCCCACAGGAAGATTTGAATGACCGACCGGGCCTTGGCTTGGATCGGCGGAGCCGCAACCGGCGTCGTCGCCGGCGGCGTTTCGGCGGCTGCCCGCACCCAGTTGTCGGCCAACAACAATCCGGCCGTGCTGAACAAACCGATGCGCAAGGCTTCGCGCCGGGATAGTGGCAGGCTCAGGCTCATGCCCATCAGATTCGCCGCCGGTAAAGGGCGATGGGAACTTGGGTTCGTGCTCATAATCTGGTTTTCGTTGGTTTGGTGTTCTCAGTGGCGATACAAAAACTCCGTGCTGTTGATCAGTGCCCAGGTGATGTCCACCCAGTCATCCCGCCGTTTCACCACGACGGTCTTCGCGGGCTGATCGCCAGCCTTGCCGGAACTGGCCGCCGGCGCCGGCCTGGCTGGCTGGACCAAGCCGTACGCTTCGACGATTTTCGCCTCTTCCGGTGTCGGGAAACGGGAGAGGATCGTGAGGTAAAGTTCCTGAACGATCTCAGACGGTTTGCGGCCGGAGTCAAAGATGGCTTTGAGCTTGGGGCCTTGCTCCAGCTTGCGCTGGATGTGGCTGGAGTTGAGCAGGTGCAACCACTGGGCGGGAACCGGCTTGTTGTTGCGCTCATTCTCCATGCCGGTGGCGCGCGCCGAACGCCCGAACAAGGCCAGGAACGGACTGGTGATGCTGCCATCCGCGATCGCAATCGCCGGCATATTCTCCGGGATATAGGTGAAGGGCTCCGGGATGGGGCTGGTATAAAGGTCCGACGATCCGGTGATCTGGTTGATCGCATCAATCAACACCTCCGCATCCAAGCGGCGCAGCGGGTAGCTGGCGAAATTGGCCCCGGCTTGGGGCGTCGTGACCCGGGGCAGGGACGAAAGCTGGTACGTGTTCGAGTTCAAGATCAGCCGGTAGAGGCGCTTCATGTCGTAGTGGCCCGCCACCATTGCCTTTCCCAGGTAGGCCAGGAGCGCCGGGTTGCTCGGCGGGTTGTCGTCACGAATGTCGTCCGGCTCCTGGATGATGCCGCGCCCCAGCAGCCAGGCCCAGACGCGGTTCACGATGCTGCGGGTGAACCACGGGTTCTTCGGCGTGATCAACCAATCAGCGAAGACCTCCCGCGGATCACGGTTCGGGGGCAGCTTGATCTGGGTGCCATCCGGGAATGTCGCCACCGGCGGCCCGCGGTTCGTCCCCGCCGGGATCGCCGGTTGCGGCACGCTGTTGGTCGCCTGTCCGATCGCGGCGACGGCAGCGCGACCGGGCGCGCTGTTGCCCGGCACGGTGCTGGCCCCCAGCGGATCCCAGAAAACGTGCTCCTCCTTCCATTCACTGGTGGGCTTGTAACCTACTTGGGAGAAAAACACGGCCATGCCCGCCAGACGGTTGGTCGGCCAGGACTCGGCCCGCGCTCCCATGAACGTCAAGGCCACCGCGCCCGCGATGCCTTCCGGCGTCCGGTCCTGGATGGCGCGGTAGAAGTTGACGGGGCCGACACGGAAATTGCTGCCGCTGGCGGTGAGCATTTCCCGGGCGAACTTGTCGTAAGGTTTGTTTTCCGCGATCGAGGCGTGGACCCAGCGATGATACGCCTGCGCCGCGTTCGGCCACAGATTGACCGGGAATTCCGCCTTGATTCGCAGGATGTCGCCCCACTTCATCGACCAGTAATCCGCAAACTCGTCCCGCTGCAACAAACGATCGATCAACAGGCGGCGTTTGTTCTTGGTGTCCGGATCCTGGATGAACTCCTTGGCCTCCTTCGCGGTGGGCAGCGTGCCGATCACGTCCACGTAAACGCGCCGGACAAATACCGCGTCGGAACAAACAGCGGGCAGCGGGATTCCCAATTGGTGTAAGCGGGCAAAAACCAGTTCGTCAATCTTGGTTCGTGGCACCGGAGCGGCCTCGCCTTCGAAGGGGTCCGACGACACCCCGGGCGCTGCCCTTCCCGCCAGGATCCCCAGGACGAGGGCTGCCAGAATCAAGGATCGCTTCACAACGTCTTGCCGGTCCACTTCGGCCGCATCAGAGCAAGCAGACGCCGGCCAACAGCCCAAGGATACAAAAAAGCCGCCTGTGGCGAAACGGCTCGGCAGAGCAAGCTTTCCCCCGATCTTCCGTCCCTGCGACCGGCCGGGGTTAAAATCCCCCCACCGGGAGCCAGTGGCTGCGCGCTCTGCCACCGTTATGTGCGGTCAACCCAGGGCACCCCGGCGAAGTCCGTAACCGTTCGGGCACGGGTCTCGTCTGCTGTGGGCGTGATGTCCAATATTCCAACCACGGAGCCATGTTCGGATGCGGAATTACAGACGGAAACTCCGGTCCGGCTATCTCCGGTCCTCGACGGCCTCGTGAACGCGGAGGCGCAGGGTGCCGAGTGTTCTTTCACGGTCAAGCCGCTGCCGGGGGAAGGCATCAGCGCCATGTTCGACCGGCTCGCGGTCGCGCTGAGAGAGTTCGACGCGACCATCGCCCATTTGATGGTGTTCGGTTCCGTCAGCGCCAGCGCGGCGGGAACGCAAGCCATGGAGCGGGTTTGGGGAAAGACTGACTGGCCGGTGACCTGGGTCGAAGGCGCTGCCTGCGATGGCCGTCCGATCACCGGCCTGCAGGTCTTTGCCGTCGTGGGAGGCGAGGTTCGCCGGGTCACCCTGAACGGGCGGGTCGTGGGTTCGGTGTTCGAAGACGGCGCGACCCGGCATTGTCAACTCGGCGGCTTGGGGCCGAAAGAGACCTCCGCCTCGCCAGCGACGCAGGCGCGGCAGACCTTGGAGAACCTCGAAGTGGCCCTCGCGCAAGCCGGCTTCTCCCTCGCCGACACGGTGCGGACATGGTTTTACCTGGATGACCTGCTCTCGTGGTACGGCGAATTCAACCAAGCGCGAACGCAAACGTATGCCCGCACCCGGTTCCGCAGCGGCGCTCTGCCCGCCAGCACAGGGGTGGCGGGACGGAATCCCGCCGGTGCCGCGCTGACGGTGGGCGCTTGGGCGGTGCAGCCGATCCATCCATCCACCCGAGTTGAGGAAGTCGCGTCGCCCTTGCAGTGCCCCGCGCCCGCCTATGGGAGTTCGTTCAGCCGCGCGATGGAAATCATTTCCGCCGCGGGCCGGCGCCTGTTCATCTCCGGGACAGCGAGTCTGGCTCCGGACGGCCGGACGATCGCACAGGGCGACGCGCGCCAGCAGGTGGCGTTGACCATGGGGGTGGTGGAAGCCATCTTGCGCTCTCGTGGATTCACCTTCGGGGACCTGACCCGCGCCACGGCCTACTTCAAACATCGCTCCGACGTTCGCGTGTTCCAGGCATGGTGCGGTGCATATGACCTGCGCTCGCTACCGGTGCTGGCGATCCATTGCGACATCTGCCGCGATGATCTGCTGTTTGAACTCGAGGCGGACGCATGGAGTTCGAAGCAGGCTGTGGCCTAACCACTCAAACCTACACAATCGTCGAAGCCGGCCAGGCAAAGGGCTGCGTTGACCGTCGCGAAATCGCGACGCCGTAACCAGGACAACCATTTCCGGCCAGGACGTGCAGCCCCGAGGTCACCCTGCCACCTATACGTTCAGCGCCGACTGCCTGACGGTGCCGGCTCGCGGCGCAGCGATTCCCAGGCCGTCTGTCCCGCCATGCTTCCGCACGGCCGCGGCTCGCAAAGTGGCATCGTTCGTGGCTATAACTTCCTCCAGGTCGTACCAAATCACACTTTACCGTGAAACCTGGAAATGCAGAATGAAGGAAAGCCAATTTCGGAATGAGCAACCAGGGTTCCTTGCCGATCGGCAGGCCAACACGGATTCGAGCGCCGTCGCCCGAGTGGTGCTCCGACCGAGAGTTGACTGCGGTTCGGCTCATGAATGGCGGTCGGACCGCACTTACCCGACCGCACTTACCCGCGACCCAACGAAGCGCGGTTGGAGGTCGGTCCAGGCCGGAGTGCGCTCGTCGAGTTTGTCTGTACCGAATGACCGCCGAATCGCGATCCAGTCGGCGCGCAAGTCAGCGTTCTACGATGAAATCCATCGCGGTAGCGTTTCATTTCAGCTTCATGGCCGCTGCGGTTTTGCCGGTCAGGTGCGCCGCTGACCTTGAGCAGAGCGTCGTCGGCAAACAGACCGCCGTCTTCACCCAACCGCCGAAGCAGGTGCCGACGCCGGGCATGCCGGACGGGCCGTTACTGGGCAATGGCGATGTGGGCGTGGTGCTGGCTGGACCGCCCGAAGCGCAGTGTTTCTATATCGGGAAGAACGAGTTCTGGCGGCGAAATTACGGGGATGCCAGCGTCATGACCGTTGGCCGGGTGAGCCTTGGCATCCCAGCGTTGCGCGGCGCCTCGTATCACCAAGAACAAAGCCTCGCCCTGGCGGAGGTGCGGGGGACTTTCGCCAAGGACGGTCTTGTTGTGCAGACGCGCTCTTGGGTGGACGCCAACCAGAACCTGCTCGTGACCTCGCTGCATTGCGAGGGGAAGATACCCCTACAGATCTCGGTACGGCTGATACCCGAGGCACAGGCCAACACGGCAGTGCCGATTGCCGACACCGGCGGGCGCTTGAACATTGGGCGGGAATTGTATGGAGGCGGGCGTTGGTATTTCGACGGCGTCATTGACGACGTGCAACTATGGGCCGCCGCGCTGTCCGCGGAGGAAATTCGCCAACTGACCCGTGGCCAGACGTTGCCAAAATCCCTGGCCCGGTCGCAAGGTGCGGCTGGTTCGCGGTGGGAAAACGGCCGAGCTTGGGGCCGGGGACCGTTTTAGCTTCCGGACGGCCGTGGGCGAAATCATCGAATTGGAGCCGACGAACTGAATGGGGATGTAAATCCCCTTGTCCGGAACGGAAACCTCGCGACCTCAAACCAAAGAAATGAAGATCCAAAAACGAACCACGATGAACGACAACACCGTCCGCCGCTGCGCGACCTTCCGCATCGCCGCCCTGGCGCTGGCCGTTCACCTCGCTACCGCTTCCGCAGCCCAGTCGGCGGAGGTGAAGCTGGCCCGGCCCACTCCGGAACAGGCCGCGTGGCAGGACTTGGAATTGGGCCTGTTTATCCACTATGACGTCCCCGTGTTCAAGCCGGGCTGGGACCATCGCCAGTATGAGCAGCGGCCGGAGCCCAGCGTCTTCAATCCCAGGAAACTCAACACCGACCAGTGGATGGAAGCAGCCAAGGCCCTGGGCGCCAGGTATGCCGTCTTCGTCGCCAAACACGGCAGCGGGTTCATGAACTGGCAGAGCGACCTCTATCCCTACGGCATGAAGCAATCGCCCTACAAAAATGGCCAGGGCGACATGGTGCGCGACTTCGTCAACTCCTGTCGCAAATATGGCATCCGGCCCGGCATTTATTGTCACATGGACTGCAACGGCTATCTCGAGGTGGACAATCCGGGGCTGGTCAATCGCGGCAAAGGCGGGGACCCGGAGAAGCAGGCCCGGTACGCCAGGACCTGCGAGGGCATGGCCAACGAGTTGTGGGGTAACTACGGCCCGTTGGCCGAAATCTGGTTCGACGGCGGCGTTCTCGACCCGGCCAAGGGCGGTCCCGACATCGTGCCTATTCTGCGGAAGCTCCAGCCCCAGGCGATCGTTTTCCAGGGGCCGGCGGCTTCGATCCGCTGGATCGGCAACGAGGACGGCGTGGCGCCCTATCCGTGCTGGGCCACGGTGCCCGAGGTTCGGGACTACAACGGACCAGGGACTCCGGACGGCTCGAAGTGGCTGCCGGGCGAATGTGACGTGCCGATCCGTCAGGGAGTCTGGCTATGGGAACCACACACCGAGGGCCGCCTCCTCTCCGTGAACCAACTGATGGATCGGTATTCCCGCTCCGTCGGGCACAACTGCAATCTGCTCCTCAACGCCAATCCCGACCCGGACGGCCTGATTCCTGAGCCGGACATGAAACGGTACCAGGAGTTCGGCGCCGAGATTCGGCGGCGGTTCGGCAAGAGCCTGGCCGAGACGACGGGTTCCGGAGAAGTGGTGGAGTTGGCGTTGGCTGAACCGGCGGTCATCGACCGCGTGGTAACGATGGAAAACATCCTCGAAGGCGAACGCGTGCGGGAGTACGTCATCGAAGGACTCATGGAAGGACACTGGAAGGAGATCTGCCGCGGAACCTCGATTGGACACAAGAAGATCGACGCCTTTGCCCCGGTGGAACTGAGCAAAGTTCGATGGCGTTGTCTGAAGTCGGTTGCCGAACCGCGCATCCGCCGGCTGGCGATCTACGCGGTTCCAAGCCTGGCCAAGCCGGGCGGCACCGGTTCCTGATGAAAGCTCCCGGCAAATCGAAGTTGAACCGTTCGATCGCCATCCTGGTCCTGGTGGCGGTGCTGGTTGTGGTCCTTGAACCAGGGTCGGGAAGTGGCGCGTCCGTTCCAGCAGGCGGGCCGAAAAACCTGACGCCCGCGCAGCAGCGCATCCTGACTGCGCCGGCTGTCCAGGCGCCCGATGCCACCTTCAGTTTCGACCGCCCACCGGGCCCTCAGTTCACCGCAGCGCAGAAGCAGGCCCAGCGTGACGCGGGGAAGCGCATCGTGCCGATGGTGTTGGCGGCGTTCCGCAACGGAGCCGGGTCCGTCCGGATTCCCCCGGGCGATTACCGCTTTGGCAAAGAGCGCTGGGATCGAGCCGGCGTGGTGTATGCGCTGGAATTCTCCGGATTGCAGCGCGACGCAGAACAGACCTTCACGATTGACGCGTCCGGCGCGACGCTCTGGTTCGACCTGCCCGATGACCAGGCGCCCACCGCGCATTTTGCCGTCGGGTTCAAGGAGTGCCGCAACCTTGTCTTTCGTGGCGCCACACTCGATCGCGGCACGCCGGGACACGTCGAGGGGCGCATCATGGACTTCGATTTCGCGAGTAACCGGATTGAGATCCAGCTCTCGCCCGGGCTGACCGTTCCCACCAACTTCAGCGGCCAGCTCGAACAGCGCATTGTGCCGTTCAAAGCCGATGGCACCTTTTGCGCGCCGCTTTACGCGCTGCAACGCGGCGGGACCCGGCTGAAGTATCGCGGCATCACTCCCGGTTCACAGCCGGGACGTTACTGGGTCACGATGCAGGAACCGGCGCTGCTTGAGACGATTCGCAACCCGGCTTGGCAACGCGCTTACGGCGAGCAAGGCGTGTTGCGCGTCGGCGACGGAGTGTCGTGCGTTTATGCCGTCTCCTGCGCGCTGGAACTCGTGCGCTGCGGCAATCTCACCCTGGATGGCCTCAACGTGTTCATGCCGAAAGGCTGGGCTGCCGAATGGGGCGGTGAGGGCGGGCACCTTTGGAAGAACTGCTATCTTGGCCCTCGTCCCGGCACCAGCCAGTGGCAAGGGGGAGAAGGATTCATGTTCTGCGCGACGCGCCACGGCACCACGCTCGACAACGTCACGATCCGCCACACGACCGACGACACGGCGAATTTCCACGGCTACTGGGGCAACATCCAGAGCATCGCCGGCAATCGCGTGACCTTTGAGTTGAACCCCGAGTTCCAGCGCACGGTGCTGCGTGATGTGGCGGTCGGCGACCGGCTACTATTCCACGACAAGACAACCGGCCAGACGCTGGGCAGCGCGCTCGTCACAGGCTCCGACGGCGCCCGGATGATTCTGGACAAGCCGGCGGAGAGTTTCAGGAACTCCATCGTCGAATGGCCGGACCACGCCTGCGCCGGTTGGACGATTCAGCACTGCGCCTGGCAGGATAACTACCAACGGCTGCTTATTCAATCTGGCCCCGGCACTGTCCGGAACTGCACCTTCACGCGTCAAGGCAGCGCCCTCGAACTCAACAGCGTCATGCCCTACGTCGAAGGCGGAGTGCCGCGTGACATCACCATCACCAGCAACGTCTTTGCCGACGTCAACCCGATGCCTCACGGCGCGACCATCACGGTCTATTCCCACACCTTTGGCCCCAGCGTGTCACAGTTCAGCAAGATCGTCATCATGGGCAACACCTTCATTCGTCCCGGCGAAACCGCCGTTGCGCTGGACCACGTCACAGGCGGGGTAATCGCTGGCAACCGCTTTGATCGCCCCGTGGAATACACCGCACTGGCCCTCCCGGGGGAGCCGCGTCGCCGGCAGGCGATTTGGTTAAGCTGCTGCGCGAACTTCCAAGTCGAGGGGAACGCGCTGAACGATCCAGGCCACTTCACGGCTCCCAGCGCCACGACTGGCACCCCCATCATCGGTTACGATGATCGTTGCCGGGACATCTCCACGGCTTCCGCCGTGCCTCCCGGCTCGGGCACAAATGCCGCTTTCAAACCCGGAGTGGTTCGGACCGGATCCGGGGAGAACAGTTTGGCAAGGCTGACTCTAACTGGCTCCACCAGCCCTTGGGTCGCCCCGGTGGCTGAGCCACAGCAGTTCATTGTCCTCAACGGCGTGCCGAGTTCGGCTTTCGGACAGGTCCGCCGCGAGTTCACCAACTCGCCGGGCGCCAGGGTTGCGGTGGGCGCGGCCGCGATCTTCTCCTATTTCGCCCAGCCGCGTGCCCAGACGGCGGCCGACTTGCAACAGTTCTTGCGCCGCTCGCAGGAAACCGGCCTGCCGGTCGTCATCCAACTTGACGGCGAGAGTTGGTGGGGCGCCCGCCCGGACTTGTGGAACTGGTGGGATCCGGCCGCGCCCGGCTACTCGGCGGCCAACCGCGCGAACGTGGAGTGGACCGGCTGGTCGCCGGACGACGCCATCAAAATCGCCTGGCGCAACTGGGGGCGCCAGTTGCGCGTTCTGCCGCCACCGAACCTGATGAGTCCGCGCTACCGTGCCGCCTGCCACGCGGAAATGGCCGCGTTGATTCCCCTCGTGCTGGACTGGTGGAAGGCGCTGCCGGCGGACCAGCGGCACCTGTTCATCGGACTGAAGGTCGGCTGGGAATCCTCCATTGGTGTCAACGCCTGGTATTACCCCAATGGCAATTCCCTCCTTACCCAGCCCGAACGGCTCGATCCCTCGACCGGCTTGCGTGCCGACCAACCGCCGGCCCGCGGCGTCGTGCAAATCGGCTACGCCGCCGTCAAGACCGCCGGCCTGCGGCGCGAGGGAGCGATCACCGAAGCCGACTTGGCCGAAGTGGCGCGACGGCACCTGGAGGACCTCGCGCGCGAGGCCCAGTGGTTAGGGGTGCCGCGCGAACGCTTGTTCACCCACACCGCCGGCTGGAAAGAGGGCGAACTGCTTTACCAAGCCGCGGTGAACCGTTTCAGTTGTCCGGGCTGGAGCTTCTATCGGCACGCCGATGCACCCGAAAAGGACCTCGGCGTGCAGTCGGCCCTCCAGCATAGTGACGCGCCGTATTGGGCCGCGGTGGAGTGGCTTTATCAAGGTCCCCGCCAGCGCGAGCCTTGGCGGCGCGCGCTGGCGGCGACCCTGGGCCAACCGCGCTGCCGCTACCTCTGCATCTACAACTGGAGCGGCATCCGGAATCGTCGTGAAATCCTCGACGCTATCCGCGACATCGTGGCCGCGCACCGCCAATGAAGAGGTCCGGCGGCTACGCGACAGGCGCGGGCTGGTCTGCTGATGATTTTGCCGACTCTGTTTCGCTCCCAGAGAACTCGCACCCAGTCGGCAGCAAGTCCCCAGATGCTTTGCCGTTCCGTGATATGAAAATGACTCGTCAAATGAGGCACCTTGTCGGCGCGACCGCCGCAGTGCAGTTGGCGTTCTGCGTGACGCCAGCGTTTGGGATCGAAATTCACGTCTCGCCCGCCGGCCGCGACACCAATCCCGGCACTGCGGCCCAGCCACTGGCCTCGTTGGCGGCCGCGCAGCAGTCGGCCCGCCGGTTCGCCGGGCGCGCGCCGGTGACGGTGTGGCTGCATTCCGGCGTTTTCTACTTACCAGCCACACTCCAGTTCACCGCCGCGGATTCGGGCACGAAGGCGTTCCCGGTTGTTTATGCTGCCGCCCCGGGCGAGGAACCGGTCATCAGCGGCGGGCAGTTGCTCAAGCTGACGTGGACGCCGTATCGCGACGGCATTCTCCAGGCGAAGGTCCCGGCGGGGTTCGCGACCGACCAGTTGTTCGTCAACGACGCGCTCCAGGTCCTGGCGCGGTATCCGAATTTTGATCCCCAAGAGCCGCACTTCAACGGCTACGCGCCCGATGCCATCAGCCCGCAGCGCGTCGCCCGCTGGGCCGATCCGCGCGGCGGTTACATCCACGCGCTGCACGGCGCGCTCTGGGGCGGCATGCACTACGTCATCACCGGCAAGGACGCCGCCGGTCACTTGACTTACGAAGGCGGCTGGCAGAACAACCGCTCCTCCGGGATGCACCCGAAATACCGGTTCGTCGAGAACATCTTCGAGGAACTCGACGCGCCCGGCGAATGGTTCCTGCAAGCCAGCAACGCGACGCTCTATTTCTATCCGCCCGCCGGTTTGGACCTCGCCACGGCAAAAGTGGAAGGCGTCCGCCTGCGTCACCTGATCGAGTTCGACGGCAGCGCGGCGGCGCCGGTGAAGTTCGTGACGCTGCGCGGCCTGACCTTCCGGCACGCGCTGCGCACGTTCATGGAAAACCGCGAGCCGCTGCTGCGCACCGACTGGACCACCTACCGCGGCGGCGCGCTGCTGTTCAACGGCGCCGAGGACTGCGCGGTGGAGGATTGCTTCGTGGACCGCGTCGGCGGCAACGCGATTTTCGTCAACAACTACAACCGCCGGCTCGCGTTTCGCGGCTGTCACATCGCCGGCGC
This sequence comes from bacterium, assembly GCA_021780115.1. Classification (GTDB taxonomy): domain Bacteria; phylum Verrucomicrobiota; class Verrucomicrobiia; order Limisphaerales; family JAJXZI01; genus JAJXZI01. The sequence goes on along the minus strand of JAJXZI010000334.1, from coordinate 415 downwards.
CGGCGCGAACGGATTCGCTTTCATCGGCGATCCCAAGGCCGTGCGCGACGGCATCGGCTGGAAGCAGCAGAACGATTTCCAGTCGCTGGACCGCACGCCCGGGCCGCAGACGGACAATTTCCCCGCCGAGTGTCTGGTGGATGACTGCCTGATCCACGGCACCGGACGCATCGAGAAGCAAACGGCGCCGGTGGAGATCGACATGGCGCAGGACATCACCGTGCGGCATTGCTCGATTTACGACGTGCCGCGCGCCGGCATCAACATCGGCGACGGCTGCTGGGGCGGGCACGTCATCGAGTTCTGCGACGTGTTCGACACGGTGCGCGAGACCGGTGACCACGGCTGCTTCAATTCCTGGGGCCGCGATCGCTTTTGGAACTTGCGCGGAGTGCCGGAGGGCGAATTGCCGCAG
>JAJXZI010000273.1:17735-19201 GCA_021780115.1 bacterium | reverse complement strand
CGGAAACCAGTCATGGAATTCAGTCGCCGTTTCTGGATGGTCGTCCATGCCCCACTCTACTACTGATTGCGGTTAGCGGAAAGTGGTGCATAGCCCCATTGCACTATTCTCAGTTTCGGTAGCGTTTACTTGTTCGACCAATCAGGGGTGGGAAACCAACCTCCGCACGCATTCTGGGTTTTCTCACAGCGGGCGCAGTTCCTCCCCGGTGGCTTGCTCCCGGTCGGCCCTCGTCTCCCACAGCACATTGCCCATCCGATCCTTCACCACGTCGCCGAGGGCTTCCGTCGGATTGAGTTCCGGGCGATCCGGTGGCAAGGACACCCGAGGCAACCGCGCCGGCACCGCGGGCAACTCTGGCTGGGGATGAAACCCGGCCTGATCCCAGATGACCACATGCTCCGCGTCGCTTGGCCAACGGGCGGCCGGACACCAAGGCCGAGTTGATGGACGTGCTGAGCGACAAAATCGTCCGCCGGGCCAGGTCCCAGCCACTTCTGCGGGGCGGCATCCAGCAATCCGAGTTGTCTCTCTTTTTGCGTTGAGTAGTGCATTGTTTATGCGGAGACAAATATTACGAAAAACACGGTCATTGGAAGTCCCCGGAAGAGGGCTTCGTCTCTCCACCCCATTTGATAATAGTTAACGTTAACACGATGTTTGGAGCATTTTCAAACTGCCTCTGAGAGCGCGGGAACGTACAGGGGCGAGCGATGGGAGACATTCTGGAACTGGCCGATTCGATCCCGGCCCAACTTCCATCGGCATGCCGTATCTTCCGCTCTTGGCCCCCTTCCGTGAATATTCTGGCTTTTGAGGCGGCCCACGCCGGGGTTGCAGTCACCTGCCGCACCTTCAACGGGCAGTTTGGCTTGGCCGGGCAGGGATTGACTCCGTCACCAAAAGACGAGCAGCGCCCCACACGAATACGAGCCAAGCAGAGAGAGAGAAAGAGGCGAAACAACAACCTCGCCAGAACGGGCACTGCACATCTTGGCGCACCATTTCTCAGGCATGATCGCATAATACTATAAAGCAGATGGACTGTTAACATTTTCCCCGTGACTATTCCAGGCCGCGCTTGGAGGCGGCGGGGCGTAGAGCAGTATTTTTCCCGCCCATTCAGCACGGCTGCAGACGGATGGGAGGCGTTCCTTTCACCGCCATCTGCGGCCGTTCTGCGGGAAGAGATTCCTGTTGTCAAACCGTTCGGCCGCCACCGACAATCCCCGCATACTCGCTGATGACGAACGTGAACGCTGCAACGACCACACGCCGGATCGGTGGCGACCCGGATGGGAAACCCGCCGCCTTGGTTGGCGCGCCACCTGAACTTCCTCACCGAACCGGGGAAACATCATGACCCAGGCCATGCCCGTCCCCGCTCCCGCACACCCGCTCCTAGTCCGGCACCGGACGCCTGGTCTCGACGTGACTGGCCTCCACGCCGCGCCTTACCGGGAGTG
>JAJXZI010000273.1:760-17725 GCA_021780115.1 bacterium | reverse complement strand
CGGCCCCTGCCAGGGGAAGCGCCGGCCGCGACGGCCGTCCGATTGGCCGCGGCCCTGCGGCAGACGGGCGCCGCCGTCGTCCGGCACGAGGTCTTTGGCTCCCTCGCCGCGCGGGTGGAGACGCTGCATTCGCTCGAGCGGGAGTTGGGCGCGGTGGATTGGCCCGTGATGTGGGCGGACGGCCGCGCGTCGGCCGGTGGCGCCCTTGCCGGGATGCACGTCTTCGCCGTGGCGGGCGTCGCGGTGCGGACGGTCCATTTCGCCGGGCGCCCGATCGGCCGGGTCTTCCACGACGGCCGGGCCAGGCACTGCCTGCTGGGCGACGTGCGATCCGCCGACCTCTCGGCGCCAAAAATCACCCAGGCGCAGGCGACCTTTGAAAGTCTGGAGAAGGCGCTCGGCGAGGCGGGCATGAACCTGGCGCACGTCGCGCGCACTTCGTTCCTCCTCGACGACATCCTTTCCTGGTACGGCCCCTTCAACACCGTCCGCACGGACTTCTTCCGCCAGCGCCAGGTTTTCAACGGTCTCGTGCCCGCCAGCACCGGCGTTGGCAGCCGCAATCCGGCGGGCGCGGCGGTGGTCGCCGGCGCCTGGGCCGTGCAGGGCGCCGACGGCTCCGCGCCGGGCCGCGAGGTGCCGTCTCCGCTGCAGTGCCCGGCGCCGGACTACGGCAGTTCGTTCAGCCGCGCGGTGCAACTGGCGGCGCCCGGCGGCCGGCGGCTCCTGCTCTCCGGCACCGCCAGCATCGCGCCCGACGGTCGCAGCGCGCACTTCGGCGACCCCGACCGCCAGGTGGCGCTCAGCCTGGAAGTCGTCGAGGCCATCCTCGCCTCGCGCGGACTGGGCTTTGCGGACGTCACGCGCATGACCGCCTACTGCAAGCGGCTCGAAGACGCGTCGGTTTTCGAGGCGTGGATCGCGCGGCGCGGTCTGGACTTCCTGCCCCGGTTGGCCACGCAAGCCGACATCTGCCGGGACGAATTGTTGTTCGAAGTCGAATTGGACGCGGTCGGACCGGCCGCCGAACCACGGCAAGGCCCTTGGGCCACGGGGGATTGGGCGTTCGGCGGCCGAAGTGACTCAGCGAACACTTGAGCGGGCCGGGCCGAAACCGCATACTCCCGCCCATGACAAAGGCCATGCGGATTCCGGTCAGCCGCTTCGCCCCGGCGGAACGAGTCCCCATCGAGATCATCCACCGCCAGGCGGCGGCGCTCGAACGCGTGCCGCTGACTGCCGAACTGCTGGACGCCGTGCTGAACCGCGTGTTCATCTTGAATCCGCAGCGGCAAATCGTCTTCGCCAGCCGGGGCGCGCTCGATCTGGCCTCCGCCAAGAAGCACCGGGATCTGCTTGGCTTGCGTCCGGGTGAAGCGCTGGGCTGCGTCCACGCCGACGAAGGCGAGGGTGGTTGTGGCACGGCGGAAATCTGCCGGTCGTGCGGCGCGGTCAGCGCCATTCTCGAAAGTCTGGCCGGGCGGCGGGAGTTGCGCGAGTACCGGCTGACGCGCTTCATCGGCTGTCGTGAGGAGACGCTCGATCTGCTGGTGATGGCGACCCCGTTGGCGCACCCGGAAGGAACCTTCTCCCTGCTGGCCATTGCCGACGCGCAGTCCCGGTCGGCGATGGAACAGCTTTTCGCGCGGCAACCACCCAACCCAGATCGGAAGCTCGCGCCACCAAGAGCAGGAAAGGCCCGTCCGCGCGCCCGATCCGCGCGTCAGCGGGGAAGGTGATCGAGCCCGCCCGTGGCCCGTGGCGCACAACTTCGTTCTGAATGCCAGCCGGCCGGCCGCGAGAGGCGGACCCCGGTCTGGTTCGGGCACCCCGGAATGCTCGCCGGAAAAACGGTTGTCAGGAACCTGCTAGCGACGGCAAGATGATGCAAGTGCTCTCGCAGTTGGACCAATGGCCATCAGCGGGGTCTTTTCCCTGCCCCACACCGAGCGCCACCGCCCCGAAGGCCGTGCGCAGATGCAGGGGGCTGTCGTCGGTGGTGCGCTTTGCGTCCGCTCTGGGGGAAAAACTCCGCCGTGGCGGCTGGCTTTGGGCTGGAGTTTTTCCTCCAGCCGCTGCCGCATCCATTCCCGTCCTCCGGCTACGACTTCCAGTTCCACGGCCCGCAGCAAGCGCGGCGCGTCTGATCCCGAGGTCATCCGAGTTCCTTTCGTTGGTTGGTTTCGGTTGCTCGGTGAGGAACCGCTGACGCCCCCGTTAGGGTGGTGGTGTCAAGTTGCGCCCGGCATTGACAACTTTCCGCTTGGTTGCGCACTCTCCGGCGCATGACGCGCAAGGTTCAAGTGGAATTGTCCGGACGGTCGATCAGGTCCTGAACCGCGGTGATTCGCTCGCACGGCGCACGGGTAGCGGTTTCATTGATCGTTTCGCCGGCATCTGAGATGCGGAGGACAGGGTGAAGACTAACCGCCTCTCTCCTCGCGCCGCAGGCGGCGCGAGAGAAGCTGCGCAGGCAACGCCGGGTGGATGAAAACAAACCGCAGCCTGCTGGGCTGTGCGCCTCAGCAGGTCTGACCGAAAACAAGCCATGCCGCCCTCCACAACCATTTCCGTCGCCGGAGATTCGCCGGCTGCGGTTCGGACGAACTGGTCCTATTTGTTGCCGGTCTGCCTGGTGGCCACGCTCGGCGGCCTGCTCTTCGGTTACGACACCGGCGTCATCTCCGGCGCGATCGAGTTCCTCACGGCGCGTTTCGGACTGAACGTGGTGATGAAAGGCTGGGCGTCCGGTTGCGTGCTGCTCGGGTGCGCGGCGGGCGTGCTCCTGGTCGGTCCCATTTCAGACCGATTTGGACGCAAGAAGGCACTGTGGTTGGCGGCCCTGCTTTTTCTCGTCTCCGCTGTCGGTACGGCGGTGCCGAGCGACATCTGGACCTTCATCGCCTTCCGCCTTCTGGGCGGGCTGGGCATCGGTATCGCCTCCATGTCCACGCCGATGTATATCGCCGAGATCACCCCGGCACGGCTGCGCGGGCGGATGGTGTCCGTCAACCAGATCGCCATCGTCGGCGGCATCGTGCTGGTGTACTTCGTCAACTACTTCATCGCCCGCAGCGGCGACCAGACCTGGAACGAAACGGTCGGCTGGCGTTGGATGTTCGCCAGCGGCGGTCTGCCGGCGCTCGCGTTTGCCCTGCTGCTGTTCGTCATTCCCGAAAGCCCGCGCTGGCTCATCGAGCGGGACCGCGCCGACGAGGCCCGTTCCATCCTCACGCGGGTGGCGGGCGAATGTTTTGCGCAGGCCGAACTCACCGGCATCCGCCAATCACTGTCCGCGGAGGCGGGAACCTGGGGCGAAGTGTTCTCACGCGCCTTGCGGGGGCCGCTCGCCGTCGGCATCGCGCTCGCCATTCTGCAACAGGTCACCGGCATCAACGTCTTCCTCTATTTCGGCACGACCATTTTCAAGAACCTGAGCGCCTCGACGGGCGTGGAGGCCGGGATGCTCCAGCAAATCGTCATCGGCGGCGCCAGCGCGCTCTGCACCATCGCGGCCATCGCCACGGTGGATCACTGGGGCCGCAAACCGCTGATGCTCCTGGGCGCGACCGGCATGGGCCTGAGCCTGGCGGCGATGGGTCTGATGGCCCAGTTCCTGCCCGAGCCCGCCGCCGTCAGCCAATGGATGCTCCTCTTCATCCTCATCTATGTCGCGTGTTTCGGGCTCTCCGTCGGCCCGGTGACCTGGGTCATCCTGTCCGAAATCTATCCCACCGCCGTCCGCGGCCGTGCGCTGGGCCTGGCCACGTTCTTCCTGTGGATGGCCGACTACGCCGTCACGCAGACCTTCCCCATCCTGGACGCGAAGGATTCGTGGTTGGTGAACCGGTTCCACCACGCCTTCCCGTTCTACATTTACGGCGCGTTCTGTGTCGTGCTTGTGCTGGGGGTGTGGCGGTGGGTACCCGAGACGAAAGGTCGGACGCTCGAGCAGATCGAGCAGAGCTGGCGGGCAAAGAAACCCCGCCCGCCGGGGTAGCGGGGATGTTCAGCCGGCGCTACGTTGGCCGGCGCGCATGCCCATCGGGTTTCCCTGACGGCAGACGATCGCATTTGGAATCCAAGATGAAATTGAAAGTTCGCTTCGCACTCCTGGTGATCCTGCTGGCCGCCACCCGCGGGACCGCCGAGAACTGGCCATGCTGGCGTGGCCCGCGCCTCGACGGGACCAGCCGGGAAGCCGGCGTTCCCCTCCATTGGAGCGCGGCGAGCAACGTGGTTTGGCAGACCGAACTGCCCGGCGCTGGCCACGCCTCGCCGATTGTCTGGGACGATCGGGTCTTCACCGTCGCCGCGTTGCCGGAGCAGCAGGAGCGCGTGCTCCTGTGTCTCGACCGCCCTACCGGCGCGATGCTCTGGCGGCAGCCGGTGCTGACTGCGCCGCTGGAGCGCAAGCATCCGCTCAACAGCTTCGCCTCCAGCACGCCGGCGACGGACGGCGAACTGGTCTATGTCGCGTTCCTCGACCGGGACCAGATGTTCGTCGCCGCGTATGATTTTGCGGGCCGACGGCGCTGGGCCGTGCGACCCGGGCCGTTTGCCAGCATGCATGGCTTCTGTAGTTCGCCGCTGTTGTACCGGGACAAAGTCATCCTGAACGGCGACCACGACGGCGATTCCTACCTCGTGGCGCTGAGCCGTGCCGACGGCCATACGTTGTGGAAAACGCCGCGCGACCACCACACCCGGAGTTACTGCACGCCGCTCATCCGCGACCTCGCCGGCCGCCCGCAAATGGTGTTGTCCGGCGACAAGTGCGTCGCCAGCTACGACCCGAACACCGGCCGGCGCCACTGGATCATCGACGGCCCCACCGAGCAATTCGTCGCCTCGCCGGTCTGGAGCGAGCAGGCCGGGTTGCTGCTGATCACGGCCGGCTTTCCCGACCACCACATCCTGGCGATCCGGCCCGACGGCACCGGCGACGTCACCCAGACGCATATCGTCTGGCGCACGATCAAAGGCGCGGCCTATGTGCCTTCGCCCCTTGTCGCGGGCGACTACTTCCTGGTGGTGTCCGACTCCGGGGTCGCGCATTGCTTCGCGGCGGCCACCGGCAAGCTGGCGTGGGCCGAACGGCTGGGCGAGCAACACGCCTCACTCGTCTCAGCCGGGGGCCGGGTTTATTTCCTGAACGACGAGGGCGTGATGAACGTGGTGAAACCTGGCCCGGAGTTCGTCCGCCTGGCGCGGAACGAAATCGGCGAGAAAACCTTCGCCTCGCCCGCCCTCAGCCACGGCCAAATCTTCCTGCGCGGCGCGAAGCACTTGTTTTGCCTCGGCGAAAAAGATCAGACGGGACAGCGCCCGGCGGCGCGCTCGGCCAGGCGTTCGAGCCAGAGGGCGGGTTCGGCGACCGCGTTCTCCACCGAGGTGAACTCTGGGGTCAGCGAATAAAGCTGGGCAAAGCCCGCGTCCGCCGGCGCCGCGGCGCTGACCTGGCCGGCGAAACCGACGCAGGGAATGCCGCGTTCCTGGCACAGCCGCGCCAGTTCGCCGACGCCTTTGCCCATCGCGCTCGAGGCGTCGATCGCGCCCTCGCCCGTCAACACCAGGTCCGCCTGCCGCACCTGTTCCGCCAATTGCGCCTGGCGGGCGAACACGGCGAAGCCCGGCTCCAGGCGGGCGCCGGCAAAACAGCGCAAGCCGAAGCCCAGTCCCCCCGCCGCCCCCGCGCCCGGCTCGTCCGCGACCGCCAGCCGAAGCTGCCGCTCGACCACGCGGGCGAGCTGTCCCAGACAGCGCTCGGCGAATTCAAAGTCCTCCGGGCGCAGTCCCTTCTGCGGCCCGTACACCCGCGTGCAACCGGCCGGGCCGAGCAGGGGATTCCGCACGTCCACCGCCACCACCACCTCCTCGAAACCCAGCGGCGCCGCCGGCGGATGCAGCAGGCAGAGACCGTGCAGTTCCGTCCAGCGGTGGATGAGTTCGTCGTGTTTGTTGAGGAACTGCCAGCCGAGCGCCCGCGCCACGCCCAGGCCGCCGTCGTTGGTGGCGCTGCCGCCCAGCCCGATCAAGCACCGCCTGGCTCCCGCCGCCTCCGCCGCGCGCAGCACGGCGCCGAGGCCGAACGTGTCCAGCTCGAACGGATGAAACCGGCCGGGGGGCAACTGGGCCAGGCCGACGATCCGCGCCGATTCGACGATCGCCAGTTTCCGCTCCGGTTGCCACCCCCACTCGGAGCGAACCGGGCGGTGCGCGGCGTCCACCGTCTCCACGATTCGCCCCTCCGCGCCGCAGGCGGCTCCGAGGACCGCGCCGAAACCGTCGCCGCCGTCCGTGATCGGCAACAGGTCGAGGGCGTCCGTCGGCCGGGCCCGACGCCAGCCGGCGGCCAGGGCCTCCGCCGCCTGGCGGGCGGTGAGCGTGCCTTTGAACTTGTCCGGCGCGATGAGAATCCGGTGTGGCATCACCCCGTTATCCTTCCGCGGCGCCGGGGGCGCAACCGAAAATCCCCGCGGACGGATTTGCAATCGGAGCCGGCTGTGACAGATTAAAGGAAGACTGAACCCATGAATAAGCCGAATATCGTAGCCTACCTGAAACCCACCTGTGGTTGGAGCCAGGGCGTGCGCGCCGTCCTGCGCAAGTACGACCTGCCGTTCCAAGACCGCGACATCATCAACGACCCGGCGCAGCGTTCCGAGATGATCGAGCGGAGCGGCCAGACGCTCAGCCCTTGCGTGGAAGTCAACGGCCGGATGCTGGCCGACGTCAGCGGCGAGGAAGTCGAGGCCTACCTGCTGGCCAACGGCTTGGTCGCGCCGACGGCGGCGACCACCGACGAGCCGATCAACGAGGGTTGCCGACACTGACCGGCGCGCTCCATCAGTGGTTCGCGTCCGCCGGTCGGACCAGAGGTGCCGGGCTGGGCGCCCGGATCCAACGAAGCAGGATCTGAGCGGCGAGCTTCGGCTGCGTGCCCAGGACGTTGTGGTCCGCCCGCCAGCAGGTCTTGCCGCCGCGATAGCCGGGGCAGTTCCGGCGCAGCCACCAGCGGACCCAGGGCCAGGGCACCAGCGGATCGACCAGACCGGCCAGGTAAAAGACCGGCACCGTGGTTCGGCGCGCGATGGAACGCGGATCGTTGGTGGCCACGAGTTCCAACCGCGCCCGCATGGCTTGGCGATCTGGCAGCGTGCGGCGAGCGACGAATTCGCGGATGCTCGCGCGCGTCTCCGGCGCCTGGCGGTGGCGGAAGTGGGCGTAAAATTCGTAGCCGCTAAGGAGCGCGCGATACACCGGCATCGGTGTCACCTGGCCCAGGTGTCGCATCAGGCGCGCGCCCCAGGGCCAGGGGTGCTTGACAAAGCCGCCCACGAGGATGACGCCGGAAATGCTGAATGAAGGTCCTCCCGACGTAGTCGCCGGTCGCTTCTGCCTTTCCACCATCGCCCATCCGACCTGCGATCCGAACGACTCCGCCAGTAGCCAACCGGAGCGGAGGCCGTGCGCCGCCAGCGCCTCCTCAATCGCCGCCGCGTAATCTTCAACCCGCCACGTCAGGCTGCGCGGATAGGTGAACTCGACGAAACGCACATTGCCCGCGACTGCCGCGCGGAAGCTGCTGACCAGCGTCCAGTCGCCGTGCAGACCGGGGAGGTAGATGAGCCTTGGCAGCGAGGCTGGACCGTGGACGCGCATTTGGAGTGCCTCCACCAGCTGCGACAGTGAGGCCGAGTCAGGCACCGGGATGGGTGTGGCTTTCACGCAAGTCCACCTTCAGTCCCGGGTGCGGGTCTTCGAGGAGGAAGGCCCACGGCCGCGCCGAGGGCAGCAAGTCCGGATCACGCCAAGCCAGTACCCGAGCGACCAATTCAGCAAACGCGCGGTCCTGGCAGCGCTCGTAGAGCTTGCGCCATTCCTCGGTGCTGCCGCGCTGGATGATAATCAGCCAACGCCAGGCGGTCGGGACTTTCGTGTTGCGGTCAGGGTTCACGGATTCGATTCACAAGCGAAACCGAATGCCTCCCTTGGCTTGGTACGTGGCGCCCAACCACGCCAACGAACCTATCACAACCCAAACCGTAGGAATGAAGCTAACCCAGTAGGCGAAGACAGCGACAAGCTCCTGGAGGCGCGCCTTCCCGCATAGCCAGAGAGCCGAAGCCAGGGAGATTGAACCAAGGCTCCATCCGATCAGCATGGGTATTGAAACTTGGTTCAAGTCGAAGACCCGACCCCAATCCCTCCACCTGAAGAAATCGACCGCTTGCAGTGCCGCATACAACTGAGCTACCAGGAGTGCAACCACCCCCATCGCGGTCAAGCACAAGACATCGTAACGTCGGCTAGCGCATTGCGGTTGATGAAGCATTTTGATCGCTGGGTAGCCCTGCGGCAACGAAACTCGCGAACAGCAGTGGCCAGAACAGTGGCCTGACAAGCGACTCGAGGTCATCGATTCTAAACAGGGTGGCCACCCCAGCGGTCAGCAAGGGAGCGGCGACGGTTGCAGGGCGCTCGATCTTCCATTGTGGTTTCATGATTCGACTAACGCCTTTTGTAGTGTTCGATGATCGATCTTACCAGTCCCTAATTTCGGGATTTCTTTCAGGAACCTGATCTCCCGTGGCACGCAGAGGTTGCTCAAGCCCTTTGCCTTGATGGCCGTTCGCAATTGCTCGGTCGTGAGCCGCGGCTCGTTGGTGACGGCGATGAGTTTCTCGCCTTTGTCCTCGCACGGTTGGGCGATGACGGCGATCTGGCAGCGCAAACCGAATTCCGGGAACGCCCCGGCGAGCGCGTCTTCCACCGCGGCCAGACTCACCATCTCGCCGCTAACTTTGGCGAAGCGCTTGAGCCGACCCAGAATCCGGAGGAAACCTTCCGCGTCCACCGACACGATGTCGCCGGTGTCGTACCAGCCGCCGAGCGCCTGGAACTTCGCATTCGCGTCCGGATTCAGATAGCCGCGCATGACGTTCGGCCCGCGCACCAGCAGGCGTCCGCCTTCGGCCACGCCTTCGACCGGTTCGAGTTGGTATTCGATGCCGGGCAGCAACCGTCCCGCCGAGCCGTGTTGCGGCATGAGCGGCACGCAGAGGCTGATGGCCGGGCTGCACTCGGTCGCGCCGTAGCCTTCGAGGACGCGGATGCCGAATCGCTGGGCCCACACGGCAGCGGTGGAGGCCGGTAATTTCTCCGCGGCGGCAAAGAGGTAGCGCACCGTGCGGAAATCGTAGGCGTTCGCCCGGCGCGCGTAGCCGTTCAGGAACGTGGGCGTGGCCAGGAACACCGTGCAATCGCGGTCGTAAAGCACCGTTGGCACGACGCGATAATGCAGCGGCGACGGGTAGAGAAACACGAAGGTTCCGCGGATGAGCGGCAGCAGCGTGCCGGCGGTCAGGCCGAAGCTGTGGAACAGCGGCAGCGCGTTGAAGAAGCGGTCCGTGTCCATCAGGTCGCACACCGCGAGCATCTGGCGGATGTTGGCGAGCACGTTGCGATGCGAAAGCTCGACGCCCTTGGGCACGCCTTCGGAGCCGCTCGTGAAAAGGATGACCGCGGCGTCATTCGCGGCGCGCGTCGGGGTGGGCGGCAGTCGGATCAACCCCAGCGCGGCGCCCAGCTTCTGCACGGCGCCAATGCGATGGCGCACGTCTTCGAGGTAAAGGAACTCGATGCCGGCCGCCCGGAGCGGTGCGAGGTCCAGCTTCGCCCGCTCGACGAAGGCGCGCGAGGTGATGATCTGGCGCAGTCCTGCCAATTCGGCGCAGACCCGCATCACGGCGGAGCCGGTGGTGTAGTTCAGAATCGCCGGCACCTTGCCGATGGCCCAGAGACTCAGCAAAGTGACGGGCATCGCGTTCACGTTGGGGAGCAGGACGCCGATGCGCTCCACCGTGGCGCCGACGCTACTTTGCCACTGCCTGGCCAGCAACGCCGCGGCTTGCAGGAAACGGCGATTGGTCAGCTTGTTTTGCACGTCTTCCAGTCCGACGTGCTTGGGCCGGCGTTTCGCAGCTTCGAGGATTGCTTCCGGCAACGTGCGCGGACCGATCTCCATTTCCACCTGGAATTGCTGGTCGATGAAGCGGTCCCGCAGCCAGTGGGTTAATCGCAGCCGGGCTTGCGTGTTGCTGACCCCCTCGAGTTTCGGCGCGGTGAGCACGTCGCTGAAATGCACCGTAATGCGGGGAAACCACTGCTTGCGATCTGGGTTCTTGGAGAACGGCAGCCGGTGTGCCCCGCGCAGGTAGGCGGTGATGGCTTTCGCGCCGGTCTTGTGCAGCAGGAAGCCAGTTCCGTCGAAGAGTTTCATCAGGCAGCCGGTGCGCGAGAGCCGGCCTTCGGGAAACAGCACGAGCCGGCCACCGCCTTGCAGATACTCGGCCATGCGCTTGACGGCGTAGGGCGACATCGGATCAATCGGAAACGTGCGGCGGTTGACCATGAGGAACCGATGCAGCGGGCTGGTCCGCGCGGTGACGCTGGAGGTGACGAATTTCCAGTCGTCGTCCAGGCACACGCCCAGGAACAGCCAGTCGAACCACGAGACGTGATTCGGCAGCAGCAACACCGGTCCCGGGGTGGCGAGCGGTCCTTCGTTGAAGGCGCGGAAGCCGAACAGCCAGCGGAGCAGGAGGCGGAGGATCGTCAGCATGTCGCAGGTTTTTAGGGTTTGAGACGGGAGTCAGGCGCGCGGCGATGGCGCACGGTTCGGATCAACCCGAACACGAGGCTGACCATGCCCAGGACCCAGCCAATGGGATAGGGCAGGATCAAGAGCCCCCACCACGCCGAGTGTCCGCTCGGCCCCCCGATGCCGCCGAACGCGCTCAACCCGAACAGCGCGCCGACGCCGACGGCGATCAAGGCGAAAATCAAGACCCGGTACTGGAACAATCGGCGTCCTCCGTCGCCTAGGAACGTGCCGAGCGTTACCAGCGCGCTGCCGGGAAGGATAACCAGCGATCCCTCCATCGGATCGAGACTTCCCACCAGCATGGCGCAACTGCCGACAACGACGAGAATGCGGGACGAGACTCTGCGTGTGTTCATAAAATGACGGCTTTAAGACGGATGACGGCGCGACGCCTGGCCTACACGCGGTTCCGGCCGGGGGTGTACCGGTTCGGCGGGCGCTGCTTTCGGACTCGCCTTCGCCCGCGCGAAATGGAGCACCACAAAGCCGAGGATGGTGAGGACTGTGATCGCCACGGACAACGGCGCCAGCCAGCGGTCCAGCGGCAAGCGGCCCGGTGGCGCCAACGGCAGTTGGCCGGCGAGCATGTCGCCTTCTCCACCGAACGGTGCGGTGCCGCGGACGTGCCCCGAAGCGGCGACAAGTTGCGAGATGCCGGAGCTGGCGAGGCGGAAGATCGGCACGCCGTATTCGGCGGCGCGCACCGGGGCGATCCGGGCGTGCAACTCATGCTGGGCGCGGCCCCAGGTTTCCACGTCCATCGTCGGGCAGATGATCGCTTGCGCGCCCTGGCGGATCAGTCCGTCGGTGACCCGCGTGTAGCTCAAGTCGTAGCAGATGCAGAGGCCGATTTTGCCCCAGGGCGATTCCCAGACGCGCTGCTCCGGCGCGGGCAGGCCGTCCTTGAAAAACTGGATCGGCACGCGCTTCGCCTGGCGGAAGACGATGTCGCCGGTCGGGCCGATGACGAAGGCGGTGTTGAAGAAGTTGGTTCCCGCAGTCGGCTCTTCGCCGCCGACAATAAGGTAACGGTGGTGGTTCCGGCACCACGCCTTGATCGTGTCCGGAACTGGCCCCTGGAAGGTGTACTCGCTGAGCACGACCAACTCCGTTTCCGGATGCTGGCGAATCAGGTCATTCAAGCGCAGCAGGACTTCCGCTTCGGACGGAAACTCCATCTGAATCCCCGCGATGGCCAGCGTGGCGGTGGCCGGCCGGTCCTTCGGGATTTCGCTGTGCGCACACCAACCGAAGATCACTGCAAAGCCAAGCCCGCCGACGATGGCGCCAAGAGTTTTTGACCTTCGCCACGCCAGCGCGGCGGCGCACCAAACCGCCATCAGCGCAAACCCCAGCCCATACACGCCCAGCGTGTGAAACGGCATTGTCCACGGCAGTTCGGCGAAGGCGTAGCCGACGTTGAGCCAGGAGAACCGGAGGTAGTAAAGCTCGCTGCGGAAATACTCCAGACCGGTCCAGACAAATGGAATCGCCACCCAACCCCAAACCGGCCCGAGGCGTCGCTGGCACAACCGCGCCAGCGCTACGAACAGCCCGATCCAAAAGGCATAGACCAGCCAGAGCGCAATCGCCGCGGCGGAGAAGAGCGTCCAGAAGAACGCCAATCGCACGCCGGCGATCAGCAGTCCGACCGCCAGGCCCGGATAGAACGCCTTGCGCCAAGTCTCGGCCCGGGCCAGTTGCAGCAGCGCGAAGAGGTATCCGGCTACCAGCCAGCTTGTCGCAGTCGAGGCGTAGGCGGCGTGAAAAGCCGCCGCGGCCACGACGACCCAGAGTGCAATCGCCGCGAAGTCCCGGCGTGAGGATTGAAGAGTCGTTGACGTCGGCGCCGCCGCGGGCGCGGGCGAAGTTGATGTCGTCTGCCCGTTTCGGCCCTCGGGCTTCGGACTTCCTTCGGATTTCATTCCATCCTCCGCATCCGACCTTTCATTATGCCGCCTCCCCCAGCCGCGTCGGCGCCCGTTCCGTGTCGCGTTTGAGGAATCTCATCCCCGCCAGCCACAGCACGCCCGCGAACAGGAACGTCAGGCCGACAACGAAGAACGACTTGCTCATGTTGCCGCCGAAGTAACCGTTCAGCAGGCCGATGATCGTGGGCGAGACGGCGTCGCCGAACGCATGGATGACGAAGATATTGAAGGCAAATGCCGCCGAGCGCATGGACGGGTGGGTGACGTTTGCCAGGATCGTGTTGGTCGGACCGGTGTTGAAGAACAGGCAAAAACAGGTGAGAAAAATCAGCACCCAGATCCAGGGGAACGGCGCGTGCAGCACGCCCAAAAAGACAGGAAAACCGGCCAGCATCGCCACGCCCGAAACCAGGAAGTAGGAGCCGGGGAAGCGGGCGCGCAGTTTGTCGCCGGCCAAGCCACCAAGCAGCGTGCCCACCAAGCCCGCCAGTACCAGGATCGTGCCGAACACCGTGATGGGTTTGGCCGGAGCGCCCGGCAGGCCTTCCAAGTAATACGGCATCCAGAACGCGATGCCACCCATCGCGAAAGTCATCGCCGCCATGCCGAGCGTGCAAAGCACGTACGACGGCGTCCGCAACAGCACCAAGTAAGCCCGCCAGTGTGTGGCTTCGGCGTTCACCGCGGTCGCCAGGTCGGCCTGGCCGCGCGGCGGTTCGCGCATGAAGAAGCTCCCCACCCCGAGAAGAATCCCCGGAATCACCACCACGTAGAACGCCCAGCGCCAGCTTTCCGGCTTCATGCCGAGCGTCGCGGCCCCCCACTGGCCCAGACCCGACTTCGCGATCGCCTCACCAAGCATGAAGCCCAGCGCGGTGCCGACCGGAATGGCCATGTAAAACCAAGCCAACACCCGGCCGCGGGACTTGACCGGATAAAGATCCGAAATGACCGCCGGCGCCACCGGACCGTAAGCCGCCTCGCCGATGCCGACGAAACAGCGCGTCAGCAGGAGAATCAGAAACGTGGCTGCCAGCCCGGAAGCGCCACTGGCCAGACTCCAGAGAATCACGCCGATGCCGACGAGCCCCCAGCGCGATCGGCGCTCCGCCAGCCGTGCGAAGATGGGCGAACCGACCATGTAGATCACCATGAACGCGGTGGCGAGCAGCCCCAGGCAGGCATCATCCGGTTTGAAGCCGACGTGTTGCTGGAACCAGTTGAGCGCCCTGGCCATCACGTCGTCATGGTTGGCAAACCCGCCTTCGCCGAAGAAGTGTCGCTTGACCGGCCCCACCACCGCCGCCAGCACGTAACGGTCGACGTAGTTGAATAAATTGATCAGCAGCAGCAACGCGAGCGCCGCGCGGGCGCCTTGGAACGGCTGGTCCGGCGCCTGCGGTGGAGGAGCGTGGGATGGGGAGGGGTTCATGAAGATCGGCGGTTGAGGGTCACGACTTGTTGGCCGTCGCGACGCGCCGGGCATTTTCCGCGACGCTGGCGAGTTCGGCGGCCAGTTGGCGGACGCGCTCGGGCGGGAGGCCGGCCCAGACGCGTTCGGCGCCCTCGTAGTAGCGGGGCAGAATCTCGCGTATGAGCTTCGTCCCCGCGGCGGTGAGCACGACGCGGTAGGCGCGGCGGTCGGCGGCCACGTCCTGGCGCGCAACCAGGCCGCGCTTCTCCAGGCGGTCCACCAACCCGGTCACGTTGGACCGGTGCATGATCAACTGCCGGCCCAATTCGCTCTGGGACAGTCCCGCCGGCTCCAGGTGGAGCAGGTTGAGCACGTTGAACTGGCTGGGGCCGAGGTCCCAGCGCTCAAAGAACCCGCGGCTGGCGTCCCAGACGGTGTCCGCCGTGCGCAGGAGTTGCAGCAGGGCGCGGTAGCGCGGGCTCGACTCTCCCCGGTTCGTTCTCATGCGGACTGTTTAGATCAATTTTGTCTATATGTCAACAACAAACTCGCCGCGCCCCGTCCGGGCGGGCCGGCACGGGCATGGTCGGAGCGATGGGATTTGCGGCCGCGAGAGCAGCCCGCCGTGCCAGTTACAGGCGGGCGGCCGGGCGGAGCGCCGGGTGGAACTGGGTTGGCCGTTCGCGCCGGCACTCCGCGCCTCCGCGGCGGGCGGCGTCTTTCGAATTCACAGCTCGCGCAACGCCGTGGCCACCGGCAGGCGCGCCGCCCGGAGGGCGGGGAACAGCCCGCCGATCAAGCCGATGACCGTCGCGTAGAGCACGCCCTTGACGAGCAGGCCGGGGGTGACGGCGAACGCGAAGGCGACCTGACTGAAGCTTTGCCAGTTCATGGTGGCGGCGCGATACCCGTTGAAGACGAAATAGGCGGAAGCGGCGCCGATCGCCCCCCCTGCCAGCGCCAGGGCCAGCGATTCGATCATCACCGAAACGATCACCGGGCCGGTGCCAAAGCCAAGCGCCCGCAGGGTGGCGATTTCGCGCGTCCGGGCCGAGACGGCGGTGTACATCGTGTTCAGCGCGCCGAACACCGCGCCCACGGCCATGAGTGAAGCGATCAGCGTGCCCAGGCCGGTGATCAGGTTATAGACCGTGGTGGACTGGTTCACGAAATAGTCCGTTTGCCGCTGGACCTTCACCGTGAGCCGCGGGTCTGAAGTCAACGCCGCCTGGAAGCCGGCGAACGTTTCGGGCGCGGCCAGTTTGACCAGCACGGACTGGAAGCTGTTGCCGCGCTGGTAGGCGCCCTGCAGGAGCGTGGCGTCCGTCCAGATTTCCGATTCGGCCAGTCCGCCGTTGGCCGAGAAAACGCCGACGATTTTCCACGCGCTGCGGCCGACCTTGAGGGTGGCGCCGAGATCCAGCCCGGCGAATTCCTTCGCGGCGCCCGCGCCCACGATCACCTCGTTGCGGCCCGGCGCGAACCGGCGGCCCTCCGTGATTTGAACGTTGTCATGCACCGGAAAGGCGATCGGGTTCACGCCGCGCAGCGGCACGTTGGCATCGGTGCCGGTCGAGCGTTTGGGCAGGTTGATGATGACGAACAATTCAGGCGACACCAGCGGCCCGGCGCCGGACTGGGCGATGCCCGGCGCGTCGCCGATGATCCGGGTGGTCTCGCCGTTGAAAAAGCTCATCATCTCCGTGTCCGAGCCGCTGCGCAGCACGATGGCGGTGAGCGGGTCGCCCGAGGCCGTCATCGCGTGGAGAAAGCCCTGGGCGATGGAGAGCGTGGCCACCAGCACCGCCACGACGCCGGCGATGCCGAAGGTGGCCGCGGCGGAAGAGCCTTTGCGCTCGAAGATCGTCTCCAGGCTCAGTTTGCTCACGGACGCGACCTGCGAAAACCAACTCGACAGACGGGTCATGGCGCAGCCTACCGCCGACGGCTGAAATCCGAAAGTCAAAGGAATGCCGGAACCCGAAAATCGAAACCGGTCGCCCCGCGCATCGGCTGGCCCCGCCGAAGCAAAGTCACATGGGGAAGCGCGCCCCCCGACGGCCTTTTCCCGTGCGCCGATACCGGCCGCTTATGCGGGGGATGGCCGGCGGGCTGGTTCCGGGAGCGCGCGTATGCGCGGGGACCCTCTCTGGAACAGCAGGTCTGCCCCGCGCATACGCTTCCCCGAACAGCGGGCGCGCGGAGCCTGTCGGCGTATGCGCGCCAATGGCCGGCGCGTGCGCGGAGGTGAGTTTCGCGTACGCGCCTGCTGACCGCGTAGGCGCGGACGGCGTCCGCGCGCACGCCGCTTTTGCGGAATTGCCTGAAAAAAACGGGTTTCGCGTCCGGCGGAATTTTCCTTTCTCGCGACCCTGGGCGGGAGGTAACCTCAAGACATTCAGGGGCGTCCGCCCCGGTCAGACGGGTTTGGGGCGCGACTCCGGTGCAGTATATGAGCGTTTCGTCGGGCAGAACCAAGCCGACGGCCAGAGCAGACTCACCGCGGCCGCTGTGGGCGGCCGCTGGGAACGGCCTTGTCGGCGCCTCCGCGTGGAAGGAACTGGGGCAGAGGCTGGGTCTTCCGCCGCGCGAGGTGCAGATCGTCTGCCGCAGGGGCCGTGCGTTTCCGCAGACAGCGACGAATTTCAAAATGGAATGCGTTATGAAGAGTACACCCGATTGCTTGCTCGTTTGGCGAAGTCGGGCCGGTGGTCGAATTGGCCACTGCCCCGGGTGGGCCTGCGGACGCTGGCGTCTGTTCGCAAGCGCCCTCACGGTGGCCGCCTCAAGAGTGGTCCGCTGGGGGGCGGATATGAAACCACGAGCCCGGGTCTGGTTGGTCACGGTGGCCGTTGCCGCCACCTCCGCGCGCGCCCAAGGCACGTTTCAGAACCTGGATTTTGAGGCGGCGCGAGTGGTCCTGTTGACGAATCCGCCTTATAACTCGTGGC
>JAJXZI010000273.1:0-750 GCA_021780115.1 bacterium | reverse complement strand
GTTCACTAACTCACTAACGGCTATCGCTTTGGACATGACTAACCTCACCGCGCCATTGACCGTGTCATTGTTGGACGCGAACGGAGGCCCAATTGATGGCAGCTTTAGCGTCATGCTGGCGTCGCCGAATAGTTCCATTCGCCAAAACGGGCTGGTTCCCGCTGGTGTCCACTGGCTTTTTTTCAAGGTAGAGAGCAAATTTGATTCGCCTGTACAAGTCTCGCTGGGAGGCGAGAAGCTTTCCTACGTTGCGCTCGGCACGGAGCCCAATTACACGCTGTACGCCGCAGACATCTCGGCCTTCGCCGGGAGGACTGCAACGTTGACTTTCACGAGCTCACATTGGCTGAGCGAACTCGATGACATCGAATTTGTCGTGCCGGAGCCGAGCGACGGGGTGTTGCTGCTTTTGGGTCTGGGGTTGCTGACTTATGTTTGGCGGCGCCTCTACGGTGGCGACAAAAGGTCCGTTGGAACCACGCCAGCAACCTCAAGGGTTCTCCGCTCAAGGAGCTGATATGAAACCACGCGCCTGGGCTTGGTTGGTCACGGTGGCTGTTGCCGCCACCTCCGCGCGCGCCCAAGGCACGTTTCAGAACCTGGATTTTGAGGCGGCGAAGGTTGCATTCGTAACCAACTCCCAATGGGCAAATCGGATTGCCACAACGAATGCTTTGCCGGGCTGGACGGCCTTTGTTGGAACCAACCAACTCTCTTTGGTCGTGTACAACGGAGGGTACGTCGCCTAGA
>JAJXZI010000050.1 GCA_021780115.1 bacterium | reverse complement strand
CCTGCTGCTGTACGGGGGCATTGTCTGCAATGGCTACGACGCGGCCCCGTCCATCCTGACCTCCAAGGACGACGACGTCTATGGAGAGACGGACTACGGGCAGAATGGCACGAGCACCCACTGCCCTGGTCCGGTGGCCAACCCGGCCATCTGGGATTATTACATCACCACCAATGTCAATTTAAGTTGCCTCAAAATCCGCTTTGCGCAGACGGCCATCGAGTTCGACGGTAGCAGTGCTAATTACTGCAACGGCGACCCGGCCGATCCCGGGGTCTGCGGGCCGACCACCAATAGCCTGATCGACTACGAATTGGAATTCTGCGAGACGGGCGTTTATGCCAACGAGTGCGTGGTCAGCCTGCAAGATTCCTGGTACTGCGGGGTGACGGCCCCGACCGCGGTCCCCTCCTGGAACTGCCAGTATTGCCAGGCCTTCCAAGGCACCATGACCAACTACTGCACGGGCAACGACCCCTACAACGGCCTGCCCTACGCGTGGGAATACCAGTACTTCGGCCATGATCGCGTGAACCCCGGCGCCGATGAGGATGGAGACGGCTTCAGCAACCTCGAGGAATACAACTTGGGCGGCAACCCGACGGGCAATGTTGATAGTTACACTGGACTCCCAGTGGGCCGTCACTTCGACACCGCAACGCCGCTGGGCCTGGCGACCCCGGCCGGGCATCTGATCACCTTTACCCTCACTGGCAGCAGCCCGTGCAACACCCCGCTCGGTTTCCAACTGTATGGCGGCCAGTACGGCCTGCCTCAGCACGGCAGCCTTTCTGGCACATTGCCAACGCTCACCCTACCTCTCACCTACACCCCGAATGATCCCCCCTAGCAGTATCGACATACGCCGTGCCCCCCTCCAACGCCGCCAGGAAATCCTCCAGCAAATCAATACGATCACCCGCATGGAGCGGGGCAAACTCTGCGCCCCATCGCCCGGTTCGGGCGCCCGTCCCTTCCACAAGCCGCAGTCTTGGCGCCGAGGCAGGAACCTTACGCGCTGTGTTCCCGCCGATGAAGTTCCGGCTCTACCGGAGGCCGGGGCTGGACATCAGCGCTTCCAAGAGTGGGCCGAGGACTTCGTGGAACTGACCGTGGCCCTGACCCGTGCGGAGCGGACCGGTGACGCTAAAAATAACTCCCAGAAGCCCAAAGCGAACGCGAACGCGAAGCCGAAGCGTTTCTGAAACTCTTCCCGCGGCGCCTGGAGCGGGGCGAGACGCCGCCCACCGAGTGGGATCGAAGCGACATGGCGCGCCGCCCTGCTGGAGGATGGTCGCCAGCTCTTGGAGGGCCTGCTGGCCCCAGTGCCGGGGGCGGAGGCAGCGCTCCCGCCGGGCCAGCGCTGCTAGCGAGACCGCGCCTGCGAAGGGCTCAGTATTGGGGGGCCGGTCCCCCTGAGGCGAGACGACCACCATCCACCGGGGCCGGAGGGGGGGCCTTTGGACCAGGTTCTGGGGATTATCGGCGGTTGCACTCCGGGTGCGGCCCGCGTGTTGGGGCGCTCCGCGGCGCAACTCCCTTTGGGGGAGAGCCGCCAGCAGTTGCAGGCCCTGGCGGGCTTGACCGTGGATCCCTCGCAGATCCAGCGTTTGGCGCAACTTTAAGTTGGCGGCGTTCTTCACCCAGACCAGCACCGATGCCAAAGGCCCTCCCTTGCGGGACCCGCAGAGCGCGACGTATCTGGGCAGCCTTGCTTCCTCAGACCAGTTTTCGGCCCGCAGGTCCTCTTGGCGGCCCGCCAGCGGGGCAGGTTTATTGGCTCGGGGGTCGTGGAGGCGGGCGGCAAACGGGTCATGGGCCAACGACTCAAGCAATCGGGCATGTTGGGGACCGAGTCCGGCGCAACCGCAGTGCCGAGCTTGCGCCGCGCTCTGCTTGGCGTCGGCGGTTGGGATTACCTCTGGAATCAACCGTTGCTCAAAGCCGCTTGACCGGCTGGCTGGTAACTTTCATGCAACGCACCCCGTGTAGTCCCCCAAACCTTACCGACGTGCTGGAAGATTCCTCTGACGGGTTGAACAAAACGGGGGGGCGGAGTATCGCCCGCTCACCCTCCGCCAGTTCCCTCGCCAGTCCCGCGATGGTCGGCCGGCCAGCGCCCCCGGCGGCCAGTTGGCCGTCGCCGCCCGGAGCGAACCGTTCCGGCCTCCAGGCCCGCGAGGCCGCCGAACGCGCGCTTGCTCCCCGCCCCCGGCGGCGCAAGGGGTTCCCGCCGCTGGTCCCGGTCCTCCCCGGCGCTCTTCCGCTTCCCCCCCGGGCGGTGGGGCGCGGGCCGATGCCGAGCGCCGCAATGACGACGGCTCAAACTGCTCGCAGCCAACGCGCATCGCGGGCGGAAGGAGCACAGTTATTAAGGAGTGCATTGATTGCTAGACATCAAGTGAGTGGTTGGTTAGCTTGGTTGCCGATAGGGCGCATCCCCGTCGCGACGCCCGCTCGATGGACCGCAAAGCGCTCGAAGAAATCCGCCGGCGCGCCGTAGCTCGGGTGCAAGCGGGTGAAAGCCCGGAGGCGGTCATCCGCGCCCTGGGCATGGCGCGGGCCTGCCTTTACAACTGGCGATCCCTTTACCGGGCGGGTGGGTGGGATGCGCTGCGGGTGGGCAAAGCCCCGGGGCGCGAGCCCCGGCTGACCGGCCGCCATCGCCGCTGAACCACACCATTACGATGAAAAGTCCACCGCAGCCCCAGTTTCCCTTTGCGCTGGGGACGCGCGCTCTGATGGCCAAGCTCATCCGGGATCGGTTGGGCGTGAAGCTGAGCGTCCGTTCGGTCGGACGGCGGCTGGCCCAGTTGGGATGGACTTGCCAGCGTCTGATGTTTGCGGCTTACGAACAAAACCCCTCGCTGGAGGAGCAAGGGCTGGTCCCCGAATACCCACGCCTTCGCCGCAGGCCCGCCCACTCTGGGCGGAAATCTATTTCTGGGACGCGGCGGGCGTCCCCTCGGACCATCCTGCGGGCACGACCGGGGGGCCCGGCGGGGCAGACCCCCATTGTGATGGGCACCGGCCAGCGTTTCGGTTGGAACCTGATCTCGGCCGTGCGCGCGAAGGGGCTGCTGTGGTTCCTGGTCGTACGCGGTCGGGTCGCCGCCGGGCAGGGGGGCGCGTTCCTGCGCCGGCTGATGCAGGGCGGCCGCCGTCCGGTGTTTCTGATTCTCGACGGACATCCGCTGCACAGGGCCAAGGGGGTGACGCACCGGGAAACCGGTTCATCCGGGAATGTTGAGTCTGGAACGGGTGTTTTCAAGACTTGCCGGGGCATGGAATCAACCGCAGCACGGCGGGAATCAATCCCCCTTGGGGAGTTTTCCACTCGACTGCGCCTCATACCAAGCAATTCGCTGCCAGACCCCAACTTCCCGGAAGAACCGGGAAACCTTGCGCGGTTTCTTCTGGTGATACGAGACTTCGGCAATTTTGTCCCTGTCGGAAAGGCGGGAATAGTTCTGCCGGGTCTCTGCTCGTATCCCTGGACATGAATCGTTTTGAAACAAAACTCTCCGCCCACGGTCTGGCCTTGCGCCGGGGCCGGTTGGAGACGCTCCAGATAAACGTCGGCCGCAAGTGCAACCAGGCCTGCCACCACTGCCACGTGGCGGCCGGGCCGTGGCGCACCGAAATGGTGAGCCAGACCGTGGCGCATCGCATCGGCGAGTGGATCGTCCAGCATCGGCCGGAAACGGTGGACATCACGGGCGGCGCGCCGGAACTGAGCGAATGCTTCCGTTACTTCGTCGAGACGGGGCGGGGCGCCGGCGCCCGCGTCATTGACCGCTGCAATCTCACCATTATCGCGGAACCGGATTTCGCGGACTTGCCGGAGTATCTCGCGGCCCATGAAGTCGAGATCGTCGCGTCATTGCCCTGCTACACCGCGGCGAACGTGGCCCAGCAGCGCGGCGCGGGCGTGTTCGAGAAGAGCATCGCGGCGCTGCGCACGCTGAACGCGGCGGGCTACGGCACGCGCCTGCCGTTGAATCTCGTCTATAATCCCCTCGGCCCGAAGCTTCCCGGCCCGCAGGCGGAACTGGAAGCCGACTACAAGACGGCGCTGGGGCGTGAATTCGGCATCGTGTTCAACCGCCTGTTCACCCTGACAAATCAGCCCATCGCGCGCTTTGCCGAGACACTGCGCCGGTTGGGCCAGTGGGACGCCTACCTGGAACTCCTCGCCCGCAGCTTCAACCCGGCGACGGTGGACGACTTGATGTGCCGCACGACGCTGAGCGTCGGGTGGACGGGTGAGGTGTACGACTGCGATTTCAACCAGATGCTCGGGATGCAGATGCGCAACGGCAAACCGTTGTATCTGTGGGACGTCACACCCGAGTTCCTGGAGAACCATACGATTCGGACCGGCGAGCATTGTCTGGCCTGCACCGCCGGCTGCGGCAGCAGTTGCACGGGAGCAGTGCGGCCGGAGTCCCCAGCCGCCATCAACTGATTGGCAACAGATTCACGATTACGGGGCGTGGAATCTTCAGGCTGACCGAGTCTCACAGTAGTGGGTGGTTCCGTCTCGATGCCCCGCTTGTCGCGCCGAATGGGCTTCTCTGCGTCTGGCCGCGGGCTAGTCTCCGCGCTGATGGCTGACGACGCCCTCAGTGCCTTGCCGCGGCGGGATGCCTCGGCGGAACCGGTGCTGACCTTGGCCGGGCTTGCAGATCCACAGGAGTGGTGGATCGGCGCGTAACTTATACCAATTCCCACTAACAATCGGTAACATGAGTCAGGCGGTAGCGTTGGCTTGG
>JAJXZI010000079.1 GCA_021780115.1 bacterium | reverse complement strand
CAACGGGGACGCTCGATTGGGTTCGCATCCCCAGCGTAATGACTCACGGGCGAAATTTGTACAAGGCAAAAATTGCCCAGCTGGAACGAGTTACGCACTTTCTCACATCAATTCCTAACCGGCATTGGGGCTAACCCGGAAATATCACAGACTCTCCGAGGAGACCCACCGGCCGCCTGCCCGAGCACCAAAGCGCGAACGGCCCGCCGTCCGCAGCGGCCTTCGGTCCGGCGCGCAGAGAACCTTGCCGGCGATGGCGATGACGCCGATGGGGTTGTCCGTGCCGATGGGGGCCCAAGCGGTCTCTTTTTGAGACGGCGACTGGCGGGCTCGCGGTCGGGGGGACTCGTGGCGGCTTTGGATCTCCTTGCCGCCACTCCGGAGCCGGGCATAATCAACGCCGCTTGAAGCATACCGGTACAGGTTCCGTCGGACCCAGCGAAACGCGCCTGCCCGGGAGTGGGCTTGAATCATCCGCCGCCTGCTACGACGTGGAAGCGATGCGGGAAAACGCAGTTTCTGTGGCTGCATTACGGTCGTGAGTTATTGATAGACACCATTGTGGGCGCTTGGCGCAGTGGCTAGCGCGTCTCGTTTACACCGAGTAGGTCGGGGGTTCGAATCCCTCAGCGCCCACCATATCCTGCCGACAGGGTGTCATCAGCGTGGCCCGGGCTTCCTCCCCTCATGCATGCCCGAACGAGCGAGGGTAGGGACGAACGCGCCGCTGCCCGAACTCCTGGCTTGATGTTCCGGCGGTTTGGGCAACATTGGCCCGGTGATGCACCTGAATCCAACCACGACTCTGTGGGTTTACATCCTCCTGCTGCTGGTCGGCGGGCTGATCGGCTTCTTCAAGGCCGGCAGCAAGGTTTCCCTTCTCTCGTCCGCTGTGTCGGCGGCCATCCTCATTCTCTGCACCGTCGGCCTGTTCAAGGCCGCGGTCGCCGAGGCGGTGATCAACCTCGTGCTGGCGGCGTTGATCGTCGTCTTCGCCCTGCGGCTGGCCAAGACGAAGAAATTCATGCCCAGCGGCCTGATGCTGGTGGTGACCGTCGCCGCCCTGGCATTGCGGCACTTTCTCAAGGGTTGATGCCGCCGAGACCGCCACCGCCCTGTTTCCCAACGGGCCGGAGCCTGGGCTAGAACCGGATCAAGAGCGTTGCGCGCTACCCAATTTCTCTCATCCGCGATGGCCGTCCGTACCTTCTTAACGCCATGACCTCGACCGCCCAACAATTCGAAGGCCTGCTCGACCGCTACTTCGAAGGCCTGCTCCGGGACAATCCGATCTACGCCACCAGCCTCGGTGTCCCGTCCGGCGAAGGCAAACTCGGCAGCGCCACGACGAGTTTCCTGAAGCGACGCGAGTGCCACCGCCGGGCGGCCTTGCGCGCGCTGGAAGGCCTTTCGCCGCGCGAGTTGACGAACGAACAGCACCTCGACCAGCTTGCGTTCCGCGCCCTGCTGCTGGCCGAATGCGAGGATTTTGCCCGCCGCCGGCACGCGCTCGAACCGCGCGCCCCGCAAACCCTGCTGGGCATCCTGCTCCACGAAGTGCAGCGCAGCGAAGACGAACCGGCGCGCGCCGCGAAGAACCTGCGCTCGCTCCTGCGGGAAGCGCCGCGCTTTCTGGGCGAAACCGTCGGGCTGATCGGCCTGCCGGAGCCGGTCTGGCGCCGGGTCATGGACCAGACAGTGGGCGGGGCGGGCGCGTTGTTCGATGCGGTGGCCAACGTGCTCCAGCGGGTGAACCCAAGGCCCGGCGACGCGGCGCTCCTGAACGACGCGCGGAGGGCCTTGGAGGTGTACCGAAGCCTGGTCATGGAGCGTCCGACCGCACCCGCAAGATCCTTCGCCATCGGCGGCGAGACGCTGCAACGCCGGGTCCGCGACGAGCTCGGTCTGGATTACACGCTCGGCCAGATCGAGGCGCTGGCGCTGGGCGAAGCCCGGCGCATCGGCGGCTTGCTCCAGCGGGAGTGCGCGCGTTTCGGCCGGAACCGCAGCCCGGAGGAGATCATCGCCGATCTCCGTTCCCAATGGCGGCCGGCCAAGCCACTGCTGGAACTGTACCGTGAGGAGACCCGCCGCGTCGCCGACGGCTTCAAGGCGGCGCGCGCCGTGACGTTCCCGCAGGGCGACGAGTTGCAGGTCCGCCCGGTCCCGGACTTCTTGCGCAACCTCATTCCGACGGCGGCCTACGATGCGCCTGGCGCGCTGGAGAAGCGCCGGCGCGGCATCTTTTGGGTGAACGATCTCAGCGCCACCCAACGCACCCCCGCGGAGAAATTGGCCGAGCAGCAGCAGCATTTCGGCCTCACTCTCACCTGCGCCCATGAGGCGTATCCGGGCCACCATCTCCAGTTCGTCACCGCCTTCGGGCATCCGCGCAAGTGGCGCCGGCTGTTCGCCCACGCGGTGTTCTACGAAGGGTGGACACTGTGGTGCGAGCAGATGGTGGCCGACCTGCGCATCAACCGCGCGCCGTGGCTGCGCGTGCAGCAATTGCACGACGCGCTCTGGCGGGTGCATCGCATCCTGGTGGACTTGCGCCTGCAAACCGGCCGCTACCGTTACGAGCAGGCCGTCGCGCACCTCCGCCGGTACCTCGGCTTCACCCAGGCCCGCGCCCAAGCGGACGTGAACTGGTACACCGCCGCGCCGGTGGTGCCGATGAGCTATTGGCTGGGCCGGCTGGAAAACGAGCGCCTGCGTCAGCGCCTGATGGTCGGCCGCGGGTGGAGTCTGCGGCAATTCAACGACTGGCTCCTGAGCTTCGGCACGCTGCCGCAGGCGTGGATCGAGAAGTACGGGCTCGACTGACCGCGCCCCGCCAAGACGTCCGCCGCGACCGCGCGCGAACGTTCCAAGGATCCTTCCCGGCGAAGTTCTGGAAGCTCGCCACCAAGGCCGCCCGCGACATGCGCAAACCGAGGTTCCGGCCTAGTCGTCGTCGGACGCGACGACTTTCCATTCGTGGATGCCCACGGACCAATCCGGTTTGAGTTGGAGCGCCAGCCGCAGCGCGGTCGTGGTGACGGGCGCGAATTTTACCTCGCACCAACGGTCGAGTTCGACGGGGTACGGACCTTCGGCTGATACCGGTTTCCAATCGCTGCCGTCCAAATACTGCACTTGCCAGGAGTTCGGGAGACGGCACTCGCCGCTGCCGGTGTCGTCGAACCAGTACACCTTCGAGCCGCAGACGGTGACGGGTTGCTTCCAGGTGTATTGCGCCCACTCCGCGCCGCCCTTGTGCGGCCAGAAATGGCAGAGCGCGCCAGGGTGCTGACGGGAACCCGTCGGCTCCTTGCCGTCGTTGATCGCCTGGGGCTGGCAATTGCCGCTGGTGAACGAAAGCTGCACCTTCGCCTGGGTTTCCAAGCCGCCGACGATGGGCGTGGGCGGCGCTGTCGGCAGCCAGACCTGCATGGCGCCGGGCTGGCGGTTGTCCCAGGCGTAATACGGAATGGCTTGGATTGGCACCCGGCGCACGGGCGGCGCGGCTTGATACAGCGTGCGCTGCCAATCCTGCGCCGGGGCGACTTCGGCCCGGCCCTTCACGACCACGACGCCATCCAAGAGCGCGGGCTGTTTCTGCGCCACGAGGTCGGCATCGAGCGGCAGATAGAGCGTGGAGAGCGGCGCGGGATTGTCGCAGGCTTCGAGGCAATAGACGATCGGCCCGCGCTGCAATGCCACGCAGCCGCGGTCGTCCTTGACCTGGGGATTGGCCGTGACCCGGCGCACGGGCAGGGGCAGGTCGAGCTCCACCGCGTCGCCGCTGCGCCATTCGCGGGAGAGCACGAGATAACCGCGCTCGCGGCGCGGCGCGGTGACGGGCGTGCCGTTGACCGAGACCGCCGCGCCCTCACACCAGCCGGGCACGCGCAGGCGCAAGTCGAATTTTGCCGGCGCCGCCGGCTCGGGCCGGAGCGTGACCTGGCCGCTCCACGGATAATCGGTGGCGACCTTCAAGTTCACCGGCTGGCCAGCGACGGTCGTCTTCGCCGCGCCCTGGATGTAGAGGTTCACGTAGAGCGAATCGTCAGCCACGGCGTAGGCGTAACCGCCGAGCGACGCCAGCGTGCGCGCCACGTTCGGCGGGCAACAGGCGCAACCGAACCATTCGGAGCGGTGGTGCCGGCCGGTGCTGGCCAGCGGGTTGACGTAGAAAAAGCGCGTGCCGTCCTGCGACACGCCGGCCAGTACGCCGTTGTAAAGCGAGCGCTCGAAGATGTCGGCGTAGCGGGCGTCGCCGTAGAGCAGCGCAAGGCGGAGGTTCCACAGGCTCAGCGCGACCGAGGCGCAAGTTTCCTGGTAGGCGGTGAGGTTGGGCAGATCGTAGTCCGTGGTGAAGCCCTCGTTGCTGGCGCTTGGGCCGATGCCGCCGGTCACGTACATGTTCTTCTCCGTCGTGTTGCGCCAGACGCGGTGGACCATCGCGATGAGCCGCGGGTCGCGGGTCTCGCTCATCACGTCCACGACGCCGGAGAGCAGGTACGTGGCGCGCACGGCGTGACCTTTGATGTTCCGCTGGTCGCAGATCGGCAGGTCATCCTGCCAGTAGGTGCCGTCGTAGCGGTCGAGCGGGGTGCGGTGTTCCTCGGCGAAGAACTTGGTTCCGCGGTTCTCGACGAAGAACCGCGCCAGGTCAAAGTAGCGCCGCTGGCCGGTGACGCGCCAGAGTTTGACCAGCGCCAGCTCAATCTCCGGATGACCGGGGTAGCCCATGCGCTTGGGCGGCGGGCCGAACACGGAGTCAATGTAATCGGC